>NZ_JBEZLV010000038.1:0-66947 GCF_040652335.1 Streptomyces sp. NPDC048270
CGCACCCACTCCGCATTCGTCAGATCACCCCGCCCCATGCCGGACCTAACGACCGGACAAGCAGACAGTCACAAGATCCGCCGGACAGGACCTAGTCCCGGCCGCCTAGAACGTCACGAGCAGGCGCTCCAGGCCCCGGATGACGTACCCGTCCCGCCACTGCGGCTCCTCGACGAGCCGCAGCGGCGGGACGCCGTCAGCCAGCAGCGCCCCGAAGGACGCCTCCAGCTCCCGGCGCGCGAGCGGCGCCCCCAGGCAGTAGTGGATCCCGGCCCCCAAGGCCAGGTGCGGGTTGTCGGCCCGTACGAGGTCCAGCCTGTCGGGGTCGGAGAACCGCGCGGGATCCCGGTTCGCGGACCCGAAGAGCAGCGCGACCTCGGCTCCGCGGGGGATTTCGGTGTCCCCGATCCGGATGTCGTCGAGGACCCAGCGCTCGAACATCTGGAGGGGGGTGTCGTAGCGCATGAGTTCATCCACAGCTGTGGACAACTTTTCGGGATTCGGATCCGCGCGCAGCGCGGCGAGCTCCCCGGGGTTGCGGAACAGCGCCCACCAGCCGTTGACCGTGGTGTTGACGGTGGCCTCGTGCCCGGCGTTCAGCAGGAGCACGCAGGTGGAGATCATCTCCTGCTCGCTGAGCCTCCCCTCCTCGTCGTGAGCGGCGATCAGGCCGGAGATCAGATCCTCCCCGGGCCGTGCCCGCCGCTCGGCGATCAGCCCCCGCAGGTACGCGCTGAACTCCAGGCTCGCCCGCACGGCATGCCGCGCCGTCTCCTCGTCCGGCCGGAGCTCATACATCCCGCAGATGTCCGCCGACCAGGGCCGCAGCATCCCGCGGTCCGCCTCGGGAACGCCCAGCAGCTCCGCGATCACCGCCACCGGCAGCGGCTCGGCGAGCACGGTGAGCAGGTCCCCGCCCCCGTCCGCGAGCAGCCGCCCCACCAGCTCCCCGGCCATCCGCCGCACGGCCGGCACCAGCCGCTCCACCGTCCGCGGAGTGAACGCCTTCGCGACCAGCCTGCGCACCCGGGCGTGCGCGGGATCCTCCAGATCCAGCAGGCCGTTCCCGTTGAGCACATGGAAGGGCTCGTGCTCCGCGGGCGGCGCCTCGCGCCCGAACTCCTCGTGGGTGAACCGGTGCAGATAGGTGCGCCCCAGCCGCCGGTCCCGCAGCAGCGCACTCACATCGGCGTAGTGCGGCACCAGCCACTGCCCGGTGTCCTCGCACCACATCACCCGCCCCTGCTCCCGCAACTCCCGGTAAGCCGGGTACGGATCGGCGACGAACGCGGCATCCCACGGATCAAAGCCCATCCCCGCACCCTACGACGGAGTCACCAGCCGGGTCTCGTAGGCGAACACCGCCGCCTGCGTGCGGTCCCGCAGCCCCAGCTTCACCAGGATCCGGCTCACATGGGTCTTGATGGTCGACTCGGCGACGATCAGCCGGCCGGCTATCTCCCCGTTGGACAGCCCCTGCGCGATCAGGACCAGCACCTCCTTCTCCCGATCCGTCAACTCGCCCAGCCCCGCCGGATCCGCGACCCTCGGCGTCTCGGCGAGCTTCGAGAACTCCGAGATCAGCCGCTTGGTCACCGACGGCGCCAGCAGCGCCTCCCCGGCCGCCACCACCCTTACCCCGTCTGCCAGCTGACGGGCCGACGCGTCCTTGAGCAGGAACCCGGAGGCCCCGGCCCGCAGCGCCTGGTACACGTACTCGTCGAGGTCGAAGGTCGTCAGCACCAGCACCTTCGCGTCCGTGTCGGCCGCCACGATCTCCCGCGTCGCCTCCAGCCCGTTCATCCGCGGCATCCGGATGTCCATCAGCACCACATCCGGCCGCAGCGCCGCCACCTGCGCGATGGCCTCACGGCCGTCGACGGCCTCGCCGACGACCTCGATGCCCTCCATGGCGTTCAGCAGGACGGAGAACCCCTCCCGCACCATCATCTGGTCGTCGACGATCAGCACCCTGATCGTCATACCGTCCCCGCTCCCGTCCCGGCCCCGGTCTCCTTCTGGGGCTCGGCCAGGGACTCCGGCCGATGGGGCACCGGTATGAACACCGCCACCTCATACCCGCCCGCCGCGGTCGCGCCGGCCGTCATCTCCCCTTCCAGCATGGCCACCCGCTCCCGCATCCCCGTGATCCCGTGCCCAGCCCCCGGCGAGGGCCGCACGTCCCCGGTCGCCGCCCCGTTGACGACGCGTATCCCCAGGCCGCCCAGCACGTACGAGACCTCCACCGAGGCCGCCGCCCCCGGCGCGTGCCGCAGCGTGTTGCTCAGGGCCTCCTGGATGATGCGGTACGCCGACAGCTCCACCCCCTGCGGCAGTTCCCGCACCGCGCCCGTGACCGTCTTCTCCACGCTCAGCCCGGCCTCCCGCACATTCGCCAGCAGCCCGTCCAGCGAGGCCAGCGTCGGCTGCGGGGCGTCGGGAGCCTCGTAGTCCGCGGAGCGCACCACGCCCAGCACCCGCCTCAGCTCCGTCAGCGCCGCCACCGCGTTCTCCCGGATGGTGACGAACGCCGCCTCCAGCTCCGGCGGCGGGTTCTTCACCCGGTACGGCGCGGCCTCCGCCTGGATCGCCACCACCGACATGTGGTGGGCGACCACGTCGTGCAGCTCCCGGGCGATGGTGGTCCGCTCCTCCAGCAGCGTCCGCTTGTCCCGCTCGACGGCCGTGACCTCCTGCTGCGCACTGACCTCGGCCCTGGCGGAGCGGCGTATCTGGACGCTGCTCGCGATCGCCAGCGCGATGGCCGAGGTCACCGCCATCTGCGGCAGACCGGTCGCGTACCCGTTGCCGAGGAGCGCCGACATCGCGAAACCGAGGGCGAGGGTGAGCGTCCACATCCAGGCCGCGACCCGCGGGCCGGTCCGCAGGGTGACGAGGACCATGACCGCGAGGTAGGAGAGGAAGCTGCCCGGGCTCCACGGCCAGTCCGTCCCCCCGCCGACCACGGCGAGCACCAGCGTCATCGCCACGGCCGCCCAGAACGCGGCGACCGGCCGGACCAGCGTCATGAGGACCGGGACCCCGGCTATCAGCCCCATCGCGAACCTGCCGGTCTCACCGATGTAGGACGAATGCGTGGTGCTCGTGAACACCACGACGAAGAACGCCAACGCCCCCACCGCCGCGTACTGCCTCCACGGCGCATACCGGCGTATCGCCCGGGGCAGCCGCCGCACGAAGCGCCCCGGCGTCTCCACCAGGGGCAGAGGCCGATAGGCGAGGGCGTCGGTGAAGAG
The DNA here is from genome assembly GCF_040652335.1 of Streptomyces sp. NPDC048270. Taxonomy (NCBI): domain Bacteria; kingdom Bacillati; phylum Actinomycetota; class Actinomycetes; order Kitasatosporales; family Streptomycetaceae; genus Streptomyces; species Streptomyces sp. NPDC048270. The sequence goes on from NZ_JBEZLV010000038.1 coordinate 3,258, forward strand.
GTCCTGGCGCAGGGTCTCGATCACCCCCGATGCCATGCGGATTTCAGGCGTCCGGGCTGTCCCCCCGGTGGTCGTCTCGGTCATACGCACCACCGTAGGCCGGTACCGCCCTGGCCCGCGTCGCCGCCGAAGGGGATTTCCCGGGGTCCCCCTCAGGTACTACACGGGTGACGTCAGTAGCCCGTCGGACGGACCAGCCCGGTCTCGTACGCGAACACCGCCGCCTGGGTGCGGTCCCGCAGACCCAGCTTCACCAGGATCCGGCCCACATGGGTCTTCACCGTCTGCTCGGCCACGGTCAGGTGAGCCGCGATCTCCGCATTCGACAGGCCCTGGGCCACGAGGGACAGGACCTCGGTCTCCCGCTCGGTCAGCTCGTCGATCCGGGCCCGCGACGGCGCCCGCGGCGCCCCCAGCCGGGAGAACTCGGTGATCAGCCGCTTCGTGATGTTCGGCGAGAGCAGCGCCTCCCCGGCCGCCACCACCCGCACCGCCTCCGCGAGCTGGTCGGCCGACGCGTCCTTGAGCAGGAACCCGGACGCCCCGGCCCGCAGCGCCTCGTACACGTACTCGTCGAGGTCGAAGGTGGTCAGCACCAGCACCTTCACGGTGGCGCCCGCGGCGCCCGTGATGACGGAGGTGGCCTCGATGCCGCCCATCCCCGGCATCCGGATGTCCATCAGGACCACGTCCGGCCCCAGTTCACCGACCTTGGCGACGGCATCCGCCCCGTCGACGGCCTGGCCGACCACCTCGATGTCCGGCTGGGCGTTGAGAAGCACGGTGAAGCCCTGCCGGACCATCATCTGGTCGTCGGCGATCATCACCTTGATCGGGGTGCTCATGAATCCCTCGTCGTCTCGGATGCGGAACCGCCGGGCATGTCCTGCGGATCCATCGGAAGTACCGCGGTCACCTCGTAACCGCCGCTGGGCAGGGGACCGGCGGCCAGCTCGCCCCCCAGCATGCCCGCCCGCTCCCGCATCCCCAGCAGCCCGTGCCCCGCACCCGGCGACGGAGGGGCCGGCCGGGTCGGCGCGGTGTTGGCCACGCACAGGTGCAGGTCGCGCGGGCCGTACGCGATGCCGACCTCCACCCGCGAACCGGGCGCGTGGCGCAGGCAGTTGCTCAGCGCCTCCTGCACGATCCGGTACGCGGTGAGCTCGACGCCCGGCGTCAGCGGCCGGCGTATCCCCGCGATCTCGGTGGTGACCTGGAGCCCGGCACCCCGCACGTTGTCCACGAGACCGTCCAGCTCCGCGAGGGTCGGCTGGGGGTGCTGCGGGGCCAGTGGATCGTCGGCCTGCTCGGAGCGCAGGACGCCCAGCACCCGCCGCAGCTCCGTCAGGGCCTCCAGCGCGTTCTCCCGGATGCCGGCGAGGTTCTCCTTGAGCTCCTCCGAGGGGTTCTCCACCAGGTGGGGGGCGACCTGCGCCTGGATGGAGATGACCGACATGTGGTGCGCGACGACATCGTGCAGCTCGCGGGCGATCCGGCTGCGCTCCTCCAGCAGCGTGCGGCGCGCGCGCTCCTCCTCGGTACGGAACTCCTGCTCGACGAGCTTGCCGCGCGCCAGGCGCGTCGCGCGGAGCGCATAGCCGAGGACACCGACGAATCCGAAGAGGAGGGCGATGCCCGGGAGCAGCGTCGCACTGTGGGGCGGCCTGAAGGCGGTTTCGGCCAGCCCGGAGTAGAGGATCGACAGTCCGACGACCCCGATCGTCACCCGGGGCGGCTTGCGCAGGGCCACCAGCAGGATCAGCGGTGCGAACGTGAAAGCCCCGGCGGGCGTCCACGGCCAGGACTGGCCCTGACCGACATTCCCGTAGATCGTCCACGCGACCATGGCCGCGGTGACGAGGCCGAGCCACCAGCCGGCCAGAGGCCGGAACATGCCGAGAACGATGGAGCCACCCGTCAGCAGGGCCATCGCGACGACCAGGCCACCCGTGACCTTGTAGTGGTCCTCGAGCTGCGAGACCGTGAGGGCGCAGGAAGCCACGGCCGCGTAGCCGAGGGCGACGTGCGGCAGCCAGGCCAGCCAGCGCGGCCGCGACAGACGGGGCAGCGGGTCCCACTCCAGGGTGACCATCTCCCGCGCCAGGCCGCGCAGGTCGGGACGGCCGCCACGGGGTTCGCGGGCGTCGGGTACGGGGGACTCGCTCGGCTCGCTCACGGGCTCCAGCCTAGGCATGGGTGATCTCCTTGACGGGGGCGGTCGCCCGCCGGCCGGAGCCGACGACGAGACGGGTGGTGCCCTCCGGCTTCGGGCGGCCGCCCCGCTCGTACACGCGGAACGCGGCCCAGCACAGGGCCAGCGCGGCGGCGAACACGGGGAGCCACAGCAGCCGGGCCGGTATCCACAGCAGCGAGTCGGGCACGGTGTGCAGCCCGGGCAGGTCGGCGGGGGCCAGCAGCCCGAGGGCGGTGACGGTCATCATGGCGGTCTGGTGCCAGAGGAAGACCGTCATGGCGGAGAGGTTCAGCAGGGCCACCTGCGCCCAGGCGCCCGGCCGCCGCATGGCCCGGGCCAGCGGCTCGCGCAGCAGCAGGGCCAGCCCGCACTGGGCCAGTCCGAACGCGACCGCGGCCAGCGTCGGCGGGTTCAGGTTCGACACGGCCGCCCCGGGGACCCCGACCATCGAAGCCGGGTACCCGCCCCACAGGATCAGCGCGGCCGTGGCGGCGGCGCCCGCGGCGAGCAGCAGCAGCGCGGGCCCGCGCCGGGCGAACGCCCCCCGGGACCAGGCTGCGCCCAGGGTGTAGGGGACGAGCCAGCCGGCGGCCACATTGGCCCAGCCGGCCCACTCGGGCCCGTCGAGCCCGAACCGCCACAGGTCGACGCCCGCCACCACGGCCAGCGGCCACAGCGGATGGAGCCGGGCCACGAGCGGGGTCGCGGCGGTCAGCACGGCGAACACGAGCAGGAACCACAGCGGCGACAGCACCAGCTTGACCAGCGTCTGCACGGTGGGGATGTCCACCCCGCCGGCCAGCATCCCGCCCGCGACGACCGTCCACAGGACGAGCACGGCGGCGACGGGACGGAACAGCCGGCCCAGCCTCCCGCCGACCCAGGTGCGGTACGAATCCCCGCGCTCCCGGGCCGAGGCGTAGCCGCGGGCCGCGACGTGCCCGCCGACGAGGAAGAAGACGGCCAGGGTCTGGAACACCCAGGACACCGGGGCCAGCCAGCTCGTGTAAGCCAGCGGACTGGTGGTGCTCAGGCCGCCGTTGGCGGTGGTCAGGGCGGTGACCAGCCAGTGGCCGAGGACCACGCCGAGGATCGCGAAGGCCCGCAGCGCGTCCACGGCGCGGTCGCGGCCGGCCGGGGTCGCCGCGTCGATGCCCTCGGCCAGGAGGGACCAGCGGGCGCGGAGCTCACGCATGGGAACCCTCCGAGGCGGCGGAGGCGGCGGAGGCGGCGGAGGCGGCGGAGGTGGCGGAGGTGGCGGAGGTGGCGGTATCCGCGGCCGCGGTGCCGAGGACGATGGCGGCCAGGCTATCCAGGGACCGCGTGCCGGGCTTGAGGTAGTCGCTGTGCCCGGCGGAGCCGGCGGCGAACACCCGGGCTCCGAAGGCGGGGTCGACGGGGTCGGTGCCGAAGCCGATCGCACCGAGCCGGGCGTGCGGGATCCGGCCGATCCAGTCGCCGCTGCCCCGCCCGGCCCAGACCCGGGCCCCCGTCGGAAGGTCCCGGGCCGAGTCGGCCCCCGTGCCCGGGCTGCCGTACAGGACGATGTCGGCGACCGCCGGCCCGGTCCCCGTACGGGCACAGACCACCGAGCCGTAGGAGTGGCAGAGCAGGGAGAGCCGGGCGCCCGGCCCTGCCATGTCCCGCAACCGGTCGAGGAAGGGCCCCAGTTCGGCGGCGGCCTCGTCGGCGCGGGCCGCGGTCAGGACCGTCGTGCTGACCGTGCCGGGGGTGTCGTACCCCAGCCAGGCGACCACGGCGGAGCGCGGATGCGCGGCCTGGAGGCGCTGCTGGAGGGAGACGGCCCCGGCACGGAACCTCTGGTAGGTGTCGAGTGTCGTATCGGACCCGGGCACCAGGACGGTGACCCGGTCGGCGGTCTCCAGATCGCCGAACACCTCGACGGCCCGGCCGCTCCCCCGGCCGTCGAAGGCGAGGAACCGCCCCGCACCGCCCGCGTCCATCGCACGCAGCTTCCCGGCCCGGCCGGTGCGCCCGGCGGCCGCCGCCATCCGGGCCGCCTCGGCGAGGTCGGCCCGGTTCGCCTCGTACCGGTCGTGGGGCGCGGCGGACTCGGTGAACGCCGCGGGCAGGGGCGCGGGGACGTGCGGGGAGGCGGCGGCGGACACCGGTATCACGACGGCCGCCGCGACCAGCGCGGCCAACAGGGTTCGGCGCCACCGGCCGGTTGCCGCCCGTCCGCGCCCGGGCGCCGCCGTGCCGGGACCGCCCGCCCTCGCGGCCGCAGCCGCGGTGCCGGGGGCGGTGGCAGGCGCAGCGGCCCTCGCCGCGGCCCTCTTGGTGCTCGTGGTGGTGGTCCCCGCCGCCATCGTCTCTTCCTTCGGTCGGGAAGAGCCGTCAGCGCCCTTCACTGCCTCCGAAGTTAGAAATCCGGCCCCCTCATCGGCGTCCCGCTCCAGAGCCGTGTTTCTGTGTAGCTCTCAGGTATGACAGGGGATACCTGAGAGGCAGGGCATCCTCGAAGTATCGTGCGAGGAGGGTCGGTTAGGGTCGTCGGATGATCGAATCGGACTGGCGCCACGACCGCATCGGCAGCGCTCACCGGGGGCAGAACCCGACCGTCCTGCGCCGCCTCGACGAGGGCTTCGCCGTGATCGGGGACCGGCAGTTCCTGCCCGGGTACTCCGTCCTGCTGACCGACGACCCCGCCGTGACCCGGCTCTCCGACCTGCCCCGGGCGCGCCGGGCGGCGTACCTCACCGACATGGAGCGGCTCGCCGAGGCCGTCGAACGGGCCTGCCGCCGCCTCGACCCCGCCTTCCGGCGCGTGAACATCGAGATCCTGGGCAACACCGACCCGTACCTGCACGCCCACGTCTGGCCGCGGTACGACTGGGAGCCCGCCGACCTGGTCCGGCTGCCGGTCTGGTTGTACGGGGAGGAGTACTGGCGCGACGACCGGCACGCGCTGAGCGAACGCCACGACGGCCTGCGGGCCGCCATCGGGGAGGAGTTGGACGCCCTCGGCGGGGCGTGAGGCCGAAGGCCCGCGGATCGGGCGCCCGCGGATCGGGCGCCCGCAGCTCGGGCGTCCGTGCTGATTCCTCCGTACCCCCTCCCCCCCTGGCTCAGTCGGCCGGCAGGGCCTCCACAAAGCCCGCACGCCAGCGGGGCGCCGGGTCCTGGCCGGGGCTGGTCCAGTACTCCCGGGCCCCGACGATCTCGCCGTCCCGCACCGTCCAGAGGGAGACGGCCCGGTAGAGCACGTGGTCCTGGGGCATCTCCACCTCGGTGACGACGAGGTCCCCGTCCGCGAGGATGCGCAGCAGCTCCACCGACCGTTCGGCCGTGTCCGCGTCGTCGCTGTTCACGGCGATGAAGTTGTCGCGGCCGACGATGCGTTCGCCGCTGACCGGCCATTCGATGACGGCGTCCTCGGCGATGAGGTCGGCGACGCCGTCCCAGTCGCGGGCCCCGATCCGCTGCCACAGGTGTGCCACTACATTCAACGGCTCCATGCTCCGCAGTGTCCGACGGGCGCCGCGGACGCAACAAGCGTTGCCTGAAGGCTTATTGACATCGACACATTCGGCCGCTTGCCCCGCGTCCTCGTGTCCCCGCGTCCGTAGGGACGTCGGCCCCTAGGCGTCGGCCTGCGGCTCCGCCACCGCGTCCAGCGCCTTCGTCAGGCGGTTCAGCACGTGGACCGTCTCCGCGAACGCGGCGTCGCCCAGCTCGTCTGCCAGTCGGGCGGCCAGGGAGGCGTGTCCGGGGGTGATGCGGGCGATCGCCTCGCGGCCCGCTTCCGTCGGGCGCAGGAGCTTGGCGCGGCGGTGGGCCGGGTTCGGTACGTACTCCGCCAGGCCCTTGGCGGCGAGCAGGTCGGCGATGCGCTGGACGCTCTGCCGCGTGATGCCCATGGCCCGGGCGATGCCCGCCACCGGGAGGGGCTCGCGGAGCACGGCGCCGAGCACCTGCCACCACGCGGCGGTCAGGCCCGCCGGGCGGGCCAGCTCCTCCGACACCGCGAGGAACTGGCCGTTGAGGCGGAACACCCCGAGCGCGGTCCGGCTCAGCAGGTCCTGGCGGGCGCGGAGCGGCAGCGACTCCGACACCGGCTCCGGCACCGGCACCGGCACCGGCACCGGCAAAGAGGCTGACTCCGACCCCGATTCCGACACCGCATCCGACACCGCATCCGACTCACGCATCGCCCGACTCCTCCGCCGCCATCAGGACCGGGTACGCGCTCGCGTCCGAGTCGTGGAACAGGCGGAACCACGCGTCCAGTACGTCCGGCTTGTACACGTTCAGCCGGGCGAAGACCTCGCGGGCGAAGGCGACCGGTTCCGTCGGCCCCGCCGTGATCAGGTCGCCGTCCGTCACCGCGTCGGCCTCGACGTAGCGCTCGGCGCCCCCGTAGCCCGGCTGCTCCGCCAGGTAGAAGGAGACCGCGCTGGTGTGGGCGCGCCCGTCCAGCAGGCCCTCCCGGGCGAGGCCGGCCGTGGCTCCGCAGATCGCCGCCACCGGAACGCCGGCGTCCAGGAACTCCCGGGCCTTCGCCGCGAACGGTGCCAGGTCGTCCCCGGTGTCCCACAGGGCGGCGCCGGTGAGGATCAGCAGGGAGGAGTCCTGCGGCCGCAGGTCGGCCAGGGCCAGGTCGGGCTGGACGCGTACGCCGCCCATGGTGGTGACCGGCCGTTCCGCGGCGAGCGCGACGGTGCGGACCTGGTGGCCGCGCTGGGTCAGGTGCGCGGTGGTGTGGCCGGTCTCCCAGTCCGCGTACGTGTCGTAGACCGCGAGGTGGACGGGCTTGCGCGGGGTCTCGTTCATGGTGATCGCCTCCGGCGTTGACGTTCGGGACCTGCTCCGTGCCGTGCTGCAGTGCTCCATGGCGTTCTGTGCGGCCTGCCGCAGCGGCTTTTGCGGCCAGCCCTATGGCAAGAGACTGTCATGATGACAGGATGTTGTCAATGTCCCTCAGTGTCGGCCCCGCGCCAGACAGACTGCCGAGACCGGCCCCCCACCCCCATACAGTCCGCCGATGTCCCTTCCCACCTGCACACTTCTAGCGTGACGCCATGACCCCTCATGTCACCTCGCACACCCTCGCCGCAGTAAAGGAAGCTGACCGGAAGCACGTCTTCCACTCCTGGTCCGCCCAGGCCCTGATCGACCCGCTCGCCGTGGCCGGGGCCGAGGGGTCGTACTTCTGGGACTACGAAGGCAACCGCTTCCTCGACTTCTCCTCCCAGCTGGTCAACACCAACATCGGCCACCAGCACCCCAAGGTCGTCGCCGCCGTCCAGGAGCAGGCCGCCCGGCTCTGCACCCTCGCGCCCGGCTTCGCCGTCGACGTCCGCTCCGAGGCCGCACGCCTCATCGCCGAGCGGACCCCGGGCGACCTGGACAAGATCTTCTTCACCAACGGCGGCGCCGAGGCCGTCGAGAACGCCGTCCGCATGGCCCGGCTGCACACCGGCCGGCAGAAGGTGCTGTCCACCTACCGCTCGTACCACGGCGCCACCGCCGCCGCGATCAACCTCACCGGCGACCCGCGCCGCTGGCCCTCCGACACGGCCGCCGCCGGTGTCGTGCACTTCTGGGGCCCGTACCTCTACCGCTCCGCCTTCCACGCCGCCACCGAGGCGGAGGAGTGCGAGCGCGCCCTCGCCCACCTCGCCGACACCATCGCCTTCGAGGGGCCGCAGACCATCGCGGCGATCATCCTCGAGAGCGTCCCCGGCACCGCCGGGATCATGACCCCGCCGGCCGGCTACCTCGCGGGGGTGCGCGAGCTCTGCGACCGCAACGGCATCGTCTTCATCCTCGACGAGGTCATGTCGGGCTTCGGCCGCACCGGCAAGTGGTTCGCCGCCGACCACTGGGGCGTCACCCCCGACCTGATCACCTTCGCCAAGGGCGTGAACAGCGGATACGTGCCGCTCGGCGGCGTCGCCATCTCCGCCGCCATCGCCGAGACCTTCGCCACCCGCCCCTACCCGGGCGGACTCACGTACTCCGGCCACCCGCTGGCCTGCGCCGCAGCCGTCGCCACGATCAGCGCGATGGAGGAGGAGGGCGTCGTCGAGCACGCCGCCCACCTCGGTGCGAACGTGATCGGCCCGGCGCTCGCCGAGATCGCCGAGCGGCACCCCTCCGTCGGCGAGGTCCGCGGGCTGGGCACCTTCTGGGCCCTGGAACTCGTACGGGACAAGGCGACGCGCGAGCCCCTCGTCCCGTACAACGCCTCGGGCGCCGCCAACGCGCCGATGGCCGAATTCGCGGCGGCCTGCAAGGCATCCGGGCTGTGGCCGTTCGTCAACATGAACCGCACCCACGTCGTCCCGCCCTGCACGATCTCGGAGACGGAGGCGAAGGAGGGGCTGGCCCTGCTGGACGAGGCGCTGACGGTCGCCGACCGCCACACCACGTCCGGATAGCGGACGGCACATTCGCATACCGATCCACAACCGCTCTATTTCAGCCTCGCTGCCTGGCCTAAGGTGTCCGGAGTTCACCTAAGGAGACGGACCCCTATGCCAGGCAGCGGCGCTGTCACCCGCAACACGCTTCGCCAGCAGATCGCGGACGCGCTGCGCGACGAGGTGCTCGCGGGACGCCTGCCGCCCGGAACCGAGTTCACCGTCAAGCAGATCGCTGAGCAGTACGAGGTCTCCGCGACCCCGGTCCGCGAGGCGCTGGTCGACCTCTCGGCCCAAGGCCTGCTCGAACTGGTCCAGCACCGCGGCTTCCGGGTGCGGATCTTCTCCGTGGACGACTTCCGGGGAATGATCGAGGCCCGCTCGCTGGTCGTGGACGGGATCTTCCGCAGGCTCGCCGAGCGGGGCGCCGCCGTCGGCACCGGCGAGCTGCTGGTGTCCGTGCGGCGCCGGGCCGAGGAAGCGCGCCGGGCCGCGCAGAGCGGTTCGCTCGAGGTGCTGATCGGCTACGACCTGCGCTTCTGGCGGGAGCTGAGCGAGCTGGTGGGCAACACCTACATCTCGGAGTTCCTGCACCGGATCCGGGTGCAGTGCTGGGTCTTCGCCGTACCCCACCTCCAGCGCGACCCGCAGCAGCTGCGGACGGCGCTGTGGGACAAGCACAGCGACCTCGTGGACGCGGTGACCCTCGCCGACGCGGACGCGGTCCGGCGGATCGTGCAGGGCTACAACCAGCACGGCCTGGACTGGGCGGCCGGGCTCTAAAGCCGCACGGACCCGCACGGACCAGCTCGGAACCGTTTACGGACCAGCTCGGAACCGCACGGACCCGCACGGACTTGGACGAAGCCGCACGGGCATCCCACGCGAGTCCCGCGCGACCCGCTACGGCTCCAGGCCAGGGGTCGGCGGTACGGGTTCTGCGCACCCCTTCGCGGAGCGTGTCCGGCGCACTACGCTGGCCGCATCGGCGGCAACGACTGATCGGAGCCCGCGTGGCCTGTGACCTGTGGCTAGTCCCCCTTGTCGATGTGCTGTGCCACAGCCCTGACAACCCCTTCGCGGAGGAGATCGCCGCGTACGACAAGGCGCTCGGCGAGGCCGGGCTGCCGTCCGTACCCGTGTTCGCCTACATGCCGGGCCTGAGCGGGGACGTGGCCCCGGTCGCCGGCTTCGACTACGACGCCCTGCACTTCCTGCGGCGGGCGTACCTGCTCCAGATCTGCGGGCTGCCGGTGACCCCGGTGGACGAGCTGGGCGGGGACTACGAGCAGCTGCTGGAGATGTTCGAGCCGACGGCGCAGCAGTCGCACCTGGTGTGGCACTACGACCACGCCGGGGCGTACGTCCCGGTGGACTTCGCGGCTCCGCTGGCGAACGAGGAGCTGCTGGCCGGCGGCGGGCCGCTGGGGTCCGCCCAGGGGCTGCTGCGTGAGCTCGCGCTGGTGGCTCCGGCCATCGGGATAGACCCCGGGAACCCGCCGGCCGCGCCGGCTCCGCCGGGGAGGCCGACCTCGCTGGAGGAGCCCGCGGGGCCGATTCCCTACGACGACAGCCCCTTCGCGCGGGAGCGGCACGTGTGGCTGGGGCTGCATGCCGCTGCCACCCGGAGCCTGGGCCAGGGGTCGATGATCATCTTCAGCTGAGCGGGGCACCGCGCCCGCGGGGCCGGAAGGCGCCGCGGGCCCGGAGCGTACGGCCTCGGCGGGACTGGTGGGACCAGCCGGACCAGCCAAACCAGCCAAACCAGTCGAACCAGCCGAACCAGCCGGACTAGCGGGGCTGCTCCGGGGGCCGCTGCCGCGGCATGTTGGGGCGGGTCCCCGGCGGGAGGGGGAAGCGGGCCGGGGGCACGTACGCGTCCGGCCGGGCCCCGCCCGCGCCCAGGGACTGCATGACCAGCGGGGCCGGGCCGGAGCTGAACTCCACCATCCACTCCGCGGTCTCGGAGCGCACCAGCTCCGTCACGTCCTCCGAGAACCGCCGCAGCACCGTCAGGCACCGCTCGGCGGCCTCGCTCGCCGTGCCCTCGGTCGGCCCCAGCACCTCCCGTACGTTCTCCGAGGCCCAGTCGAACTGCAGGGTCTGGAGCCGACGCTGCACCGCCTGGGCGGTGGCCACGTCCCGCATCCAGCCCGAGGTGAGGCCGAAGAACCGGTCGCAGGCCAGGCAGGCCGCGGCCAGCAGCAGCGACAGGAACCCGTACGCCGACGCGCCCGGCACCGAGCCCGTCAGCTCCAGCAGGGGCAGCGCGGCGCCCGTGACGGCGCCCAGGGCGGCTCCCACGCGCAGCACGCGCGCCCCCCGGCGCTTCCACGCCCGGTCGGACAGGTACCACTCGGCGGTGCGCAGCGCGTCGGCCTCGACGCGGCGGTAGAGCTCGTCGAGCCGCTCGGCAGGCTCGCCCCAGTCCCCGAGGGGGAACGGCCGCCCGGTCAGATCGCCCGCCGCCATCGGTCCGCTGCCCTCCTCCCGGGGTTCCCGGGGATCCCGGGGTGGCCCCTCGGGCTGCATCTCCGGCTGGCTCACCCGGCACTCCCTCTGCCTGCGCTGACGTGTGGTGGTGCGCGTGTGCGCAATGATGCGCATGCTCTTCCTACCTTCGAATGGGGCGCGATGGGCAACGAATCCCGGGATTTCCGCCCACAAGGAGGTCTCCATCAGGTACGCGTACGTCCGCTCCCTCACTCGAAAGAGTTGGTCCTCACGGCGTAGGGCGCAGCGCCCGGGGAGCACGTAGGCTCGGATTGACCGGGCTGCCCCAGGCTCGGACCGATGCTACGGAGTGAGTGACCTGTGATTCCCGGTGGTGGCCAGCCCAACATGCAGCAGCTGCTCCAGCAGGCCCAGAAGATGCAGCAGGACCTCGCCACGGCTCAGGAAGAGCTGGCCGGGACCGAGGTCGAGGGCCAGGCCGGCGGCGGTCTCGTCAAGGCGACGGTGACCGGTTCCGGTGAGCTGCGCGCCCTGGTGATCGACCCGAAGGCCGTGGACCCCGAGGACACCGAGACGCTCGCCGACCTGGTGGTCGCGGCCGTCCAGGCGGCCAATGAGAACGCCCAGGCGCTCCAGCAGCAGAAGCTGGGCCCGCTGGCCCAGGGGCTGGGCGGCGGCAGCGGCATCCCCGGCCTCCCCTTCTAGCACTCCCACCCCACCCGAACGAAAGAAGGCAGTCCGTTGTACGAAGGCGTGGTCCAGGACCTGATCGACGAACTGGGCAGGCTGCCCGGCGTCGGGCCCAAGAGCGCGCAGCGGATCGCCTTCCACATCCTGCAGGCGGAGCCCACCGACGTCCGCCGCCTCGCGCACGCGCTGCTCGAGGTGAAGGACAAGGTCCGGTTCTGCGCGGTGTGCGGGAACGTGGCGCAGGAGGAGCGGTGCAACATCTGCCGCGACCCGCGCCGCGACACCACGGTCATCTGTGTCGTGGAGGAGCCGAAGGACGTCGTCGCGATCGAGCGGACCCGCGAGTTCCGGGGCAGGTACCACGTCCTCGGCGGCGCGATCAGCCCGATCGAGGGCGTCGGCCCCGACGACCTGCGCATCCGCGAGCTGCTGGCGCGCCTGGCGGACGGAGAGGTGACCGAGCTGATCCTGGCCACCGACCCGAACCTGGAGGGCGAGGCGACCGCCACCTACCTCGCCCGCATGATCAAGCCCATGGGCCTGAAGGTCACCCGCCTGGCCAGCGGGCTCCCCGTCGGGGGAGATCTGGAGTACGCGGACGAGGTCACGCTCGGGCGGGCCTTTGAAGGAAGGCGACTTCTCGATGTCTGACGCAACGCTGCACGCACTGGGCCAGGACCCGGACGATTTCGCGGCCTCGATCGCGGACCAGATCGAGTCCTTCATCGTCGCGGTCACCGAGGTGGCCAAGGGCGAGGACCCGGACAGCGCGGTGCCCTTCCTCCTCCTGGAGGTGTCCCAGCTGCTGCTGGCGGGCGGCCGGCTGGGCGCGTACCAGGACGTGCTGCCCGACGAGCGTTACGAGCCCGACCTGGGCCCGGAGCCGGACGTGGACGACCTGCGCGAGCGGTTCGCGATCATGCTGGAGCCGGTCGACGTCTACTCCGAGGTCTTCGACCCGTACGAGCCGCGCAAGGCCCCGGTGGCGCACCGGATCTCCGACGACCTGGCCGACGTCGTCGCCGACCTGCGGCACGGGCTCATCCACCACCAGGCGGGCCGGATCACCGAGGCGCTGTGGTGGTGGCAGTTCTCGTACTTCACCAACTGGGGCCCGACGGCCTCGGCGACCCTGCGCGCCCTCCAGTCGCTGATCGCGCACGTACGGCTGGACCAGCCGCTCGCCGCCCTCGACGGTCTGGACACGGACGAGGACCTCACGGAGGACGACCTCGCGGAGCAGGCCGGACAGGTGATGGCCCAGGAGCTCGGCGGCCTCGGCCGCACATGAGAGCCCGGGCGGGGGAACTTATCGTTTGATCTTTACGTCTCATGATGTGGTACGAAGCGGTCGGATCACGGTCGCTCGTTAGACTGCACCAGCAAATGAGACGGACTGAGCGAGGAGCGCACGTGGGCCTTGTCGTGCAGAAGTACGGAGGCTCCTCCGTAGCCGATGCCGAAGGCATCAAGCGCGTCGCCAAGCGGATCGTGGATGCCAAGAAGAACGGCCACCAGGTGGTCGTCGTGGTTTCCGCGATGGGCGACACGACGGACGAGCTGATCGATCTCGCCGAGCAGGTTTCACCCATGCCTGCCGGACGCGAATTCGACATGCTGCTGACCGCCGGAGAGCGGATCTCCATGGCCCTGCTGGCCATGGCGATCAAAAACCTGGGCCACGAGGCCCAGTCGTTCACCGGCAGCCAGGCAGGCGTGATCACCGACTCGGTCCACAACAAAGCGCGCATCATCGATGTCACGCCGGGCCGTATCCGCACCGCGCTGGACGAGGGCAACATCGCCATCGTCGCCGGCTTCCAGGGCGTGTCCGCGGACTCCAAGGACATCACCACCCTCGGCCGCGGCGGCTCGGACACCACCGCCGTCGCGCTCGCCGCGGCGCTGGACGCCGAGGTCTGCGAGATCTACACCGACGTCGACGGCGTCTTCACCGCGGACCCCCGCGTCGTGAAGAAGGCCCGGAAGATCGACTGGATCTCCTCCGAGGACATGCTGGAGCTCGCCGCCTCCGGTTCCAAGGTGCTGCTGCACCGCTGTGTCGAGTACGCACGCCGATACAACATCCCGATCCACGTCCGCTCGTCCTTCTCGGGACTGCCGGGCACGTGGGTCAGCAACGAGAATCCGCAAGGGGACGAGCAGGTGGAGCACGCCATCATCTCCGGAGTCGCTCACGACGTCTCCGAAGCCAAGATCACGGTCGTCGGCGTCCCGGACAAGCCGGGCGAGGCCGCGGCGATCTTCCGCGCGATCGCGGACGCCGAGATCAACATCGACATGATCGTGCAGAACGTGTCGGCGGCCTCGACGGGCCTCACCGACATCTCCTTCACGCTACCCAAGGCGGAGGGCCACAAGGCCATCGACGCCCTGGAGAAGGCGAAGGCCCAGATCGGCTTCGACTCCCTGCGCTATGACGACCAGATCGGCAAGATCTCCCTGGTCGGCGCGGGCATGAAGACCAACCCGGGCGTCACCGCCTCCTTCTTCCAGGCGCTCTCCGATGCGGGCGTCAACATCGAGCTGATCTCCACCTCCGAGATCCGGATCTCGGTCGTGACCCGTCAGGACGACGTCAACGAGGCCGTCCGCGCCGTGCACACGGCCTTCGGCCTCGACTCCGACAGCGACGAGGCCGTCGTCTACGGAGGCACCGGACGATGACCGGCGCCCGGTCCTCCGCCCCGGCGCTCGCCGTGGTCGGGGCGACCGGAGCGGTCGGCACCGTACTGCTCCAGATGGTGTCCCAGCGGGCCGACGTCTGGGGCGACATCCGCCTGATCGCCTCCGCGCGCTCGGCCGGCCGCATGCTGGCCGTCCGCGCGGAGGAGACCGAGGTGCTCGCCCTCACCGAGGACGCCTTCGACGGCCTCGGTCCGGGCGACGTCGCGCTCTTCCTGACCCCGGCCGACGTGTCGGCCCGCTGGGCGCCCGTCGTCACCGCACGCGGTGCCGTCGTCGTCGACCAGTCCGCCGCCTTCCGGGACGATCCCGAGGTCCCCCTGGTGGTGCCCGAGGTCAACGGGCACGCCGTACGGAGCAGGCCGCGCGGGATCGTCGCCACCCCGGACTGCGTGACCGCCGGGATGATCGCCGCCCTGGGCGCCCTGCACGCCGAGTACTCCCTGTCCGAGCTGGCCGTCTCCTCGTACCAGGCGGCCAGCGCCGCCGGCCGGGCCGGCTCCGAGGCGCTGCGCCGCCAGCTGTCGCTGGTCGCCGGGACCTCCCTGGGCGAGCAGCCGGGCGACGTGCGCCGGGCCGTGGGCGAGGACACCGGCCCCTTCGCGGCGCCGCTCGCCCTCAACGTCGTGCCCTGGTCCGGTGAGCTCCGCGAGGACGGCTGGTCCTCGCACGAGCTGGCGGTACGGCAGGAGACGCGCCGCATCCTGGACCTGCCCGCGCTGCCCGTCGCCGTGACCTGCGTACAGGTCCCCGTGGTCACGGGGCACTCCCTGACCGTGCGGGCCCGCTTCGAGAACGAGGTGGACGCCCCGCACGCCCGGCAGATCCTGGACGCCGCACCCGGCGTGGTCCTCGTGGACGACCCGGCGGCGGGGGAGTTCCCGACGCCGGCGGACGCCGCCGGAACGGACCCGGCCTGGGTGGGGCGGGTGCGGGTCTCGCTGGACGACCGGCACGCGCTGGAGTTCTTCGTGTGCGCCGACAATCTCCGCAAGGGCGCCGCCCTGAATGCCACTCAGATCGCGGAACTGATCGCAGGTGAATTTGCGTAATTCGCTTTGTAGGATCGGTGTGTAGATCCCTAGATCAAGGTGATGGCCCGACTGCCGTCTCGATGGACAGGGCAATCGGGAAGAGCGGGTACGCATGAGGGCAATGGGGATATTGCTGTGGCGGCTGCCTCGCGCGTACAACCCTGACGGGGGGACGCGTGTCCTACAGGCGTGGCAGAGGCACTGCTCGAACTGGCCGTCCTACCGGCGCGCAGCGGGTTCATCCCGTCGCGCCGGGGCTCCCGCGCGCCCGGCGGCGGTCTTCCTGTGATCGTTCCCGTCCCGCCGGCCGGGCCGTCCGAGGTGCCCGTCCGGGCTGCCGTACCGACCCGGGGCGGCCGCGTGCCCTCTCCGCGCGACGGCGCCGAGGCGGCTGAGACACCCGCGTCCGCCGGGGCCGAGCCCGTGACCGAGGTGGTGGCGGGCACCACCGTCGACCACCTCACGGAGACCTACCAGGCGCACTACCGCTCGCTCCTGGGCCTCGCCGCGCTGCTCCTCGACGACACGGCGTCCTGCGAGGACGTGGTCCAGGAGGCGTTCATCCGCGTGCACTCGGCCCGTAACCGGGTCCGTGACCGCGACAAGACGCTGGCGTACCTGCGCCAGACCGTCGTGAACCTCTCCCGGTCCGCCCTGCGCCGGCGCATCCTCGGCCTCAAGCTGCTCTCGAAGCCGATGCCGGACATGGCGAGCGCCGAGGAGGGCGCTTACGACCAGCTGGAGCGGGACGATCTGATCAAGGCGATGCGCGGACTGCAGCGCCGCCAGCGAGAGGTGCTCGTACTGCGTTACTTCGCGGACATGACGGAAGCCCAGGTCGCGGAGACGCTCGGGGTGTCGCTCGGCTCGGTGAAGGCGTACGGATCGCGGGGCATTGCCGCGCTGCGGGTGGCGATGGAGGCTGCGCAGTCATGATGGACGACCACACCGGGCGCGGCGGCGCGGGCGAGGAAGAGGCGCTGAGGGGCCTGCTGCACGGAGCCGTCGAGGGCCTCCGGCCCGCCGAGGGCGCGCTCGAGCGGCTGCGGTACGCCGTCCCCGCCCGCCGGACCCTCAAGCGGCAGGCCCTCGTGGGCGCCGCGGCCGTCGCCCTGCTCGCCGGAACCGCCATCCCGGCCGCCCTGCACATGACGGCCGGCGCCGGCACCACCACCGAGCACCCCGCGATGGCCGGACACGGCTCGCAGGCCGGCGGGAAGCCGGGCGGCGCGCCCTCCGACCCGCACCAGAACGGATCCGGGAGCCAGCCCAGGGCCACCCGCTCCGGTGGCGGCGCGCCCGACGCGGGCGGCACCACCGGGCAGCCGGATCCGGCGTCCACCGGCTCCCCGGCCGGCGGTGCGACGGCGGGCCCGTCGAGCAGCGGCACCGCGCCCGGCACGGTCGTGGGCAGCGGGAACGGCCCGCAGCCGCCGGCGGCCGCACCGGGTGTGCCCGGCTGCGGGGCCGAGCAGCTGGGCGTGGTGGGCTCGGCCCGCACCCCGGAGGCCGACGGCAAGATCTACGGCAGCTTCAAGGTCACCAACGTCTCGGCGCAGGGCTGTACCGTCACCGGCCCGGACACCGTGACGGCGGCCGCCGCGGCCGGCGCCCCGACCGGCCCGGGCTCCGGGGTCGCCGTGGTCGGCCACACGGCGGGGGACCCGGCGAGCGGGCTGCTGCCCGATCCCTCGGCGGAGGCGCCGGTGCTGGTGCTCCAGCCGAACTCCGCGTACGAGGTCCGCTTCGCCTGGGTGCCGTCGGCCGAGCCCTGCCCCTCGGCGAGCCCGGACGCGGGGGCGAAGCCGCCGCAGGGCCAGTCCTCCGACACGCCCGTCGTCGAACCGGAGACGGGGACCACGCCCCCGGCCGCCCCGGGCGTGGCGGTGACCCACACGCCCCCGACGGGCACGCCGGTCACGCGGACGACGATTCCGGAGGCCTGCGGGGGAACGGTCTACCGCACGGGAGCGATCCCGGTGGACGCGCCGACGCCGTAGCGCCGGATCCGGGCGGATCCGGCGCTCCAAGGGCTTCCAAGGGCTTGCGGGGGATTGCGGGGCTTCCGCGGGGTCAGACCCGCTCTGCCGCCGCCGGAGCCTCGGGCAGCAGGCCCGCCTCCGCGTCGCGCAGGGTTTCCAGCTCGCGGCGGTAGAGGCGGAACCACATGAAGAGCACGAAGGCGACGAAGACGAACCACTCGCCGGTGTAGCCGAGGTTCTGGAAGGCCTTCAGGTCGAGCCCGGTGTTGTTCGGGGCCGCGGCGGGCACCGGGGTCATGCCGTCCGAGGGGGTCTGCACGGTCAGCCAGGCGTCGTACAGCTCGTCCGGGACGATGTTGACCAGCGAGGCCGCCCCGATGACGCCGAGCTGTCCGGCCGGGAGGCCGCCCTGGGAGTGGACCCCCTTGGTGCCGGAGTTCTCCGAGGCCTGCAGCGCACCGGTGACCTCGACGCGGCCGCCCGGCGCGGCCGGGGCCTTCGCCGGGTCGGCCGTCCCCGGCAGCCAGCCCCGGACCACCGGGACGGCCTTGCCGGAGTCGGTCTTCAGCAGGGTCAGCACGTAGAAGCCGGTCGCCCCGTCCAGCCGCCGCTCGGGGACGAGCAGCTGGTCGCCGTACTCCCCGGACACGGAAGCCAGCCGTCCGGAGGTGTTCTTGTCCACCGGGAGCAGCGAGTCCAGCGGCGCGGCCGCCCGGTCCGCGGGGCGCGCGGTGTTCGCCTCGCGGTGGCTGTCGACGCGGTCCTCGAACCGGCCGAGCTGCCAGGACCCCATGAACAGGCAGAAGGGGACGGCGAGCACGACGAAGATGTTGATCCCCCACCATCGCGGGGTCAGGAGAAACCGGTGCACCCCACCACCGTACGGGGGGTGCACCGGAGCGGGTCTAGCGGGGCAGGTGCTCGAGCGCGAAGTCCAGTTCCATCCGGACCTGCTTGATCCGCTCCTCCACGACCAGCGAGCCGTGCCCGGCGTCGTAGCGGTACACCTCGTGCACCGCGCCGCGCGCCACCAGCCGGTCGACGTAGTTGTCGATCTGCTTGATCGGGCAGCGCGGGTCGTTGAGGCCCGCCGCGATGTACACCGGAGCCCGCACCGCGTCGACGTACGTCAGCGGCGAGGAGGCCTCGAAGCGGTCCGGGACCTCCTCCGGCGTGCCGCCGAAGAGGGTGCGGTCCAGGGACTTCAGCGCCTCCATCTCGTCGTGGTAGGCCGTCACGTAGTCGGCGACCGGTACGGAGGCCAGTCCCACCGCCCAGGCACCGGGCTGCGTGCCGAGGCCCAGCAGGGTCAGGTAGCCGCCCCAGGAGCCGCCCGAGAGCACCAGCCGGGCCGGGTCCGCGAGGCCGGAGGCCACCGCCCACTCGCGGACCGCCGCGATGTCCTCCAGCTCGATCAGGCCGACCCGGTGCTTGAGGGCGTCGGTCCAGGCGCGGCCGTAGCCGGTGGAGCCGCGGTAGTTGACCCGGACGACGGCGAAGCCGTGGTCCAGCCAGGCCGCCGGGGTCGCCGCGAAGGCGTCGCAGTCGTGATGGGTCGGACCGCCGTGGACCTCGAAGACCGTCGGGAAGGGGCCGTCGCCCTGCCCGGCCGGCCGCTGCACGAGCGCGTGGATCCGCCCGCCCGGGCCCTCCACCCACACGTCCTCCACCGGCACCGAGCCGGGCGCCCGGAAGCCGGGCGGGTCCAGGACGGTCGCCCCTGAGGTGGACCGCACGGCCGAGGGCTCGGCCGCGGAGGACCACTGGTACTCCACCGTTCCGTCGGGGCGCGCCGTCGCACCCGACACCGTCCCCGGCAGGGTGTCCACGCGTACGAGCTCCCGCGTGGCCAGGACGTAGCGCCACAGCTCGCTGCGCGCCTCGAACTCGTGCGCGATCAGCAGGGCGGAGCCGTCCGGGTACCACTCGGCGCTGACATCGCCCGGCAGGTCGATCGCGAGCTCCTCCTCGGCGCCGGTCGCCACGTCCCACACCATCGGCTCCCACCGGCCGCGCCGCTGGTGGCCGACCAGCAGCCGGGTGTCGCCCGCGACCGGCGCGAAGCCGAGCACCTCCAGCCCCAGGTCCTCGGTGCCGCCGCGGGAGTCGTCCAGCTCGGCGACGGGGGCGCCGTCGAGGCCGACCACGCGCAGTGCGGAGTGCATGGCGTCACCGTGCTCGGTGTGCTCGACGGCCACGAGGGTCCCGTCGCGGGACAGGTCGCCGACGCCGGCCGACTCGCGGTGCCGGTAGATCACGGCCGGCGCGGTGCCGTCCGGCCGGACCACGTGGATGGTCGTGCCGTCCTCGTCGGTGGAGCGGCCCACCACGGCCGTGCCGTCACGGCCGATGGCCAGCCCGGCGGGGTAGGAGGGCTCCAGCCCGGGGGTGGCCGGCTCGTCGGGGCCGCCCGCGAAGGGCTGGCGCACCCAGGTGCCGAACTCGTCGCCGTCGGTGTCGGAGAACCACCAGATCCACTCGCCGTCGGGGGAGAGCGCGCCGTCGGTGGTGCCGTTGGGGCGGTCGGTGGCCTGGCGCTGGGTGCCGGTGGCGCGGTCCCAGGCGTAGAGCTCGAAGGTCCCGGTCGCGTTGGAGACGAAGAGCGAACGGTCCGGAGCGTCCTCGGCCCACTCGGGCAGTCCGACGCGCGGCGCCCGGAACCGCTTCTCCCAGGCGGGCATCCCGCCGCCGGGGGCTGTGCCCGGGGCCGTGCCCGGGGCCGTGCTCGTGGTCTCGCCGGTTTCGCCGGTGGTCAGATCGGTGTCGCTGGTCATGCCCCCATTCTTGCCGCACGCCGCGCCGGGATGCCGACTGCTCCGGACGGGCGCACAGTGGAACCCGTACGCGTGTTCCGCGTCCCGAGGAGGAGTGATCATGTCCAGGAAGGCTCGCACCGGACACCACGGCCACCAGGATTCCGAGCGCGCGCTGGCGAAGAACACCGCGGCCGAGGCGCGTGCCAAGGCCGCCGTCAGGGACGTGCAGTCGCTCTCCGCGAAGACGCGGGGCATGCAGCAGAAGGCTCAGGCCAAGCGCGGCTGAGTCCGGCACCCGGTCACCGGCCCGCGCCCTCCCACGAGGGGGCGGGCCGCGTGCGTACGCTGGCCGCATGCGGATGATCGTCCGGGGTGCCCGGCTGCTGCACGCTCACGGCCCGTCCGACACGCTGTCCGACGTGGAGGTCGCCGAGGACGGCCGGATCGCGCGGGTGATCCCGTACGACGACCAGAAGGAGCCCCCCGCCACCGGCACCCTCATCGAGGCGCACGGCTCGCTGCTCACGGCCCCCTTCGTCGAGCCGCACATCCACCTCGACACCGCACTGACGGCCGGGCAGCCGCGGCCCAACGCCTCCGGCACCCTCTGGGAGGGCATCGCCTGCTGGAGCGAGCGCAAGCAGACGCTGACCCGCGAGGACGTCGTCGCGCGGGCCACCGAGGTGCTGCGCTGGCAGGCGGCGCAGGGCGTGCTGCACGTGCGGACCCACTGCGACGTGACCGATCCGGCGCTCACCGCGCTCGACGCGCTGCTGGAGGTGCGCGACCGGGTCCGGGACGTCATGACCCTGCAGATCACGGCCTTCCCGCAGGAGGGCATCTGCTCCTTCCCGGACGGCGAGGCGCTCCTGCGCGAGGCCGTCGCACGCGGGGCGGACGTCGTCGGCGCCATCCCGCACTTCGAGGACACCCGGGAGGACGGGATCGCCTCGCTGCACACCGCCTTCGCGCTGGCCGAAGAGCACGGGCTGCGCGTGGACGCGCACTGCGACGAGATCGACGACGAGCAGTCCCGCTTCGTGGAGGTACTGGCCGCCCTCGCGCTGCGCACGGGCCTGCGCGAGCGCGCCACGGCCTCCCACACCACGGCCATGGGCTCCTACAACGGCGCCTACAGCTTCAAACTCCAGCGGCTGCTGGCGCGTTCGGGCATCAACCTGGTCTCCAACCCCTTCGCCAACCTCAACCTCCAGGGCCGCTTCGACACCTATCCCAAGCGGCGCGGGCTCACCCAGGTCAAGGAGATGCTCGCGGCGGGGGTCAACGTGGCCTTCGGCCACGACGACGTCATGGACCCCTGGAACGCCCTCGGCACCGGCAACCCGCTCCAGACCGCCCTGGTCGGGCTGTACGCCGCCCAGCTGACCGGCGCGCAGGAGATCCCGCTGGCCTTCTCGATGGTGACGGACCGTGCGGCGCGGGTGCTGGGCCTGACGGCGGAGGAGTACGGCATCGGGGAGGGCGCCCCCGCCTCCTTCGTGCTGCTCCCGGCCCCCACGCCCGAGGAGGCGATCCGCCGCCAGGTCCGGCCCCGCCACGTCGTCTCGCACGGCACCGTCCTGGCCAGCACCCCGCCCGCCCCGACCGTGCTCTCCTGGCCGGGCGAGCCCCCGGTGGAGGTCGACTTCAGCGTGTGAGAGCCGGGTTCGCGGGGCCGCGCCGGATACCGTGCCCGCATGTCGTGGGACGAGGACGGAACACCGCACCCGCTCGCACTGCGCCGCGCCGGCCGCAGCGAACTGGAACCGGACCGGCTGCCCGAGGTCCGGGAGCTGGAGGTGCTCGGCTGGGAGCCCGCGCCCGAGGAACTGCGCTGGGCCTTCCTCCCGTACGTCTGGCCCCCGGCGGCCCGCACCTGGATCCCGGACCGCTCCACGCACTGGGCCGTGGAGACCTCGCTGGACGGCCACGGCCACATCACCGGGGTCGAGTGCGCCCCGCTCCCCGACACCGACCTGGACGGCCTCGGCGGGGAGACCGACACCACCCTCGCCGCCCTCGGCCTGCCGCCCCGCCCCCGCGGCCGCCTGTGGCTGCTCCGCCCGGTCGGCCCCTTCCCCACGCTGGCGGCGGTCCTCGCCCACCTCGACGCGGCGGCGGGGGCCCGGGGAACGGAGCCGGCGCCCTCCCCTGAGTTCCTCGCCCTGGTGCGCGCCGAACTCGCCGCGCTCCACGAGGAGTAGCGGACCGGGAGAACGGGAGTCCCGGGGCCGGTCAGTGCCCGGCGGAGAGCTCGCCGCTGAGCGTGCCGTGCAGGCGGGCGCTGGCCTCGTTCAGACCGGTGATCGTGACGGTCTTGCCCCGCTGGGCGTACCGGTGCTCGATCGCGTCCAGGGCGGCCACCGAGGACGCGTCCCAGACGTGGGTGCCGCTGAGGTCGATGACCACCCGTTCCGGGTCGCCGGCGTAGTCGAACTGCCCGACCAGGTCGTTGGCGGAGGCGAAGAACAGCTCGCCGGTCACCCGGTAGACGACCTGCCCGCCGTCCGGGTCGAGGACGGCCGTGACGCTCGTCAGGTGGGCGACCCGCTTCGCGAAGACGACCATCGCGGTGACGCAGCCCACGACCACGCCGACGGCCAGGTTGTGGCTGAGGACCACGCACACGACGGTGACGACCATGACGGTGATCTCGCCGGCGGGCATCCGCCTGAGGGTCTTCGGCGCGACGGAGTGCCAGTCGAAGGTCGCCAGGCAGACCATGACCATGACGGCGACGAGCGCCGCCATCGGGATGTCGGAGACGACCGGCCCGAAGACGATGCACAGCACCATCAGGAAGGCGCCCGCGAGGAAGGTCGACAGCCGGGTGCGGGCCCCGGACACCTTCACGTTGATCATCGTCTGGCCGATCATCGCGCAGCCGCCCATGCCGCCGAAGAACCCGGTGACGATGTTGGCGACGCCCTGGCCGATGGACTCCCGCGTCTTCGAGGACCGGGTGTCGGTGATCTCGTCGACCAGCTTCGCCGTCATCAGCGACTCCATCAGCCCGACGAGGGCCATGGCCAGCGCGTAGGGGGCGATGAGGGTCAGCGTGTCCAGGGTGAGCGGCACGTCCGGCAGGCCCGGCACCGGCAGCGCGGACGGCAGCGCGCCCTTGTCGCCGACGGTCGGTACGGCGATGCCCGCGGCCACGGTGATCGCGGTGAGGGCCGCGACGGAGACCAGCGGCGCCGGCACCGCCTTCGTGAGCTTCGGGAAGAACACCAGCAGCGCCAGCCCCGCCGCGAACAGCGGGTAGACGGCCCAGGGGACGCCGCGCATCTCGGACACCTGGGCCATGAAGACCAGGATGGAGAGGGAGTTGACGAAGCCCACCATCACCGAGCGCGGAATGAACCGCATCAGCTTCGCCACGCCCAGCGCGCCGAGCCCGATCTGGAAGACACCGGCCAGGATCACGGCCGCGACCAGGTAGCCCAGGCCGTGCTCCCGGTTCAGCGGAGCGATCACCAGGGCCACCGCGCCCGTGGCGGCGGAGATCATCGCGGGCCGGCCGCCCACGAGGGAGATCACCACGGCCATGGTGAACGAGGCGAACAGTCCGACCGCCGGATCCACCCCGGCGATGATCGAGAAGGAGATCGCCTCGGGGATCAGCGCGAGCGCGACCACCAGACCGGCGAGCACCTCGGTCCGGAACACCTTCGGCGAGAGCCAGACCGGCCGGGCCGGACGTCGCACGCCGGGCAGCCGGGCGGGCCCGGACGCGGGGGAAGAAGACACGGGGGCTCAGACCTCGGGCTCGGGTGCGCCCGGACCGGCGGACGGACGGGCGCGCGGAGACAACAGGAAGGGCCTGATCCGCAGTGCGGATCAGGCCCTTGACCTGGTCTTACGAAGTCGGGGTGGCGGGATTTGAACCCACGACCTCTTCGTCCCGAACGAAGCGCGCTGCCAAGCTGCGCTACACCCCGATCGTCACCCTCGCAGCGCTTGCTGCCCTGGCGACATCGATTACTTTAGCGGACCCTCGGCCGGAGACGAAATCCGGTTTTCACGCGGGGCCCGCCCGGCCGGGACGGACCCCGTGCCCAGCCGCTAGGCCTTCGGCGTCAGGGTGAGCAGCGTCGCTTCCGGCGGGCAGGCGAAGCGGACCGGGGTGAACCGGTTGGTGCCGCAGCCGGCCGAGACGTGGAGGTACGCGCGGTTGCCGCCCGCCTCGTGCGTGGACAGGCCCTTCACCCGGTCGGTGTCCAGGTCGCAGTTGGTGACGAGCGCCCCGTAGAAGGGGATGCACAGCTGCCCGCCGTGCGTGTGCCCGGCGAGGATCAGCGGGTACCGGTCGGCGGTGAAGGCCTCGAGGGTCCGCAGGTACGGGGCGTGCACCACGGCCATCGAGAAGTCCGCGTCCGGCTCCGGGCCGCCCGCGACCTGCTCGTAGCGGTCGCGCTTGATGTGCGGGTCGTCCAGCCCGGTGAAGGCCAGCTCCAGGCCCTCCAGCTTCAGCCGCGCCCGCGTGTTGGTGAGGTTCAGCCAGCCCGCCGCGTCGAAGGCGTCCCGCATCTCCTCCCAGGGGTTGTGGACGGCGCCGACGACCGGCTTGTTGCCGTTCAGCCCGTGCCGGCCCTGGGCCTTCTCGAGCAGGTAGCGGCCGGGATTGCGCAGCCGCGGCCCGTAGTAGTCGTTCGACCCGAAGACGTACACGCCCGGGAAGTCCATCAGGGGGCCCAGCGCATCGAGCACCTCCGGGACGCCCTCGGTGTCCGAGAGGTTGTCGCCGGTGTTGACCACGAAGTCGGGGCGCAGGCCCGCCAGGGACTGCAGCCAGGCGCGCTTCTTGCGCTGCCCGCCGACCATGTGGATGTCCGAGACCTGGAGCACGCGCAACGGCCGCATGCCCGGGGGGAGGACGGGCACCGTGACCCGGCGCAGCCGGAAGGACCGGGCTTCGAAACCGGCGGCATAGGCCACGCCCGCGGCCCCCACCGCGGCGATTCCGGCAGCTGCCTTCAGGGGGACTCCGTAACGCGCACGCATGGCCCCATCGTCGCAGACCCGGAAAACCCGCGGGCGCCGCCGCCCCCGCAGGTGGCAGACTCAGGTGCATGACCACGCTCAAGGCCAAGCTCCAGGAAGACCTCACGACCGCCATCAAGGCGCGCGACGAGCTGCACTCGTCCACGCTGCGGCTGACCCTCGCCGCCATCACCAAGGAGGAGGTCGCGGGCAAGGAGGCACGCGTCCTCTCCGACGAGGAAGTCCTCAAGGTGATCGCCAAGGAGGCGAAGAAGCGCCGCGAGGCGGCGGAGGCCTTCGGCCAGGGCGGCCGTCCCGAGCAGGCCGCCCGGGAGACCGCGGAGGGCGAGTTCCTCGACACCTACTTGCCCAAGCAGCTGACCGACGACGAGCTCGTCGCGATCGTGGCGCAGGCCGTCGAGGAGGCCAGGGCGGCGGGGGCCGAGGGGCCGCGGGCCATGGGCGCCGTCATGAAGCTCGTGAACCCGAAGGTCGCGGGACTCGCCGAGGGCGGGCGCGTCGCCGCCGTCGTCAAGCAGCAGCTCTCCTGAGCCGTCCGCGCCCGACGCGCGTACGCGCCGGACGCGACGAGAGGGGCCCTCAGCCGGATCCGGCTGAGGGCCCCTCTCCTTGCGCCTACTGGGTGTCGCGGCCGCCGATCACGCCCGGCGGGAGGGAGATCCCGGGGAACGGGTTCTCCGGGTTCCCGCCGCCGGTCGCACCGCCGTCGCCGCCGCCGGGGCGTCCGCCGGGCTTGTTGTCACCGCCGGGCTTGTTGGGCTTCCCGGGCTTGCTCGGGTTGGTGGCCGGGCGTCCGCCGTTGCTGCCGCCCGGGAGCACGGGTTCCGGGATGCTGACGGTGGTGAAGGTGGGGGACTCGCGGCCGGCCAGTGCGCCGGTGACCGCGTCCTTCCAGATCGGGCCGGGCAGCCCGCCGCCGAAGACCTTGTCGTAGTACCGGTCGCCGATCTCGATGTTCTCCATCGTGATCTTCTTGGCGCCGCCCGAGCCGACCCACACCGCGCCCGAGATGTTCGGGGTGTAGCCGACGAACCAGGCGTTGTACCGGGAGTCCGTCGTACCGGTCTTGCCCGCGCTGTCGCGGTCGGTCAGGCCGGCCCGCTCACCGGTACCGGAGTCGACCACTCCGCGCAGCAGGGTGTTGATGGTGTCGGCCGTCTCCGCTGCCATCGCCCGTTCGCACTTGGGCTTCGGCACGGCGAGCGCCTTGCCGTGGGCGTCGGTGATCGACTCGATGGCGACCGGCGTGCAGTGGACACCGCGGTTGGCGAAGGTCGCGTACGCGTTGGCCATCGTCAGCGGGGAGAGCTCCGCGGAGCCCAGCGCGATGGAGGGGGCCTCCACCAGCTTCTCGCCGTTGGCCGAGACCACGCCGAGCTTCTGCGTCATCTCCATGACCGGGCAGAGCCCGATCTCCGAGATCATCTGCACGAAGTAGGTGTTGATGGACTTCTCCATCGCCGTCCGCATCGCGTACGGACCGACCTCGTCCTCGGTCTCGTTCTCGGCCGTCTGCAGCTTGCCGTTCGAGAGCGGCAGGTTGAGCCAGCTGCTGCCGTCGCACTTCTGCACCGGGCTCGGGTAGTCCATCTTGTTCGGCGCCGGGTACACCTTGGTCGCCGGCATGCCCCGCTCTATGGCCGCGGCCGCGATGAAGGGCTTGAACGTGGAGCCGACCTGGAAGCCGAAGTTCGAGCCGCCCATCCGCTTGTCCACGGAGTAGTTGATCTGGGTCTCGTTCTTCCCGAAGCCGTACGGCTTGGACTGCCCCATCGCGAGCACCCGGCCGGTGCCCGGCTGGACCATGGTCACGGCGGTCGCGATCGAGTCGTCCTGGTTGACGTGGTCCTTGATCGACTCGTTGGCGGCGTCCTGCGACTGCGGGTCCAGGGTGGTGCGGACGGTCAGGCCGCCCTGGTTCCAGACCTTGGCCCGCTCCTCGCGCGTCTTGCCGAAGACCGCGTCGGTCAGGAAGCTGTTGCGGACGTAGTCGCAGAAGAAGCCCGCGCCCTTGACCGCGGTGATGCAGCCGTTCTTGGGCCGGGTCACCTTGAGCGTGACCGGCTTGGCCTTCGCCGCGTCCGCCTCGGCCTGCGAGACGTCCTTGATGTCGGCCATCCGCTGCAGGACGATGTTGCGGCGCTTCATCGCCTCCTGCGCGTCGTTCACCGGGTCGTACCGGCTGGGCGACTGGACGACGCCCGCGAGCAGCGCGGCCTCCTCCAGCGCCAGGTCCTTGGCCGGCTTGCTGAAGTAACGCTGGGCCGCGGATTCGATTCCGTACGCCTGCTGGCCGAAGTACGTGATGTTGAGGTAGTTCTCGAGGATCTTCTTCTTCCCGAGTTCCTCTTCGACCTGGATCGCGTACTTCAACTCGCGGATCTTGCGGCCGAGGCTCTTCTCCTGGGCCTCGCGCACCTTGGTCTCGTCGTCGCCGGCCTCTTCGACGAACACGTTCTTCACGTACTGCTGCGTCAGCGTGGAGGCGCCCTGTGCGGCGCCGCCTTCCTGCGCGTTGCGGTTGACCGCGCGCAGGATGCCCTTGAGGTCGACCGCGCCGTGCTCGTAGAAACGCGAGTCCTCGATGGCGACGATCGCCTTCTGCATGTACGGGGAGATCGCCGTGAGGGGGACCACCTGCCGGTCACGCGAATAGACAGTGGCGATCAAGCCACCTTCGGAGTCCAGAATCGTGGTCCGCTGGCTCAGCGGCGGAGTCTTGAGATTGGCCGGGATCTCATCGAATCCCTCGACCGTGCCCTTGGCCGCGAGTCCCAGGGCGCCTGCCGCCGGAATCGCCATGCCGGCCAGCACAACTCCGGAGAGAACGGACACCCCGAGGAACTTGGCGGCCTGCTGGCTCCCCGTGAGCCCGCCGCCCGAGCGCTTCTTTCCCATGGGGGGCAGCCTACGTTCTCATTCGCCGGACACGCGCGAATGCCTTGGCCTAAGCTGTCCTCAACTGTCACAGCACCGCGGTCCGACATCAACCCCTCGGCTTGATTTTCACCCTTCCCGAATGGGGTGGACTCATGTCCGAATCCCGCCGTCCGTGATCAGCGCACCCCACTGGCGACTCGGTGATTTCACCCGAATCGCCGGAATGGTCGGGCATGTCGTCCGATCACTCCGTCGGGTGATCTGCCGCTTACCCATAGTCCGTTCGGACCATTCAAGATTGGGCCCGTCGGGGGTGTTGCACTGTGCTCGCCTTCCGTAACGTCCTCAACTGGCAGCGGTGAATATGCCGCTGCCGCCGTGGGGGAGCCTCGATTCGGGAGAGGACGGCGCCGGGATGGGCTGGGTTACCGACTGGAGTGCGCAGGCAGCCTGCCGCACTACCGATCCGGATGAACTGTTCGTTCAAGGAGCGGCACAGAACAGGGCCAAGGCGGTGTGCACCGGATGTCCGGTGCGGACCGAGTGCCTGGCCGACGCGCTCGACAATCGTGTCGAGTTCGGAGTGTGGGGCGGAATGACCGAGCGGGAACGCCGCGCGCTGCTGCGCAGGCGTCCCACCGTCACCTCGTGGCGACGGCTGCTCGAGACCGCCCGCACGGAGTACGAGCGCAGTACGGGCATCCTCACCATGGATGCCGATGAGGAGATCGACGTTCCGTACGAGACGTACGCGGCAGTCGGGTAGACCCCCGGGCGCCACGTCGTACGAACGCCGGACGCCTATGCTCCGGCCGGAACCCCGGCCGCGAGTCGCTCTCCGATGGCCCGCAGCCCGGCGAGGTCGTGCACATCGCCGGGCAGGGCCGCCACTTCGGCCACCGCCACCTCGGGGTGCAGCGAGGTGAAGCGATCGCGTGTGCGCTGTTCGCGCGCGATCACCTGCATCCGTTCGGCGTGCAGCCGCAGCAGTCCTGCCGTGATCTCGTCCACGTCGGGGGCGGGGGAGCCGTCGTCGGCGGAGTCACGAAGTCCAGCTTTCCCGGGCTCCTGATCCACAATGCCGCCTTCTTCAAGATTCTCTGCGGCGGCCAGGGCCCGTTCGGCGGACAGCTGGTCGGCGCCGCTGCCGTGCACCCGGTTCAGCACCAGGCCGGCCAGCGGCATCTTCTCCGCGGCCAGCCGCTCCACGAAGTACGCCGCCTCGCGCAGGGCGTCCGGTTCGGGGGCCGCGACCACGAGGAAGGCCGTACCGGGAGCCTGGAGCAGCCGGAAGGTGGCGTCCGCACGCGTGCGGAAACCGCCGAACATGGTGTCCATCGCGGCCACGAAGGTCTGTACGTCCTTCAGCAGCGAGGCACCCATCAGCTTGCTCAGCGTGCCCGTCATCATCGACATGCCGACATTCAGGAACTTCATCCCGGCCCGGCCGCCCACCTTCGCCGGCGCCATCAGCACGCGGATGAACTTGCCGTCCAGGAAGGACCCGAGGCGCTTCGGCGCGTCGAGGAAGTCCAGAGCGGACCGGCTCGGCGGGGTGTCCACGATGATCAGGTCCCAGTCGTCCCGGGCCCGCAGCTGCCCCAGCTTCTCCATCGCCATGTACTCCTGCGTGCCCGCGAAGCCGGCCGACAGGGACTGGTAGAAGGGGTTGGCGAGGATGGCCTCGGCCCGCTCGCCGTCCGCGTGCGCCTCGACGATCTCGTCGAAGGTCCGCTTCATGTCCAGCATCATGGCGTGCAGTTCGCCGTCGTCCGCCGCGCCGGAGCCCACCCCGGTGACCTTGCGCGGGGTGTTGTCCAGCGAGTCGATCCCCATCGACTGCGCCAGCCGCCGCGCCGGGTCGATGGTGAGCACGACCGCCTTGCGCCCGCGCTCGGCCGCCCGCACGCCCAGGGCCGCGGCGGTGGTGGTCTTGCCGACCCCGCCCGCCCCGCAGCACACGATGATCCGGGTCCGCGGATCGTCCAGCAGACCGTCGACCGCCAGCCGCGGCGGAGTGTCCATGCCCACGGTGTCCACCCCCTCGCTCATTCGCCCACCGACTGCTTCCGCAGTTCCTTGGCCAGCTCGTAGAGCCCGGCCAGATCCATCCCCGCACCAAGCAGGGGCAGTTCGTACGTCGGCACGTCCAGCCCCGCCAGTACGGCGCGCTGCGCGCGCTCCAGCTCCACCCGGCTCGCGTGCTCGGAGGCCTGCGCGAGCAGCGGGTCCACCAGCCGCTCGGCCAGCCCGCCGCGGCGCGCGCCGCCGAGGCCCGCCCGGGACAGTGCCTGGGCCACCCCGGCCCGGTGCTCCTCGGCCGCGGCCCGCAGGGTGTCCTCGTCCAGGTGGTGCGGGCGCACCATGTTGACGACGACCCGGCCCACGGGCAGCCCGGCCCGGCGCAGCTCCTCGATGCCGTCCGCCGTCTCCTGGACGGGCATCTCCTCCAACAGGGTGACCAGGTGCACGGCCGTCTCCGGGGACTTGAGCACCTTCATGACGGCCTGGGCCTGGTTGTGGATCGGCCCGAACCGGGCCAGGCCCGCGACCTCGTCGTTGACGTTCAGGAACCGGGTGATCCGCCCGGTCGGCGGCGCGTCCATGACCACGTGGTCGTAGACGAACCGGCCCGCCTTGTCCTTGCGCCGCACCGCCTCGCACGCCTTGCCCGTCAGGAGCACGTCGCGCAGCCCCGGGGCGATGGTCGTCGCGAAGTCGATGGCGCCGAGCTTCTTGAGCGCACGGCCCGCGGAGCCGAGCTTGTAGAACATCTGGAGGTAGTCCAGAAGCGCCCGCTCGGCGTCGATGGCGAGGGCGAAGACCTCACCGGTGCCGCCGGGCGCGACGGCGATCTTCCGCTCCTCGTAGGGGAGCGCCTCCGTACCGAAGAGCTGTGCGATGCCCTGCCTGCCCTCGACCTCCACCAGAAGAGTCCGCTTGCCCTCGCGTGCGAGGGCGAGCGCGAGTGCCGCGGCGACCGTGGTCTTGCCGGTGCCGCCCTTGCCGCTGACCACCTGGAGCCTGCTCACAGCGTCCGAGCCTAATTCCTTCGCCCCGGACCGCAGGCACTACCCTCGCTCCCATGACCAAGAAGTTCGAATACGCGACGGTCCCGCTGCTGGTCCACGCCACCAAGCAGATCCTTGACACCTGGGGCGAGGACGGCTGGGAGCTCGTCCAGGTCGTGCCCGGGCCGAACAACCCCGAGCAGCTGGTGGCCTACCTCAAGCGGGAGAAGGCATGAGCGGCGTCGTCGAGGCGAAGCTCGCCGAACTGGGCCTGACCCTGCCGGAGGTCGTCCCGCCGCTGGCCACCTACCAGCCGGCCGTGCGCTCGGGCTCGTACGTGTTCACCTCGGGCCAGCTCCCGATGGTCAAGGGCAGCCTGCCGGTCACCGGCAAGGTCGGCGCGGAGGTCTCGGCGGAGCAGGCCAAGGAGCTGGCCGCCACGTGCGCGCTGAACGCCCTGGCCGCGGTCAAGTCGGTCATCGGTGACCTCGACAAGATCGCACGCGTCGTGAAGGTGGTCGGCTTCGTCGCCTCCGCCCCCGACTTCACGGCCCAGCCGGGCGTGCTGAACGGTGCGAGCGAGCTCCTGGGCGCCGTCCTCGGCGACAAGGGCGTCCACGCCCGCAGCGCGGTGGGCGTCGCGGTCCTCCCGCTGGACGCCCCGGTAGAGGTCGAGATCCAGGTCGAACTGGTCTCCTCTTCCTGACGCGTTCCTCGCACCACTCGGCCCTGGCGGGCCTCCTGGGCCGCTGCCCGCTGCGCCGGACTCCGTCCGTCGGCCCGCCGGGGCCACCGCGGCTGCCAGATCCGGCCCCGCCGGCGTGTGAGGCGCGGGGTCCGGGGCGGCACGCCGGCAGCGGCGCCGCAGCCGCATCACCGGAGCCGCCGCGCAGCGCTACGGCCGCGGCCGAAACCGGTCGGCCCTCGAACATCGGGCCGGATGGCCGTAGCATCCGGCCATGCCGAATGGTCAGCACGGTCAGCAGCAGCCCCCCGCCGGAGGCCAGTGGTACCCGCCGGAGTGGCCCGACCGCATCCGCGCGCTCGCGGACGGATCCCTCACCCCGGTGGACCCCAGACGCGCCGCCACCGTGATGCTGCTGCGCGACACCCCCGACGGCCCCGTCGTGCACATGCTGCGCCGCCGGGCCTCCATGGCCTTCGCCGGAGGCGCGTACGCCTACCCCGGCGGCGGGGTCGACCCGCGCGACGAGGACCACCAGGTCGGCTGGGCGGGCCCGAGCCAGGACGACTGGGCCCACCGCCTCGGCACGGACGCCCGTACCGCCCAGGCCATCGTCTGCGGCGCGGTGCGGGAGACCTTCGAGGAGGCGGGCGTACTGCTCGCCGGCGAGAGCCCCGGCACCGTCGTGGGCGACACCACCGGCGACGACTGGGAGGCCGACCGGCTGGCCCTCGTGGCGCGGGAGCTGTCCTTCGCGGAGTTCCTGGACCGCCGCGGCCTGCGGCTGCGGTCCGACCTGCTCGGCGCGTGGGCGCGCTGGATCACCCCCGAGTTCGAGCCGCGCCGCTACGACACCTGGTTCTTCGTCGCCGCACTCCCCGAGGGCCAGCGCACCCGCAACGCCTCCACCGAGGCCGACCGGACCGTCTGGATCCGCCCCGCCGACGCCGCCGACGGGTACGACAAGGGCGAGCTGCTGATGATGCCGCCCACGATCTCCACCCTGCGCTCCCTGGAGCCGTACGGGAGTGCCTCCGAGGCGCTCGCCGCGGCCGGGGCGCAGGACCTGACCCCCGTGCTGGCGCAGGCCGCGCTGGAGAGCGGCGAGCTGGTGCTCAGCTGGCCGGGCCACGACGAGTTCACCAAACGAGTGCGCCTCGGAGGCTCCTCATGACCGACGCCGCCGCACTGCCGGGCCAGCCCCGCGGAATCGTCACCTCAGGGCCCGCCACCGCCCGCGCGGTCAACATCCTGGCCCCCAACCCCTCCGCGATGACCCTGGACGGCACCAACACTTGGCTGCTCTCCGAGCCCGGGTCCACCGAGGCCGTGGTCGTCGACCCGGGCCCGCTGGACGAGGCGCACCTCCGGGCGGTCATCGACACCGCCGAGCAGGCCGGCAAGCGGATCGCGCTGACCCTGCTCACCCACGGCCACCCCGACCACGCCGAGGGCGCCGGCCGCTTCGCCGAGCTCACCGGCACCAAGGTCCGCGCCCTGGACCCGGCCCTGCGGCTGGGCGACGAGGGCCTGGCCGCCGGGGACGTGATCAGGACCGGCGGCCTGGAACTGCGCGTGGTCCCGACCCCCGGGCACACCAGCGACTCGCTCTGCTTCCACCTGCCGGCCGACCGTGCCGTCCTGACCGGCGACACCGTCCTCGGCCGGGGCACCACCGTCGTCGCGCACCCCGACGGCCGCCTGGGGGACTACCTGGACTCCCTGCGCCGCCTGCGCTCGCTCGCCGTCGACGACGGCGTGCACACCGTCCTGCCGGGCCACGGGCCGGTCCTGGACGACGCCCAGGGCGTCGTCGAGTTCTACCTGGCCCACCGCGCGCACCGGCTCGCCCAGGTCGAGACGGCCGTCGAGGACGGCTTCCTCACCCCGGAGGCGGTCGTCGCCCACGTCTACGCGGACGTGGACCGCTCCCTGTGGCCGGCCGCGGAGTGGTCCGTCAGGGCGCAGCTGGAGTACCTCAAGGACCACGGCCTGATCCCCGGCGGCCCCGAGCTCTAGGCCCTCGGGGTCTTCGTGCCGTGCCGGGCCGTGTACTCGTCCGGCAGCCACGGCCCGAGGTCCTCGATGTAGCTGCGCAGCAGGGCCGGGTCGGCGACCGGGTCCAGGGCCACCGCGGCCGCGGCCCGCATCTGGGCCGCGCGCTGCGGGTAGTACGTGCCGAAGACCTCCGCGGACTCGGCGAGGTCGCTGGTCCAGCCGCCCCACCGGGGCATGACCAGGGTGAATCCGGTGCGCACCAGGCGCCGCGCGAAGATCCGGCTCAGCTTCCGCTGCTCGTCCGGGGTCGAGGCCTCCCGCGCCCTGGTCCGCCACGCGGGCAGTACGTCGGCCAGGTCGCCGTTGGTCTCCCGGGCGAGCAGGCTGTCGGGGCGGTAGCGGGGCAGGTGCTCGGCCAGGTCGGCGCCGAGCAGCGGGGTGCACAGGCAGGCGAGGAACCAGCCCAGGTCGAATCGTTCCGCCTCGCTGAGCACCGTGGCCTTGTCCTGGAGCAGGATCCCGGCCCCGTCGATCTGCGCGAAGTCCTCGTCGAGGCCGAGCGCCAGCACGTCGGCGGCGTCCCGGTCCCGGTCGGCGGGCGCGCGGTGCAGGACGAGCAGCAGGTCGAGGTCGGAGCTTCCGGGCCGGGCCGTCCCGCGGGGCACGGAGCCGTACAGGTAGGCGCTGTGCAGCCGCCGTCCGTACGCCTCGCCGATCCGCTCCCGGGCGGCGGCGACGACGCCCCGGAACTCATCGGGCACCGTGCCGAGGGACCCCTCCCGCTCGAAGTACCCGTACGCGTCCAGGCCTCTGTGCTCCATGCCTCCACTGTGCAGGCTCGAGCCCCTCCGGTGTTCGAGGCGCGGGTGTTCGAGGCGGCGGGCGGCGGCGGCGTGGACGCCGCCCCGTGAACGCGGAAGGGCCCCGCCCCCTCGGGCAGGACCCCTCCGACAGCCGGGACCGCGTCAGCGGGAGCGCTTCGCGAGCCGCTCCACGTCCAGCAGGATCACCGCGCGGGCCTCGAGGCGGAGCCAGCCGCGTCCCGCGAAGTCGGCCAGGGCCTTGTTCACGGTCTCGCGGGAGGCGCCGACGAGCTGCGCGAGCTCCTCCTGCGTGAGGTCGTGCACGACGTGGATGCCCTCCTCCGACTGCACGCCGAACCGGCGCGACAGGTCGAGGAGCGCCCGCGCGACACGGCCGGGTACGTCGGAGAAGACCAGGTCGGACATCTGGTCGTTGGTCTTGCGCAGGCGCCGTGCGACGGCGCGCAGCAGCGCGGTCGCGACCTCGGGCCGGGCGTTGAGCCAGGGCTGCAGATCGCCGTGGCCGAGGCCGAGGAGCTTGACCTCGGTCAGGGCGGTGGCGGTGGCGGTGCGCGGGCCCGGGTCGAACAGCGACAGTTCGCCGATCAGCTCGCCGGGGCCGAGGACGGCCAGCATGTTCTCGCGGCCGTCGGGGGAGGTGCGGTGGAGCTTCACCTTGCCCTCGGTCACGACATACAGCCGGTCGCCGGGGTCGCCCTCGTGGAACAGGGCGTCACCGCGTGCGAGGGTCACCTCGCCCATGGAGGCGCGGAGCTCCGCGGCCTGCTCGTCATCGAGCGCCGCGAAGAGCGGGGCGCGCCGCAGAACGTCGTCCACGAGTTTCTCTCCTATGTCGACCAGCTCAGGGGACCGGTCTCCCATTTTGCCGGACGGCTCAAACAGTGCGATCAATCACTACCAAGGATGCCGGACGGACGCGCGTGCTGGGTGGTGGGAGACCAATCAGAGTGGTGTTACCTGAGGTCCGGGCGGGTGTCGGTGCCCGGCCTTAGGCTGGCCGGGTGTCCAATAAGCCGGTGAGAGCACAGGCCAAGGGGTCCGCAGGAGTGACGGCGGCCCGAAATTCAGCTGTGGGCGAACAAGCCCTCCCGGAGGCGTCCGCGGCGGCCCCGCCCGCCTCCGAGGGCAAAGGTTCGGCCAAGAAACCCGCCGCGAAGCCCTCCGCGGCGCGGCCGGAATCACGGCTGGCCATGGTCCGCCGGGCCCGCCGGATCAACCGGGAGCTGGCCGAGGTCTACCCGTACGCCCATCCGGAGCTCGACTTCCGCAATCCCTTCGAGCTGCTCGTGGCGACCGTGCTGTCCGCGCAGACCACGGACCTGCGGGTGAACCAGACGACCCCGGCCCTCTTCGCCGCCTACCCGACCCCCGAGGACATGGCCGCGGCCGCTCCCGAGCGCCTGGAGGAGCTGATCCGGCCGACCGGGTTCTTCCGGATGAAGGCCAAGTCCCTGCTCGGCCTCTCGCAGGCGCTGCGGGACGACTTCGGCGGGGAGGTGCCGGGCCGGCTCGAGGACCTCGTCACCCTGCCCGGCGTCGGCCGCAAGACGGCCAACGTGGTCCTCGGCAACGCGTTCGGAGTCCCGGGGATCACCGTGGACACCCATTTCGGCCGGCTCGTGCGCCGCTGGAAGTGGACCGAGCAGGAGGACCCGGAGAAGGTCGAGGCGGAGATCTGCGCGATCTTCCCCAAGAGCGAGTGGACGATGCTCTCGCACCGCGTCGTCTTCCACGGCCGCCGGATCTGCCACGCCCGCAAGCCGGCCTGCGGGGCCTGCCCGATCGCCCCGCTCTGCCCGGCGTACGGGGAGGGCGAGACCGACCCGGAGAAGGCCCGCAAGCTGCTGAAGTACGAGAAGGGCGGCCAGCCGGGCCAGCGCCTGACCCCGCCCCCGGACTACCCGGGCCTCCCGGCCCCGCCCCTGGGCTCCGCCCCGGCGTGATCCCGCCGTCCGGCGGGGGAGGCGCGGAGCCCCGGCGGCGGCGCCGCTGAGGAACGAATCGGTACCCGCACCGCGTTTGGCGGTGTGGGAGACGGTGCTGACAGAGAGACGCGGACAGGGACGCCTATGACTGGGGCTACGCAGAACCGCCGGGCCGACGCCGACACGCCCGGGCCGTCGTACGGCGACCGGAGCGGCGAGCGCTACGGCACGACCCTCACCACCGACGGCCTGCCCGCCTGGCTGGATCCCGTCGTCGAGGCCGCCCGGACCATCGAGCCGCCGCAGCTGAGCCGGTTCCTGCCGCCCGAGGACGGCCGGGGGCGGCAGTCCGCCGTACTCGTCCTGTTCGGGGAAGGCTCCCGCGGGCCCGAGCTGCTGCTCATGGAGCGCGCTGGCACCCTCCGCTCGCACGCGGGCCAGCCCTCCTTCCCGGGCGGCGCCCTCGACCCGGCGGACGGCGACCCGCACACCACCGGCCCCCTGCGCGCCGCGCTGCGCGAGGCCGAGGAGGAGACCGGGCTGGACCCGTCCGGCGTCCAGCTCTTCGGGGTGCTGCCCCGCCTCTACATCCCGGTCAGCGAGTTCGTCGTCACCCCGGTCCTCGGCTGGTGGCGCACCCCGAGCCCGGTCGGCGCGGTGGACCCGGCCGAGACGGCCCGCGTCTTCACCGTGCCCGTGGCGGATCTCACGGACCCCGAGCACCGGGTCATGGCCGTCCACCCGAAGGGTCACCTGGGGCCGGGTTTCACCGTCGAATCGGCTCTGGTCTGGGGTTTCACCGCCGGAGTGATCGACCGGCTGCTGCATTTCGCGGGCTGGGAGCGCCCCTGGGACCGCACGCGGCAGGTCCCGCTCGACTGGCACGCGTGAGACGGTGGCCCCTGTGAACGTGCTGGACATCCTGTTGCTGCTCGCGGCCGTGTGGTTCGCGATCGTCGGCTACCGCCAGGGGTTCGTCGTCGGCATCCTGTCGGTGATCGGCTTCCTCGGCGGTGGTCTCGTCGCCGTGTCCCTGCTCCCGCTGATCTGGGACCGGGTGACCGACAACGGCACCCAGGTCTCCACCACGGTCGTCGTGATCGCCGTCGTCGTGATCATCATCTGCGCCTCGATCGGCCAGGCCCTGACCACCCATCTGGGCAGTCGGCTCCGCCGCCACATCACCTGGTCGCCGGCGCGCGCCCTGGACGCGACCGGCGGGGCCCTGGTCAACGTGGTCGCGATGCTGCTGGTGGCGTGGCTGATCGGTTCCGCGCTCGCCGGGACGTCACTTCCCACGCTGGGCAAGGAAGTCCGCAACTCCAAGGTGCTCCTCGGCGTGTCGCGCGTGCTGCCCGAGCAGGCGAACACCTGGTTCTCGGACTTCAGCTCCACGCTCGCGCGCAACGGCTTCCCCCAGGTGTTCAGCCCGTTCTCCAACGAGCCCATCACCGACGTCAGGGCGCCCGATCCGGCGCTGGCCGCCAGCCCCGTCGCGGAGCAGGCCAAGCAGTCCATCGTGAAGGTGGTCGGCACCGCGCCCGGCTGCAGCAAGGTGCTGGAGGGCACGGGCTTCGTGTTCGCGCCCGGCAAGGTGATGACCAACGCGCACGTCGTCGGCGGGGTCGGCGAACCGACCGTGCAGATCGGCGGCGAGGGCAAGCTCTACGACGGCAAGGTCGTGCTCTACGACTGGGAGCGCGACATCGCCGTCCTGGACGTGCCCAAGCTGAAGGCCCCGGCACTGGAGTTCGCCGACCGGGACGCGGGGAGCGGCAGCGACGCGATCGTCGCCGGATTCCCGGAGAACGGCGCGTACGACGTCCGCGCCGCCCGCGTGCGCGGCCGGATCAACGCCAACGGCCCGGACATCTACCACCGGGGCACGGTCCGGCGCGATGTCTACTCGCTGTACGCGACCGTCCGCCAGGGCAACTCCGGCGGCCCGCTGCTGACGCCCGACGGCAAGGTCTACGGGGTTGTGTTCGCGAAGTCCCTCGACGACCCGAACACCGGCTACGCCCTGACCGTGGACGAGATCCGCGACGACATCCGGATCGGCCGGAGCGCCGTACAGCGGGTCGACAGCCAGGGCTGCGCCCTCTGACACCGGTCCGCCGGGCCCGCGGGGCCCGGCGGAGCGGCCGGCTCTCTACGTCCGTGGATGGCGCAGGCGCGCCGAGACCCACAGGGCCCGGCGGCGCAGGATGCGCGGAATCCCGAGGCGGAGGTCGTGGCCGTCCCGGCCGGTCCTCCCGTGGCTGCCCGGCGTCGCTGCCGAGCGTCGTTCGTGTGCGGTGTCACCGTAGTCGTGCGTCCAGCCCATACTCCGAGCTGTGCCCGTGACCCAAGGTCGGTAACCCCGTACGCGGCGGCCAATTGGCCTATGCGCGGGGCAATTGAATGCTTGTCATACCGATCAGCGGTCCGGTTCGGGGTCCTTGAGCCAGTTCACCAGCTCGGTCGAGAAGGCCACGGGGTCCTCCTCGTGCGGGAAGTGCCCGAGACCGTCGAACAGCCGCCACCGGTACGGGGCTTCGACGTATTCTCCGGAGCCGGCCGCGCTCCGCGTGCGCATCACGGGGTCGAGCGAGCCGTGCAGGTGCAGGGTCGGCACCCGGACCGGCCGCTTCATGCGCCGGTTGAACTGGAGGCCGTCGGGCCGCGCCATCGACCGCATCATCCAGCGGTACGGCTCGATCGAGCAGTGCGCGGTGGAGGGGATGCACATCGCCCGCCGGTACACCGCGAGCGCGTCCTCGTCGGCGCCGTCCTCCTGGAGCCGCGGCCCCGACCAGTCCCGGATCAGCTCCGCCACGAGCGCCCCGTCGTCGGCGACGAGCTGCCGCTCGGGGATGAACGGCCGCTGGAAGCCCCAGATGTGCGAACTGGCCCGGGTCTGGCCGAAGTCGGACAGCATCGCCGAACGCCAGCGGCGCGGATGCGGCATCGACGAGACGACCAGGCGGCGCACGAGCTTGGGCCGCATCACGGCCGCGGTCCAGGCGAGGTAGCCGCCCAGGTCGTGCCCGACGAGCGCGGCGTCCGGCTCGCCGAGGGACCGCACGACCCCGGTGATGTCGAGCGCGAGATTGGCCGGGTCGTAGCCGCGCGGGGTGCGGTCGCTGCCGCCCACACCGCGCAGGTCCATCGCGACCGCCCGGTACCCGGCGTCGGCGAGCGCGGTCATCTGGTGCCGCCAGGTCCACCAGAACTGCGGGAAGCCGTGCAGCAGCAGCACCAGCGGCCCGTCGCCCAGCTCGGCGACGTGGAAGCGGGCGCCGTTGGCGGCGACGTCCCGGTGCGTCACCGCCTGCCCGCCGGGCAGATCGAGCCGGATCGCCGAGGCGGCGGTGGGCGGATTGCCGGGTTCAGACGTGGGCGCTGTCATGAGGACGAGCGTGCCACACCCACAGCCTTGTCACTCACCGGCCGCGCGTGCGGCTTGACGGTACCGACGAGCGCGGCGGTCTGCTTGACCGATTCGATGGTCTTCACCGGCGGCTTGACCTTCTTGAACTTGGCCATGGCGAGCAGCCCGATCAGGCCCGCGAGCAGCCAGAACGCGCCGCCGACGATGAGGAAGGACCAGGCGAGGCCGAGCCCGAGGTTATGGATCCCGTAGGCCGCGGCGAAACTCAGTACGGGGAGGGAGAACAGCAGCAGCACGCCCGCGACGATCGCGGCACCGCTGCCGATGCCCGCCCGCTTGACGTCCTGCTTGATCTCCACCTTGGCGAGGGCGATCTCGTCGTGCACCAGGGCCGACATCTCGGCGGTGGCCGAGGCGACCAGCTGGCCGAGTGTGCGCTCGGCTCCTTGCGCCCCTTGGTCCACTGCGCTCATCGCTCTCTCCCTCTGTCGTCTGCCGCGTGTGTACGCCGTCCTGCGTCAGATCATGCCGGACGGTTGCCCTCGATGCTGGACCCGGCCGCCGCTTCGGCCCTGCGCCGGTGCTCCGCGGCCTTCTCCTCGTGGATCCGCGCCATGCGCAGGTGGTACTCCGGGGTGTGCTCCTCGTAGATGTCCGGAATGCCGTCGAGGTCCTCGTCGCGCTCCTCCGCGTCGGTCAGCGCCCGGTACCTGCGGTCGCGGAGCTTGAGCAGGACGCAGGCGAACACCGCGGCGATGAGGGACCCGATCAGGACGGCAGCCTTGATCTCGTCGGTGAGGATCGGGTCGTCGGCGAAGGCGAGTTCGCCGATCAGCAGCGAGACGGTGAACCCGATGCCGGCGAGGGAGGCGACGGCGAGCACGTCCGGCCAGGCGAGGTCGTCGTTGAGCTCGGCCTTGGTGAAGCGGGCGGCCAGCCAGGTGCCGCCGAAGATGCCCACCGTCTTGCCGACGACCAGGCCGAGGACCACGCCGAGGGTCTCGGGCCGGGAGAAGACCTGCCCGATGGACTCGTCGGAGAGGGAGACCCCGGCCGCGAAGAGCGCGAAGAGCGGTACGGCGAGGCCGGCCGAGACCGGGCGTACGAGGTGCTCGATGTGTTCGCCGGGGGAGTGCTCCTCGCCCTCCCGGCGGGTGCAGCGCAGCATCAGGCCCATGGCGACACCGGCGATGGTGGCGTGGACCCCGCTGTTGTACATCAGGCCCCAGATGACCAGCGCGAGCGGCACGTAGACGTACCAGCCGCGGACGCCCCGGCGCAGCAGGAACCAGAACAGCGCGAGGCCCGCGACCGCGCCTCCGAAGGCCAGGAAGTCGATCCGGCTGGTGAAGAACACCGCGATGATGACGATCGCGAAGAGGTCGTCGACGACGGCGAGGGTGAGCAGGAACGCGCGCAGGGCGGAGGGCAGCGAGGTGCCGATGACCGCGAGGACGGCGAGCGCGAAGGCGATGTCGGTGGCGGTGGGGACCGCCCAGCCGTCCATGGACCCGCTGCCGAAGACGTTGACGAGGGCGTAGACCCCGGCGGGGGCGGCCATGCCGCACAGTGCGGCGATGACCGGGAGGGCGGCGGCCTTGGGGTCGCGCAGGTCGCCCGCGACGAGCTCGCGCTTGAGCTCGATGCCGGCCACGAAGAAGAAGATCG
This sequence comes from Streptomyces sp. NPDC048270, assembly GCF_040652335.1. Taxonomy (NCBI): domain Bacteria; kingdom Bacillati; phylum Actinomycetota; class Actinomycetes; order Kitasatosporales; family Streptomycetaceae; genus Streptomyces; species Streptomyces sp. NPDC048270. The sequence continues at coordinate 44,828 of NZ_JBEZLV010000038.1, forward strand.
CCAGGAGCCCGTCGGCTGCCCAGTGCTGGACCGACAGGTCCAGGCCGAGGGCGGAGGGGCCGATGTGGAAGTCCCGGACGGCCTGGTAGCTCTCCGCCAGCGGGGGGGTGTTCGCCCAGACCAGGGCGGCGACGGCGGCCACGAGGAGCAGAACACCGCCGACGGTCTCGGCGCGCAGGGCGTCTGCGACGAACCGCCGCTCGGGCAGGGAGAGCCGTCCGAGGAGCTTCTCGTTCGTGCGGTCGGTGGGGTTGGGCGCGGCCACGGTGGGACACCTCCGGTTGGTCGACGGCATGGCACATGCAGTTGCCGACCAGACTTCCCGGCGCACCCTGAGATTTCGAACGTCAATTATTGACGCTTCTCATACGTTACAGGGGTCGCGCGGTCGTATCGGGTGATCTTCACCTTAAATGGGGCGGGGGCGCCCGGCGCGCTGTGCGCCGGACGCCCCCACCGGGTCCGAGCGGCCCGCCGGGCCTGCTCGGTCCCTTCTCGACCCGTGTTCCGTGCCCGCTCAGTCCTCGCTGGACGCGGAGGGCAGCTTGCTCTGGATCAGGTCCATGACCGAGGAGTCGGCGAGGGTGGTGACGTCGCCGACCGCGCGGTTCTCCGCCACGTCGCGCAGCAGACGGCGCATGATCTTGCCGGAGCGGGTCTTCGGGAGTTCCTGGACCGGCAGGATCCGCTTCGGCTTGGCGATCGGGCCGAGCGTGGCTCCCACGTGGTTGCGCAGCTCGGCGACCAGGCTGTCGGTCTCCGAGGCGCTGCCGCGCAGGATGACGAAGGCCACGATGGCCTGGCCGGTGGTCTCGTCGGCGGCGCCGACCACGGCCGCCTCGGCGACCGAGGGGTGCGAGACGAGGGCCGACTCGACCTCGGTGGTCGAGATGTTGTGGCCGGACACCAGCATCACGTCGTCCACCCGGCCGAGCAGCCAGATGTCGCCGTCCTCGTCCTTCTTGGCGCCGTCGCCCGCGAAGTACTTGCCCTCGAACCGCGACCAGTAGGTGTCGATGAACCGCTGGTCGTCGCCCCAGATGGTGCGCAGCATCGACGGCCACGGCTCGGTCAGGACCAGGTAGCCGCCTCCGCCGTTCGGGACCTCGTTCGCCTCGTCATCGACGACGGTGGCGGAGATTCCGGGCAGCGCGCGCTGCGCCGAGCCCGGCTTGGTCTGCGTGACGCCCGGCAGCGGGGAGATCATCATCGCGCCGGTCTCGGTCTGCCACCAGGTGTCCACGATCGGGCAGCGGTCGCCGCCGATGTGCTTGCGGTACCAGATCCAGGCCTCGGGGTTGATCGGCTCGCCGACCGAGCCCAGTACGCGCAGGCTCGACAGGTCGAACTTCGCGGGGATGTCGTCGCCCCACTTCATGAACGTACGGATGGCCGTCGGCGCCGTGTAGAGGATGGTGACGCCGTACTTCTGGATGACCTCCCAGAACCGGCCCTGGTGCGGGGTGTCCGGCGTGCCCTCGTACATCACCTGGGTGGCGCCGTTCGCGAGCGGCCCGTAGACGATGTACGAGTGCCCGGTCACCCAGCCGATGTCGGCGGTGCACCAGTAGACGTCGCTCTCCGGCTTCAGGTCGAAGACGGCGTGGTGGGTGTACGCGGCCTGCGTCAGGTAGCCGCCGGAGGTGTGCAGGATGCCCTTCGGCTTGCCCGTGGTCCCCGAGGTGTACAGGATGAAGAGCGGGTGCTCGGCGTCGAAGGCCTGGGGGGTGTGCTCGGCGGACTGCCGGCCGACGACCTCGTGCCACCAGACGTCGCGGCCCTCGGTGAAGGCGGTGTCCTGGCCGGTGCGCTGGACCACCAGCACGTGCTTGACCTGCGGACACTTGCCGACGGCCTCGTCGATGGCGGGCTTGAGGGCGGTGGGCTTGCCGCGGCGGTAGCCGCCGTCGGCGGTGATGACCAGCTTGGCGTCGGCGTCCTGGATGCGGGAGGCGACGGCGTCGGCGGAGAAGCCGCCGAAGACCACGGAGTGCGCGGCGCCGATACGGGCGCACGCCAGCATCGCCACGACCGCCTCGGGGATCATCGGCAGGTAGACGGCGACGCGGTCGCCGGCCTGGACGCCCAGTTCGGTCAGGGCGTTGGCGGCCCTGGAGACCTCGTCCTTGAGCTGGGCGTAGGTGATCGAGCGGCTGTCGCCGGGCTCGCCCTCGAAGTGGAGGGCGACGCGCTCGCCGTTGCCGGCCTCCACGTGCCGGTCCACGCAGTTGTACGCGACGTTCAGCTTGCCGTCCGCGAACCACTTCGCGAAGGGCGGGTTGGTCCAGTCGAGCGTCTCGGTCGGCTCCGTGGCCCAGGTCAGCCGCCGGGCCTGCTCGGCCCAGAAGCCCAGCCGGTCCGCGTCGGCCTGTGCGTACGCAGCCTCTGTCACATTGGCGGCGGAGGCCAGATCGGCGGGCGGTGCGAACCGCCGCTCCTCCTTGAGCAGATTGGCCAGGCTCTCATTGCTCACGACATGTCCCTTTCCCAGGGTGTCCGTTGTGTCCCCGGCATAGCTCATCAGTCAGCGGCTCAGGTGACAAGAGCTAGCCGAAAATTGGTTTAGACCTATAGCACGTCCGGGTGCGCGCGACGGCCCCTTCCCGCTGCAGGGTGCGGAAAGGGGCCCAGGCGATGGCACGGATACCGGAGGGTATCGGTTCGAACGTGCCGGGACGGTGTCGCGGATCAGGCGTTTTGCCCCACGGTGTCGAAGACCCGGCAGTCGAAGAAGTCCTCGCCCTCGGACAGCAGATAGGCCTGGGCCTCACCCACGTGGAAGTACATCCCGTGCAGCTCCAGCGTGCCCTCGGCGAGCCGCCTGGCCACCGATTCGTGGGCGCGCAGGTGCTCCAGCTGCTGCACCACGTTGGTCAGGCACAGCTGCTCCACGGCGTCGGCCGGGAGGCGGCCCGAGATCCTGGCCCAGGCGTGGTGGCGGCTGGCCATCCGCTCCAGGCTGGGCAGCCCGTGCCGCAGCCAGCGGCGCAGCGGGGTCATGGGCGTTCCGGGCGCGGAGTTGAGCAGCGCCTGCATGGCTCCGCAGCCCGAGTGCCCGCACACGGTGATGCTGTCCACCTGGAGCACGTCGACCGCGTACTCGATGGCCGCGGCGACGGAGTCGTCGGTGGACTCGGCGCCGGGCAGCGGGACGAGGTTGCCGACATTGCGGACGGTGAACAGGTCGCCCGGTCCGCTGGCCGTGATCATGCTGGTCACCAGGCGGGAGTCCGCGCAGGTGAGGAAGAGCTGCGAGGGCCGCTGCCCTTCGCGGGCCAGGCGGGCCAGCTCGTCCCGTACGCGCGGGGCCGTATCGCGCTGGAAGGCGCTGATCCCGCTGGCCAGTTGGCCCGCGCCGCGCCGCCGGGGAGCCGGCGCCGGGGTGGCCGGCGCGGCCGCGGCGGGCGGGTCGGCGAGGGCGCCGGCGGCCCGGTGGTCGCAGTGGTTCTGCCACGGGGTCCAGGGGCGGCAGCACTGGTGCCCCCCGCGCTGCGTGCCGCGCCGGGCCGGATCGGAGGGCGGGAACGCGTCGGCCCTGCGGCCGGTGACCTCGACCGATCCGCCGTGGGCGAGGTGGGAGTCCTGCCAGTCCCGCAGCGTCTCGTACGCCGCGTGGTCCATGAAGGAGCCGTCCAGCTCGATCACCGCGCGCCCCTCGTGCGGGATCTGGTTCAGCACCCGGCTCAGCCGCGGCACGGCGAGGAAGGTCAACTGCCCGCGCGCCCACACGCGGTGGACGCCGTCGTCCAGCTGCTCCACCGTGATCCGGGTCCGGGCCAGCCGGTGCAGGGCCAGGGCGACCGCCACCGCGATGCCGATGGCCACGCCCTCCAGGACCCCGCCGAGGACCACGGCCACGATGGTCGTGCCGTAGACCGGGATCTCCCGGTGCCGGGTGACGCTGCGCAGGTGCGTGATGCTCACCATCTGCACGCCCACCGCCATGACCAGGGCGGCCAGCGCGGCGAGCGGGATCAGGTCGAGGACCGGGACCAGCAGCCCGGCCGCGAGCAGGACCCAGAATCCGTGCATCATGGACGACTTCCGGCTGACCGCCCCGGCCTTGACGTTGGCCACGCTGCGGACGGCCACGCCCGTGATCGGCAGGCCGCCCAGCGCCCCGGAGACGATGTTCGCAGCGCCCTGCCCGCGCAGTTCGCGGTTGAGGTCGGCGCGCGGCGGGCGCTTCGTACCCCGCTCGGAGGCGATCAGCTTGTCGGTGGCGACCGCGGAGAGCAGCGACTCCACACTGCCGACCAGGGTGATGGTCAGCACGGCGGCGATGAGGCCGAGCACGGGCCCCTCGGGCAGCTCGGGCAGGGCGTGGCTGCGCCAGGACGGCAGGTCGACCCGGGGCAGCGAGAGCCCGGCCAGGGCCGCGAAGGCGGTGGCCGTGGCGACTGCGGCGAGGGCCGCCGGCACCTTGCGCAGGGCGCTGCCCGTCTTCCCGGGCAGGCGCGGCCAGCCGAGCAGCACGACCAGCGTCAGCACGCTGACGCCGAGCGCGACCGGGTGCAGGTCCGCCAACTGGCCGGGCAGGCCGAGCACGTTCGCGACGGCGGAGCTCTGCGGGGTGCCGCCGAGGACGATGTGCAGCTGGGCCAGCGCGATGGTCACGCCGATGCCGGCGAGCATGCCGTGCACGATGGCCGGGCTGACCATGAGCGCCGACCGGGCGGTGCGCAGCAGGGCGAGGCCCAGCTGGCAGAAGCCGGCGAGCACGGTGATGGCGCAGGTGGTGCGCCATCCGTAGTGCTGGATCAACTCGGCGGTGACGACGGTGAGTCCGGCCGCGGGACCGCTCACCTGGAGCGGGGCTCCGCCCAGCCGCCCGGCGACGATCCCGCCGACCGCCGCCGCGACCAGTCCGGCCTGGAGCGGGGCGCCGGTGGCCAGGGCGATGCCGAGGGAGAGCGGCAGGGCGATCAGGAACACGGCGATGGAGGCGGAGAGGTCCGCCGGCAGGTCCTTGCGGACCTGTGCGCGGTCTTTGCCTGTGGGTGTGCGGGGGGTGGCTGTCATAAGGTCCCGTCTCCTCTGGGGAGGGGTGAAGCGGCGGGAGTCTCAACACTCGGTAAATGGATGGTAATGGAGAGTAAAGGGCTGTGGTGAAAAATACGGGCAAATGGACTAGGAATTAACCATCTGGGGTGATTAAGCATTTAGTACGGCTTGTCACACCTTCCTCACAGCAGACCGCGTGGGACGTTGCGGCGCGGAAGTCCTGCGATGGAACTGCGAGGGAGAGGTGGGGCGGATGATCGCCGCCACGAAGAAGATCGCCGGCGGCCTGGTCGCCACGGCGCTGGTCCTGGGGGTCGCCGGGTGCAGCGGCTCGGAACCCGCCGAGCCCCCGGCCTCCGGCCCCCAGAAGGCCCACGAGGGCGTCGCCGCCCCCGAGGCCCCCGGCAGCGTCAACCGGCCCATCGGCGACGGTTCGACCGCGTACACCGGCGCGCAGCCCCACGTCCAGAAGCCGCAGAAGCTCAAGTCCGGTGAGAAGCCGCCGCAGTTCGTGGTGTTCTCCTGGGACGGGGCCGGAGAGGACAGCCAGAAGCTCTTCTCGCACTTCCGCGAGGTCGGCAAGAAGTACAACGCCCGGATGACGTACTTCCTCAGCGGCGTGTACATGCTCCCTGAGGAGAAGCGCTCCCTCTACACCGCCCCGCAGCACGAGCCCGGCCGTTCGGACATCGGCTTCGGCGACCTCCAGGGCATCAAGGACACCGCCACCCAGGTCCGCGCGGCCTGGCTTGAGGGCAACGAGATCGGCACCCACTTCAACGGCCACTTCTGCGGCCCCGACGGCGGCGTCGGCACCTGGTCCGTGGACGAGTGGAAGAGCGAGATCAGCCAGGCCAAGTCCTTCGTCAAGAACTGGAAGACGAACGCGGGCCTGAAGAACATGGACGCGCTGCCCTTCGACTACGACAAGGAGCTCATCGGGGCCCGCACCCCCTGCCTCGAAGGCCAGAAGAACTTCATGCTCGCGGCCAAGGACCTGGGCTTCCGCTACGACTCCAGCGGCATCAGCAAGCAGATCTGGCCCAAGAAGACGGACGGGCTCTGGGACATCCCGCTGCAGCTGGTCCCGGTGCCGGGGCGCGCCTTCGAGACCCTGAGCATGGACTACAACTTCATGACAAACCAGTCCGGAACGACCTCGCAGGGCGACCCCTCGCAGCACGCCTACTGGGGCGACCAGATGCGCGACGGCCTGCGCCAGGCCTTCGACCGCGCCTACCAGGGCAACCGGGCGCCCCTGATCATCGGCAACCACTTCGAATCCTGGAACGGCGGCACCTACATGCGCGCCGTCGAGGAGTCCATCAAGGGGATGTGCACCCAGAAGGAGGTCCGCTGCGTGCCGTTCCGGGAGCTGGCGGACTGGTTGGACGCACAGGACCCCAAGGTCGTGGAGTGGATGCGCACCCTCGACGTCGGCGAGGCGCCGAAGCAGGGCTGGTCGAAGTTCCTGACCGCGGGGCCGCCGCCCGCACCGCCGACGGCCCCCGCCGGGGTCACGCAGGCTGAGGAGCAGGCCGAAGCCGCGGCGGACGAGGGCTGACGAGGGCCTCGCCCCCCTCTCCGGCCGCCTCGGGCGCCTCGGCGCCCTCGCGCAGGACGAAGCCGGGGTCGACCTGGTCCGCCAGGTCGACCCCGGTCTTGGCGTTGCCCCAGCTCTCCGCGTTCTTCAGGTGGAACCGCACCATCTGCTCGGTGTACCGGTCCCAGTCGCGGTGCGCGTACGAGTCGTCCGCCGTGTCCTGGAGGGACTGGAGGGCGAGCCGGTTGGTGGCCTCGAGCAGCTCGAAGGCGGCCGGCCGGCCCTTCTCCATGGCCCGCACCCAGTCCGAGTGCCCGACGGTGACCAGCAGGTCATCGCCGACCTCGTCCTGGAGGAACTCGATGTCCTCCGGACCCTGCACCTTGTTGCCGACGACCTTGAGCGCGACCCCGAAGTCCCGCGCGTACTCCTTGTACTGGCGGTAGACGGAGACGCCCTTGCGGGTCGGCTCGGCGACCAGGAAGGTCACGTCGAAGCGGGTGAACATGCCGGAGGCGAAGGAGTCGGAGCCCGCGGTCATGTCGACGACGACGTACTCGTCCGGGCCGTCGGCGAGGTGGTTCAGGCACAGTTCGACCGCCCCCACCTTGGAGTGGTAGCAGGCCACGCCCAGGTCGGCCTCGGTGAAGGGGCCGGTGGCCATGAGGCGTACGGGCTCCCCGTCGAGCAGGAGCGTGCGCGCGCAGGCCTCGTACACCGGGTTGTCCTCGGTGACCCGCAGCAGGCGCGAACCCCGCCCGGGCGGCGTGGTCTTGATCATCGTGTCGGCGGACGCGATGCGCGGGTTGGAGCCCCGCAGGTACTCCTTGATCAGGGGCAGGTGGGCGCCGAGGGCGGGCAGTTCGGCGGCCTCGTCCTCGCCGAGCCCGAGGGCCGTGCCCAGGTGCTGGTTGATGTCGGCGTCCACCGCGACGACGGGTGCTTCATTTGCGGCGAGGTGGCGGATGAAGAGGGAGGACAGCGTGGTCTTGCCGCTGCCGCCCTTTCCCACGAAAGCGATCTTCATGTTCACCAAGCGTAGTGGGTCGACCGCGGTGCGTTGTCAAGGTGAGTGAAGAAGACCACTCCAAGGAGGGGTCGGTGCTACGGGGGCGCAGTGCGTAGGCTCCCTACTTATGAGTAGCGCTTCTGACCCGTTGGTCGCCGTGACCGGGCTGCCGGGTGTCGCCGATTCCGTGGATTCCGTACGCAAGGCCGTGGACCGGGTCTACGGGCACCGGGTCATGCGCCGCCGCAGCGGCGAGATCACCTCGGAGGCCGCGCTGCGCGGCGCACGCGGGAGCGCGGCCCTGTCCGGCGCCGACTGGGCGCTCGAAGAGGTGCGGCGGCGCACCGACTTCGGTGCCGAGCCCGAGGCCCTGACGGTGGGCGCGGCGCTGCGGCTCACGGCCGAGGCCGGTCAGCTGCTGAGCATCTGGCGCCAGTCGCCGCTGCGCGTGCTGGCGCGGCTCCACCTGGTCGCGTGCGGGTCCACCGCGGACGGGGACGTCGTGGGCCGGCCCCGTCTGGCGGGCGAGCCGGTCGACGAGCCGCTGGTGCGGCTCCCGCTGCCGAGCGCCGAGGAGGTCGCGGGGCGGCTGGACGGGCTGTCCCGCCTGGTCATCGCGGGCGGCTCCGCCCCGGCGCTGGTCACGGCGGCGGTGGTGCACGGCGAGCTGCTGGCCCTGCGCCCGTTCGCCACCCACAACGGCCTGGTGGCGCGGGCGGCCGAGCGCATCGTCCTGATCAACAGCGGTCTGGACCCGAAGGCGATCTGCCCGGCGGAGGTCGGTCACGCGGAGCAGGGCCGAGAGGCCTATCTGGCCGCGTTCGAGGGGTACGTCTCCGGTACGCGGGAGGGCATGGCCGCCTGGATCGCCCACTGCGGCCGGGCCATAGAACTCGGTGTCCGCGAGTCGACGGCGGTGTGCGAGGCGCTGCAGCGCGGCGCGGCCTGAGGTTCCCGCGGTCCGCCGACCCCCGGCGCGATCGGGGTTTCACCCGGACATGGGTTGCGGCGACACCGTCTTGCTTTGGTGTCGCCGCTGGCACTTACGCCCAGTTACCAAGCGTCCTCGAAAGTTGCCCATCAGGTCGGGTACTTTGCCCGTCACCTGGTGCGGCTGGCCCGTAATCGACGGGTCGACGTCGCGTGGGTGCTCGGCGTTCATGCTTCGGTCCGTGGGCCTTACTGCGTTTTAAAGATGATCCTCTCGGATGTTCTTTGGTCTCGCGGGCCGTTGCTTTATTTGTACTCCGCTTCGGAGCCATGCGAAACCCCTAGCTCCACTTTTTACTTTCCGGGGCGATCATGGGCGAACCGGACACCTGATATCGCCCCAGGTCAGGACAATCAGGAGGACGCGGCGGCAGCCAGCGCGCTCGCGCGGCGCCGGCTCGCGTACCAGACCAGCCCGGCGGTGGCGGCCGCGGCGCCCACGGCGGCGGCGGCGACGAGCGCGGGCCGCGCGGGCATCGACAGCCCGGGCAGCCGCTGCTTCAGCCGCACCGGGCGGTTGAACACGAGCACCGGCCACTCCCGGGCCAGCGCCTCCCGGCGCAGCGCCCGGTCGGGGTTGACGGCGTGCGGATGCCCGACCGCCTCCAGCATCGGGATGTCCGTGGCCGAGTCGCTGTAGGCGTAGCAGCGGGCGAGGTCGTAGCCCTCGGACTCCGCGAGTTCGCGGACGGCCTCCGCCTTCGTGGGGCCGTAGGCGTAGTACTCGATCTCGCCGGTGAAGCAGCCGTCCTCGCCCACCACCATGCGCGTGGCGACGACGCGGTCGGCGCCGAGCATCTCCCCGATGGGCTCGACCACCTCCGCGCCGGAGGTCGACACGATCACCACGTCGCGGCCCGCGGTGTGGTGGGCCTCGATGAGGGAGGCGGCCTCGTCGTAGATGATCGGGTCGATGAGGTCGTGCAGGGCTTCCGCGACGATCTCCCGGACCTGCTGCACGTTCCACCCCTTGCACAGGGCGGAGAGGTACTCGCGCATCCGTTCCATCTGGTCGTGGTCGGCGCCGCCCGCCAGGAAGATGAACTGCGTGTACGCGGTGCGCAGCACCGCTCGCCGGTTGATCAGGCCGCCCTGGTAGAAGGACTTGCTGAACGTCAGGGTGCTCGACTTCGCAATGACCGTCTTGTCCAGGTCGAAGAAGGCTGCGGTGCGAGGCGAGGAGTGCGGCAAGGGCTGATTTTCCACGCTCCGAGCATATGCGCCCACCATTCGGCGTAAGGTGTGGCGCGTGGGTTTGCCTGAGAAGGCTCTCGGGTACACCATGGAAGTCACGGATCGTTCGCGACCGTGCTAACCCGGTCTGGCTCCTCCCCCCCCCGAGTCGGACCGTGGGGACGACCCCCGCTCTCCCCCCCGGCGGGGGTCGTCGCATGTCCGGACGCGGTTCGCGTCCCTGCCTTCGGCCCCAAGTGACCATCCCTTCGGCCCTCCTTGTCGTACGGCGCCTCCGCGGCGAAGGCCCACACCCCTTGAGACTCGTCACGGTGCGTAGTGGTTCCGCCCCGCTCCGGAACTCACCTGGGCGGGTGACCGGGTTATTCACAATCGACGCGTTGTCCACAGCTTTGGACCAAGATCCACTTCTTTTCCCTGATCGCTGCACGGTGATTCCAGCCGCGAAGTCCGCGGCGCTGGATATCGCAGGGAGAAGGGGGCGGAGATCGTGGCTCGATCGAAGTCGTGCGAAACACCGGAGACCGCGGCGGCCGGGGCGGGGGCCGCGTCCGCGGCGCCGGCCGGGGGCGCGGGCGGGCGACCGCTGATCATCACCGAGGATCCCCTGCTGCTCGACGATCTGCTGCGGCTGTGCGCCGCCGCGGGCGCCGAGCCGCACGTGCACCACGAGCTGCCGGAGCCGAGCGCCGCGGGCGGGCCGGGCGCGGGCACCGGATGGGAATCGGCGCCGCTCGTCCTGGTCGGGGACGACGCGGCCCGGCGGGTGTGCGGCGCGCCGCGCCGGGACGGCGTGTTCCTCGTCGGACGGGACCTGGACGACCCCCTGGTGTGGCAGCGGGCGGTGGAGATCGGCGCCGAGGAGGTGCTGAGGCTCCCCGACGCCGAGTGCCGGCTGGTCGACCGGATCGCCGACGTGGTGGAGGGAGCCGGACGGCCCGCCCTCGCCGTCGGGGTGATCGGCGGCAGCGGTGGGGCAGGGGCCTCGACCCTCGCCTGCGCCCTCGCCCTGGGGGCTGCCCGCGCGGGAGAGCGGACCATCCTCATCGACGGGGACCCGCTGGGCGGCGGCATGGACGTCCTGCTCGGCGGTGAGGCCGCGGAAGGGCTGCGCTGGCCCGACTTCGCGGGATCGCGCGGACGGGTCGGTGCGGGGGCCCTGGAGGAGTCCCTGCCCGAACTGCACGCGCTGCGCGTGCTCAGCTGGGACCGCGGGGACCGGGTGGTGGTGCCGCCCGCCGCGATGCGGTCGGTGGTGGCCGCCGCGCGGCGCCGGGGCGGGGTCGTCGTGGTCGACCTGCCGCGGCGGGTGGACGAGGCCGTGGCCGAGGTGCTGGCCCAGCTCGACCTGGTGCTGATGGTGGTGCCGGGCGAGCTGCGGTCGGTGGCCGCCGCGGGCCGGGTGGCGGCCGGAGTACGGATGGTGGCCCGGGACGTGCGCGTCGTCGTCCGGGGGCGCTGCCCGGGCGGGCTCGAACCGGAGGCCGTGGCCGCGCTCTTGGGAGCGTCGCTGGCCGGCGAGGTGCCGGTCGAGGTGGGCCTGCCGGGCCGGGTGGCCGAAGGGGAGCCGCCGGGGTCGCAGGGGCGGGGCGCGCTGGCCCGCTTCTGCGACGGCTTCTGGCAGCGCGCGCTCGGTTCCGCCCAGGGGGTGCCGGCATGAGCGCGGTGCTCCTGGACGCGGTGCGCAGGCGGCTCGCCGAGACCGGGGCGGAGCCGACCCCGGCGCGGGTGGCGGCTGCCCTGCGGGCCCAGGGCAGGCTGCTGGGCGACGCGGAAGTGCTCGGCGTCGCCGCCGAGTTGCGGTCCGAGCTGGTCGGCGCCGGCCCGCTGGAGCCGCTGCTCGCCGACCCGGAGGTCACCGACGTGCTGGTGGCCGCCCCCGACCGGGTGTGGGTGGACCGCGGCGGGGGCCTGGAGCTGACCGGGGTCACCTTCGAGGGCCCCGAGGGCGTGCGCAGGCTCGCCCAGCGGCTGGCCGCCGTGGCCGGGCGCCGGCTGGACGACGCCCGGCCCTGGGTGGACGCCCGGATGCCGGACGGCACCCGGCTGCACGCGGTGCTCCCCCCGGTGTCCGTCGGGTCGGCCTGCCTCTCGCTGCGCGTGGTGCGCCCGCGGGCGTTCACGCTGGAGGAGCTGGTCGAGGCGGGCACCCTGCCGCCCGGCGGGCACCGGATGCTGCGGGACATGGTCGAGGCCCGGCTCTCCTTCCTCGTCTCGGGCGGGACCGGGACGGGCAAGACCACCCTGCTCAGCGCCCTGTTGGGGCTGGTCGGTCATGGCGAGCGGATCGTGCTGGCCGAGGATTCTGCCGAGCTGCGCCCCGACCATCCGCATGTGGTGCGGCTGGAGACGCGGCCCGCCAACCAGGAGGGCGCGGGCCTGGTCACCTTGGCGGACCTGGTGCGCCAGGCCCTGCGGATGCGCCCGGACCGGCTGGTGGTCGGCGAGGTCCGGGGCCCCGAGGTCGCGGACCTCCTGGCGGCCTTGAACACGGGCCACGAGGGCGGCTGCGGCACGGTCCACGCCAATGCGGCCGCCCACGTGCCGGCCCGGCTGGAGGCCCTGGGGACGGCCGCCGGGCTCGACCGGGCCGCCCTGCACAGCCAGCTGGCGGCCGCGCTGACCCTGGTGGTCCACCTCGTCCGGGACCGCGAAGGTCGGCGCCGGGTGGCCGAGGTGCACGTGCTGGAGCGGGATGCGGCCGGGCTGGTGGTGACCGTGCCGGCGCTGCGCTGGTCCGCGCGCGGCTTCGTACGGGAGCGGGGCTGGGAGCGGCTGCGCCCCTTGCTGCGGGGTGTCCGGTGAGCCCCGGGGCGGCGCTGCCGGTGCCGGTGTTCGCCGGGGTGCTGTGCGCCGTGGCCGCCGCCTGGGGGCTGGCGGGCACGGACCGGGTGTCCCGGCGGGCCCGGGCGGTGCTGGCCGGGGGCGGTCCGGTGGTGCCTCGCGGCCCGGCCCGGCTGGAGCTTCTGCTGGCAGCTGTGCGGGTGCGCGCGGGGCGCTGGCGGGAGTGGTCGGCGCTCGGGGCCGGGCTGCTGGTCGCGTTGCTCGGCGGGTCGGTGATCCCGCTGCTGGCAGGGGCCGCCGCGGTGCCGCTGGTGAGGCGGTGGCTGGGTACCCGGGCCCGGGAGCGGGCGCGGGTGGCCCGGGCCGCGGAGGTGGTGGCGCTGTGCGGGGCGGTGGTGGGGGAGCTGCGGGCGGGAGCCCAGCCCGGGCAGGCCCTGACGGCGGCGATACGGCGGACGGCGGACGGCCCCGGCGGGCCGGGCGCCGCGGAGGCGGGGGTGCTGGCCGCGGCGGCGTTCGGCGGGGACGTGCCGGGCGCGCTGCGGCAGGCGGCCCGCGAACCCGGCGCGGAGGGGCTGGCCGGGATGGCCGCCTGCTGGCGGGTGTCGGTGGACGGGGGTGCGGGCCTGGCCGCCGGGCTGGAGCGGCTGGAGGGCGCGCTGCGGGCCGAGCGGGACCGGCAGGAGTCGTTGCGGGCCCAGCTGGCGGGGGCGCGCTCCACGGCGGTGGTGCTCGCGCTGCTGCCCCTGGTGGGGCTGTTGATCGGGACGGGGCTGGGCGCGGATCCGCTGCGGGTGCTGCTGCACACCCCGATGGGGTGGGGGTGTCTGGTCGCCGGGGCGGTGCTGGAGGCGCTGGGGTTGCTGTGGTGCCGGCGGATCGTACGGACGGGGGAGCGGTGATGGGCGGCTTCGCGATCCACAGGCTGGGGATGGTGCTGTGCCTGGCGCTGGCGGCGCTCTGCACGGTGTCGGCGCTGGCGGCGGGGATCCGGGAGCGGCGGGCCCGGCACAGGACGGGGCTCCTGCTGGGGATACGGCCGGGACGGCGGGAAGCGGTGTGGCGCATCCGGGCGCGCGGGGCGGTGGCCGCCTGGGCCGGGCCGGCCGGGGCGCTGCTGGCGGGCTGGGTGCTCGTCGGCGGTCTGGCCGGGGTGGCCGTCGGGGGTCTGGCGGCGCTGGGAGTGCGGCGCTGGCAGGGCAGGGCCCGCCCGCCGGGCGGGGTGGACCTTCGCGAGGCGGAGCGTCAGCTGCCGTTCGCCGCCGACCTGTTGGCCGCGTGCCTGGCGGCCGGGGCGGGGCCGGTGGAGGCCGCGGAGGTCGTGGGGGAGTCGCTGGGCGGTCCGGTGGGCGAGCGGCTGGCGCGGGCCGGGGCGGAGCTGCGGCTCGGCGGTGAACCGGGAGCCGGGTGGGGGAGGCTGGCGGAGATACCGGGCGCCCGTGCCCTCGCGCAGTGCCTGGAGCGGGCCGCCCGGACGGGGGCTCCCGCGGCGGAACCGGTCTCCCGGCTGGCGACGGCCCTCCGGGAGGAGCGGACCCGGCAGGCGGGCGCCAGGGCGCAGCGGGCGGCGGTGCTCGTGACGGCTCCGGTCGGGCTGTGCTTCCTCCCCGCATTTCTCGCGATCGGGGTCGCGCCGGTGGTGATCGGAATGGCCTCCGGCCTTCTCTCGAACACCTGACGTCACATTAACCACTCACATCAACAACGGAAATCAACAGGAGTAGCCATGAGGATCATCTGCTTTCGCATGTGGACGGCGCTGCGCGGTCGCGGACGCGATGCGGGGATGTCCACTTCTGAATACGCCATGGGCACGATCGCGGCCTGTGCGTTCGCCGCGGTTCTGTACAAGGTGGTGACGAGCGACGTGGTCTCCACGGCCCTTCAGTCGACCATCGGAAAGGCACTCGATGTGCCGTTCTGAGGACGATTCCGGCGCCCTCCGGAAAACGGCGGACCGGGGATTCGTGACCGCGGAGGCGGCCCTGGTGATCCCGGCCCTGGTGCTCTTCGCCGCGCTGCTGGTGTGGTCGCTGATGGCGGCGGCCGCGCAGATCCGGTGCGTGGACGCGGCCCGGGCCGGCGCCCGGGCGGCGGCCCGGTCGGAGCCGGCGGAGGTCGCGGTGGCGGCCGCCCGGGCGGCCGCGCCTGCGGGGGCCCGGGTGGAGCTGGAGCGGGAGGGCGACCTCTGGCGGGTCCGTGTGGCGGCCCCGGCTCCGGGGCCGCGCGGCCTGCCGGTACGGCTCGGGGCGCAGGCGGTTGCCCTGGCGGAGGACAGCGTGGGGCCGCCGCCGTGAGCCGGGACCGGGGCTCGGCCACGGTGTGGGCGGTGCTCGTGATGACGGTGCTGGGGGCGGTCTTCGGCGGGGTGCTGCTGCTCGGCCAGGCGGTGGTGGCCCGGCACCGGGCGGCGGCCGCCGCGGACCTGGCGGCGCTCGCGGCGGCGGCGTCCTGGGCCCACGGGCCCGAGACGGCCTGTGGGGCGGCGCTGCGGGTGGCCCGGGCGCAGGGCGCGGCCCTGGCCGCCTGCGGCCTCCGGGGCGAGGTCGCGGAGGTCACGGCGCGGCCGGCGGCCGGGACCTTCACCCCGGGGATCAGGGCCCGGGCGGGGCCGCCTCGGGAGGGGACTGCGCCAGGAGGCGGGTGAGCAGGCGGATGGCGCCGCGCTTGTGGAGCGGTTCGTTGCCGTTGCCGCATTTGGGCGACTGGATGCAGGAGGGGCAGCCGGCCTCGCATTCGCAGGCGGCGATGGCGTCGCGGGTCGCCGTCAGCCAGGCGCGGGCCGTGTGGAAGGCCCGCTCCGCGAATCCGGCGCCGCCGGGGTGGCCGTCGTAGACGAAGACCGTGGGGAGGAGGGTGTCGGGATGCAGCGGCACGGAGACGCCGCCGATGTCCCAGCGGTCGCAGGTGGCGAACAGCGGGAGCAGGCCGATGGAGGCGTGCTCGGCGGCGTGCAGGGCGCCGCCGAGGATCTCCGGGTTGATCCGGGCCTCGTCCAGCTGGTCCTCGGTGACCGTCCACCACACGGCCCGGGTGCGCAGGGTGCGGGGCGGCAGGTCGAGTTTGGCCTCGCCCAGCACCTCGCCGGTGATCAGTTTGCGCCGAAGGTAGGAGACCACCTGGTTGGTGACCTCGACGGAGCCGTAGCAGAGCCGGGCCGGGCCCCAGGGGATCTCGGCCTCGGTCTCCAGGACGGAGATGGAGGTGGTGTCGCGGGCGGTGGTGGAGAACGGCGGGTTCGCCTCCTCGACGAGGGCCACGGCGTCCTCCAGGTCCAGGTGCCGCACCAGGTAGGTGCGGCCCTGGTGGAGGTGGACGGCCCCCTCGTGGACGGCGGTGTGGGCGGCCGACTCGTCCACCGTGCCCAGCAGCCGGCCGGTCGAGGCCTCGACGATCTGCACCGGGCGGCCGCCGCCGCCCCGGATGTCGGTCAGGTCCGAGGCCCGCTCGCGGCGGGTCCAGTGCCAGGCCGTGGCCCGCCGGCGGAGCAGCTTGGCCGCTTCGAGCTGGGGGAGGAGCTCCTTGGTCGCCGGGCCGAAGAGGTCCAGGTCCGCCTCGGTCAGCGGCAGCTCCGCCGCGGCCGCGCACAGGTGGGGGGCGAGGACGTACGGGTTGTCGGGGTCCAGCACGGTGGCTTCCACGGGCTGCCGGAACAGCGCCTCGGGGTGGTGGACGAGGTAGGTGTCCAGCGGGTCGTCGCGGGCGATCAGCACGGCCAGGGCGCCCTGGCCGGAGCGCCCGGCGCGGCCCGCCTGCTGCCAGAGGGAGGCCCTGGTGCCCGGGTAGCCGGTGATCAGGACGGCGTCCAGGCCCGAGACGTCCACGCCCAGCTCCAGGGCGGTCGTGGCGGCCAGTCCCAGCAGCTCGCCGGAGTGCAGGGCCCGCTCCAGGGCCCGGCGCTCCTCGGGCAGGTAGCCGCCCCGGTAGGCGGCGACACGCCGGGCCAGCGACCGGTCCACCTCGGAGAGGCGTTCCTGGGCGATGACCGAGATCAGCTCGGCGCCGCGCCGGGAGCGCACGAAGGCGACCGTACGGACCCCCTGGAGGACCAGGTCGGTCAGCAGGTCCGCGGTCTCGGCCGTGGCCGTACGGCGTACGGGCGCGCCCTTCTCGCCGCGCAGCTCGGTCAGGAGCGGCGGCTCCCACAGGGCGAAGACCACCTCGCCGCGCGGCGAGGCGTCCTCGGTGATCTCGATCACTCGGGTGCCGGTCAGCCGGGAGGCAGCCTCCGCCGGATCGCCGGCGGTCGCCGAGGCCAGCAGGAACACCGGATCGGAGCCGTAGCGGGCGCACAGCCGCCGCAGCCGGCGCAGCACCTGGGCCACGTGGGAGCCGAATACCCCGCGGTAGGAGTGGCACTCGTCGATGACGACGTAGCGCAGGGCCTTGAGGAAGGAGGACCAGCGCGGGTGGGCCGGGAGGATCCCGCGGTGCAGCATGTCGGGGTTGGTGAGGACGTAGTTGGCGTACTGGCGCACCCATTCGCGTTCTTCCACCGGCGTGTCGCCGTCGTAGACGGCGGGGCGGACCGCGTTGCCGAGCGGGGCGGCCAGTTCCCGCACGGCGCGCCGCTGGTCCGCCGCCAGAGCTTTGGTCGGGGACAGGTAGAGGGCGGTGGCCCCCCTGCCGTTCGGGGCCTCTGCGCCGTCCGCGAGGGCGGAGAGCACGGGCGCCAGATAGGCCAGCGACTTCCCCGAGGCGGTGCCGGTGGCGACCACGACGGAGTCCCCGTCCAGGGCGTGCTCGGCCGCCGCGGCCTGGTGTTCCCACGGATGGCCGATCCCGGCCGCCTGAATCGCGGCCACTACATCCGTTCGGATGCGGTCGGGCCAGACTGCATGACGGCCCGCCCGAGGGGGCAAGTGCTCCGTATGGGTGATGCGCGCAGCCCGGGAAGGCCCCCGTGACAGGCGGTCCAGGACCGTGCCGGGAGTGGGTCGTGGGTCCGCGGGTGCCGTGGGCCGACCGGGGCGGTGAGTATTGGCCATTGGAACCGAGTGTGTCACTGGCGTGCGGGACAATGGTCCCAAGGCGTCGTGCGCGCCTGCCGGTAAGTGATTGAATGCCATCGCGGCAGCCAATCCCTCGCCCACCTTCGGGTGGGGAGGCCCCTGGGGGGCGCCGCTCGATAGCAAGGTGCTGGAGGATCCGTGGACCTGTCCCTGTCGACTCGCACTGTCGGCGACCGTACGGTCGTAGAGGTCGGTGGCGAGATTGATGTGTATACCGCGCCCAAGCTGCGCGAGCAGTTGGTCGAGTTGGTGAACGACGGCAGCTACCACCTGGTTGTCGACATGGAGCGAGTGGACTTCCTCGACTCCACCGGACTTGGTGTGCTCGTGGGAGGCCTCAAGCGCGTCCGCGCGCACGAGGGTTCGCTGCGTCTGGTGTGCAACCAGGAGCGCATCCTGAAGATCTTCCGCATCACCGGTCTGACCAAGGTGTTCCCGATCCACACCTCCGTGGAAGACGCCGTCAACGCCACCGACTGACGGCTCCCGAAGGCAGGGAGCCGATAGGAGAACGGGGGTTCCGGGCCACTGATGGCCCGGGCCCCTGTCAAGGCACGCCCGTAGTCCGAGGGGGACGCGCATGGCCACCGTTGAACTGCGCTTCAGCGCCCAGCCCGAACACGTCCGGACGGCCCGCCTCGTCGCGGCCGCCGTGGCGCGGCGGGCCGGAGTGGAGGAAGCCGTCCTCGACGAGGTCCGCCTCGCCGTGGGCGAGGCCTGCTCGCGTGCCGTCGGACTGCATCGCAGCAACGGGCTGACCGCGCCCGTCCGGGTCGTCCTGACCGAGGAGGAGAAGGTGTTCTCCATCGAGGTCGGCGACGAGGTTCCCGGACCGGCCGGCAGCCCGGGCGACTCCGTGTCCGGCATCGACGCCGTCCTGGACCCCGACATCGAGGGTGAGGACGAGATGGGCCTCGCCGTGATCAGCGGGCTCGTCGACGACGTCGAGGTGACCAGTGGAGAATCGGGCGGGACCATCCGGATGAGCTGGCCCGTCTCGGGAGCCGCCGATCTGCCGTAGATCCACTGCGCGCGGATTCCTTCGTATCTTCCGATCTTTATCAAGGCCCTGCTGAGCAGGGCCTTTTTCATTTCCCTAGATCAATGACCGGGCGTCAATGCCTTTGCCCCATTACCACTTTCGAGGGTAATGGAGTGACGCGATCTATTGCTGAGGAGCAAGAGCACGCCAATTCCGTTTCCGGCGCACTGTTTTGATCAGGGCGCGCTCCCTACAATCCGTCCACATCTTGAGCTCATCACGTCAAGGAGGACGAATGACGGGGCTCTTCACCCCTAACGCGCCGGATCGCACCTCGGATCTGGCAGCCGCAGTACTCACCGATGACAACCGGCTCATCGTGATCGTCATCGCGGTCGTGGCACTGGCCGCGCTCGTCGTCGCGCAGATCCTGGTCCGCCAGGTGCTCGCCGCCGACGAGGGAACCGACAACATGAAGAAGATCGCCGCGGCGGTCCAGGAGGGCGCCAACGCCTACCTGGGACGTCAGCTGCGCACCCTCGGCGTCTTCGCCGTCGTGGTGTTCTTCCTGCTCTTCCTGCTCCCCGCCGACACCTGGTCGCAGCGGGCGGGACGCTCCGCCTTCTTCCTCGTGGGCGCGCTCTTCTCGGCGGCCACCGGCTACATCGGCATGCGCCTCGCGGTCCGCGCCAACGTCCGCGTCGCCGCGGCCGCACGCGAGGCCACCCCCGCCGAGGGCGAGCCCGCCAAGGACCTGACCGAGGTCTCCCACAAGGCGATGAAGATCGCCTTCCGGACGGGCGGCGTGGTCGGCATGTTCACCGTCGGCCTCGGCCTGCTCGGCGCCTCCTGCGTCGTGCTGGTCTATGCGGCCGACGCCCCCAAGGTCCTGGAGGGCTTCGGCCTCGGCGCCGCGCTGATCGCGATGTTCATGCGTGTCGGCGGCGGCATCTTCACCAAGGCCGCCGACGTCGGCGCCGACCTGGTCGGCAAGGTCGAGCAGGGCATTCCGGAGGATGACCCGCGCAATGCCGCGACCATCGCCGACAACGTGGGCGACAACGTCGGCGACTGCGCGGGCATGGCCGCCGACCTCTTCGAGTCCTACGCCGTCACCCTGGTGGCCGCGCTCATCCTCGGCAAGGCCGCCTTCGGCGACCTCGGCCTGGCCTTCCCGCTGATCGTTCCCGCGATCGGTGTGGTCACCGCGATGATCGGCATCTTCGCGGTCTCCCCGCGCCGCAGCGACCGCAGCGGAATGACCGCCATCAACCGCGGCTTCTTCATCTCGGCAGTGATCTCCCTGGTGCTGGTCGCGATCGCCGTCTACGCCTACCTGCCGGCCACCTACAAGGAGCTCGTCGGCGTCGAGAACCCCGCGATCCTGAACCACTCCGGGGACCCGCGCGTCCTGGCCGTCGTCGCCGTCGCGATCGGCATCGTGCTCGCGGCCCTGATCCAGCAGCTGACCGGCTACTTCACCGAGACCACCCGCCGTCCCGTCCGGGACATCGGCAAGTCCTCCCTCACGGGAGCGGCCACCGTCGTCCTCGCCGGCATCTCGGTGGGTCTGGAGTCCGCGGTCTACACGGCCCTGCTGATCGGCCTCGGCGTCTACGGGGCCTTCCTGCTCGGCGGTACGTCGATCATGCTCGCGCTCTTCGCGGTGGCCCTGGCCGGCACCGGCCTGCTCACCACCGTCGGCGTCATCGTCGCCATGGACACCTTCGGGCCGGTCTCCGACAACGCCCAGGGCATCGCCGAGATGTCCGGGGACGTCGAGGGCGCCGGGGCGCAGGTCCTGACCGACCTGGACGCGGTGGGCAACACCACCAAGGCCATCACCAAGGGCATCGCCATCGCCACGGCCGTGCTCGCCGCGGCCGCGCTGTTCGGCTCGTACAACGACGCGATCGCCACCGCCGTCAGGGAAGTCGGGGCCAAGGCCGGGGAGATGAACCTCAGCCTGGACATCGCACAGCCCAACAACCTCGTGGGGCTGATCCTGGGCGCCGCGGTCGTGTTCCTGTTCTCCGGCCTGGCCATCAACGCGGTCTCCCGCTCCGCGGGCGCCGTGGTCTACGAGGTGCGCCGCCAGTTCCGCGAGCACCCCGGGATCATGGACTACACCGAGAAGCCCGAGTACGGGCGCGTCGTGGACATCTGCACCAAGGACGCGCTGCGCGAGCTCGCCACGCCCGGCCTGCTCGCCGTCCTCACCCCGATCGCCGTGGGCTTCACCCTCGGCGTCGGCGCCCTCGGCTCCTTCCTCGCCGGCGCCATCGGCACGGGCACGCTGATGGCGGTCTTCCTCGCCAACTCCGGCGGCGCCTGGGACAACGCGAAGAAGCTCGTCGAGGACGGCCACCACGGCGGCAAGGGCAGCGAGGCCCACGCGGCGGTCGTCATCGGCGACACGGTCGGCGACCCGTTCAAGGACACCGCCGGTCCGGCCATCAACCCGCTGCTCAAGGTCATGAACCTGGTGGCGCTGCTGATCGCCCCGGCGGTCGTGCAGTTCAGCTACGGGCCGGACACCAGTGCGACCGTGCGGGCGGTGGTCGCCGTCATCGCGATCGGCGTCATCGTCGGCGCGGTGTACGTCTCCAAGCGCCGCGGCATCGCCGTCGGAGAGGAGCCCGAGAGCGGAGCCGCCGAGCGGGTGGGCCAGTCGCCCGACCCGGCGACGGTCTCCTGACCCGAGGTACGACGGCGGTAGGGGCGCGCCGGGCCGGGTCAGGGCCGGCCGAAGCCCCGTACGCCCGAACGGCGGACAGGCGGCGCGGACTGACGCGCCGTCTGTCCGCCTTTGTGCGTCGCCGGATGACGGCCGTGTATCTTCCGGGCCGAGAGCCTTCGAAGGGACCAATCCGGTGAACAAGAAGCTTGCGGCCGCGGTGTCGGGCGGTGCGGTACTGATGCTCGTCCTGTCCGGGTGCGGTGGCGACGACAGCGACAAGAAGGCCGACGCCTGGGCCAAGAAGGTCTGTGACCAGTGGCAGCCCGAACTGAAGAAGGTCGAGGCGGCCAACGCCGAGATCAAGCGCGTGGCGACGGAGAGCAGCAAGCCCGAGGAGGTCCAGAAGACCGACTCGGCGGCGTTCGCGACCATGTCCGAGTCGTACAAGACGATGGGGACCGCCCTGCAGGAGGCGGGAGTTCCGCCGGTCAAGAACGGGCAGGCGACCCTGGACGCGGCGGTCAAGGGCTTCGAGGAGACCTCCAAGGGCTACGCCGACCTGAAGACCAAGATGGACGCCCTCGACGCCAAGGACCAGACGAAGTTCGCCGAGGGGCTCAAGGAGCTGGCCGGCGGGCTCCAGGAGGCCACGAAGGGCGGCAAGGACGCACTCGCCCAGCTCAACGCGGGCGGCCTCGACAAGGCGATGAACAGCCAGAAGGGCTGCCAGGTCACGGCGCCTTCGCCGTCGCCCAAGTAGCCCGCTGAGGCGGTGGGCTGACGGCGGCCGGGGGGGGGGGGGGCGCGGGGGGGGGGGGGGGCCCCCCCCCCCCGGGGGGCCCCCGCCCCCCCCCGGCGGGGGGGGCGCGGCGGGGGCGCGGGGGGGCGGGGGCGCGGCGCGCCCGCCGCCGGCGGGGCGGGC
>NZ_JBEZLV010000039.1:0-65305 GCF_040652335.1 Streptomyces sp. NPDC048270
CGGTTTTCGAAGACGGCCACCTGGTAGTGGGGGGCGGGGATCTCGCTGGCGTGGGTGGTGGTGGAGGGGCACAGCGGGCAGGCGTCGGCGGGTGGGTGGTAGGTGCGGTCCTGCCGGTGGGAGGCGATGACGACGCTGTCGCCGAGCAGCGGATCGCGCCGGACCTCGCAGGTGCTCGCGGTGGCGGGCGTCCCCAGCGGGCGGGTGTCGGGGAAGGTACGGGCGGCGCCGTCGTCGCCGGCGTCGCCCGTGTCGCCGGTGTCGCCGGTGTCGCCGGTGTCGCCGGTGTCGTAGTAGATGATCTCGCGGCCGTCTGCCAGGCGGGTACTCGTGCGCTTCACGTGGGGATCCTCTCTCACGGGACGGTGACGACCGCGCGGCGGCCGAGGTCGGGCCGGGAATCCGTCCTGGTCGTGCGTGAGCATGCGCTGACTCCCGAAAGAGGGACGTGATGCCGTGCGATGCGGGACGCCGCCGAATATATGAACGCTCTGACCACGGCGTCAATGACAAGTTGATCGGAATCGATCGAATCGATCGGTTCGATTGCCTATGATGACGCCGACGGAACGGCAGACCGCAGGGGGACCCCTTGAGACCACACGTAGACCAGCGTCAGGCCCAGGTGCTCGCGCTCGTCCGGGCGCGGGGCAGTGTGCGCGTCGCGGAGCTGGCCCGGGAGCTGGGCATCTCCCCCGTCACCCTGCGGCGGGACATCGAGGCGATGGCGGCCCGGGGCGAGATCCAGCGGATGCACGGGGTGATCAGCCGGGTGGAGCCGGGAGCCGCGCCGCCGGGCGGCCGGGCGGGCGCGGGGGACGCCGGAGCCTCCGCCTCCTCCACCGCCGCCTCTGACCCGGCCGCTGCCGGTCACGGCGGTCCCGACGACGGCGAGGGGCTCGTGATCGGGATGGTGGTGCCCACCACCGAGTACTACTACGCCGACGTCGTACGGGGGGCCCGCGCGGCCGTGGAAGCCCGTGGCGCGCGGCTCACGGTGGGGCTGACCCGCTACCTGCCGGGCGAGGACCGGACCCAGGCGGACCGGCTGCTGTCCACCGGGGCGCACGGACTGCTGCTCACCCCGAACTGGGAGGCCGGGTCGCCCGGGCCCGGGGAGGGGGCCTGGACGGTGGAACTCCCCGTCCCCACCGTCCTGGTGGAGCGGTGGGCCCCGCCGGGGCATCCGGCGGCGGCCCTCGACCGGGTGGCCTCCGACCACGCGCACGGGGCGGCCCGGGCGGTGCAGCACCTCGTGGGGCTGGGGTACCGGCGGATCGCCCTGGCGAGCCGGACCACGCCGACCACGGCGCGGCTGCGGGCCGGGTACGAGGCCGCGGTGGCCGCGCTCGGGCTGGAGCCGGCGCCGCCGTGGCCGGCGGCCGGGCCGGGCCCGCTCTCGGACGCGGACACCTTCGCCCGCACCCTGGAGTACCTGTGCAACGCGGTGACGGCCGGCGGGGTGACCGCGGCGCTGATCCACAGCGACACCGACGCGATCATGCTGATCCCGCGGCTCCAGGCCCGGGGCGTGCGGGTGCCGGAGGACCTGGCCGTGATCACGTACGACGACGAGGTCGCCGAGATGGCCGACGTACCGCTGTCGGCGGTGGCGCCGGCCAAGCGCGAGGTCGGCGCCCGCGCGGCGGACCTGCTGCTGGACCGGCTGGTGGAACGCCTCGCGGGCGAGAACGCGCAGGACAGCCCCCGCCAGCACCTGGAACTGCTGCCGCGGCTGACCATCCGCACGTAGGCGCGCCTGGGGAGCCACGCGAATCCCTCCGACCGGGGCCGCCGCCCGCGAACTGATTGCTTCGATCGGATTGCACATTCGATCTTGGCTCGCCCCGCGCGGGGCGAACCCACCCCGCGCGGGGCGACCTCGAGGCCGTGTAGGGGACGTGCGGGCCGGACGGGCGGGCCCCGGGGCCGATACCCGGTGGACTTCGCCCGGCGGGCCTGCCTAGTGCTGTGGCCGGAAAGGTTTGCCGGGGCGCGGCGTCCGGTGCGGTGCATCGCAAGGCGGAGGGCCACGGCTCGTACTGGACGTACTTGTGCGGTCCGACAACGCAGCGAGGTGCCGTGCCGGGCGTCGCGACCCGGTGAACCTTTGCGGTCACAGCACTAGCATCGGCACCGCGGCATCGCGTGCCGGTCACCGGCCGGGTGAGGCATGGAGGTCGCCGCGAAGTGCCTTTCGGAGGCATCCACCCATGTCAGTCGCACTGAACCACACCATCATCCACTCCCGTGACAACCGGGAGTCCGCCGCGTTCCTGGCCCACGTCCTGGGCCTGAGCGTCGGGGCCGAGTGGGGCCCCTTCATCCCGGTCGAGACGGCCAACGGCGTCACGCTGGACTTCGCGACCGTCCCGGCCGAGGCCATCACCCCGCAGCACTACGCGTTCCTCCTCTCCGAGGAGGAGTTCGACGCGGCCTTCGACAAGATCCGGGCCGCGGGGGTCGCGTACTTCGCCAACCCGCACGGAAGGCACCCCGGCGAGATCAACCACAACGACGGGGGCCGCGGCGTGTACTTCACGGATCCGGCGGGCCACGGGATGGAGATCATCACCCGCCCGTACGGGTACCAGGAGGACGGCGCCGCGTAGCCTCCGGCGGGCCGGCCCATCCGGTCCCCGACGGCGGGCGGCGGCGCGGGATCGCGCCGGCGGGCGGCGGCGCGGGATCGCGCGCCGCCGGTCGCCGTCCCGGGGCCGCGCGGGTGGCGGGGCGGAGGGCCGGGGAGGATCGTGGACAGGGTGACCGGTGGATCGGCGGGGGCCCGCATGCCCCGGCGCCGCCTGCGCGGCGCGGTGGCCGCGTGCGTCCTCGCGGCCTTCGGTCCGGCGCTGCTGGGCGCGGCCCCCGGCGGCTCGGGCGAGACCGTCTCCCTCGCCGGGAGCGAGCCCGGCCAGCGGCTCGACGTCACCCTGGTCCAAGTGGTGGACCCCGCGAGCCCGGCCGATGCGCAGGGCCCGGCGCCCGACGCGTCGACCCGGCTGCTGGCCGTCCGGTTCCGGCTGGAGAACACCGGGACCACCGTGTACAAGGACTCCCCCGCGCCGGCCGCGCACCTGCTGGACACCGCCGGGAAGCGGTTCTCCGGCCTCAACAGCCCGACGACGGCCGGGGATTCCTTCCCCGACACCGTCACCCTGAGCCCCGGCGGCTCGGCCGAGGGCTTCGTCACCTTCCGGCTGCCCCAGGACGCCACCGCGGCGGCGGTCCAGTTCGCGCTGAACGGCGGCCTGGCGGACGACGTGGGCCAGTGGAGTCTTCCGTAGCCGACCGGCGAGTTTCCGCCGCCCCCTTGACCGCTCTGGTCCAGACCAATAGTTTCCGGCATGCACCGCGCACGCGCTCACGCCCCCGCTCCCGCATCCGCAAAGGAAGCCCATGCGCCGCAGCATGCTCGGCAGGCTGGCCGTCGCCGCCTGCTCCCTCTCCCTGCTGGCCGCCTTCGCGCCCACCGCCGGCGCCGCGCAGGACGAGGCGGCGGGCGGCCACTACCGCTCGTACAAGAAGGTCGGCTACTTCACCCAATGGGGCGTCTACGGACGGGACTTCCAGGTCCAGGACCTGGAGGCGAACGGTTCCGCCGGCAAGCTCACCCACATCAACTACGCCTTCGGCAACGTCAGCGCCGAGGGCAAGTGCTTCACCGGGAACGTGCCCGGCGAGGCCGACGCCTGGGCCGACTACGTCCGCCCGCTCGACGCAGAGAACTCCGTGGACGGGGTCGCCGACACCTGGGACCAGCCGCTCGCCGGCAACTTCAACCAGCTCCGCGAGCTCAAGGCCAAGCACCCCGGCCTCAAGGTGATGATCTCGCTGGGCGGTTGGAGCTGGTCCACGCACTTCTCGGACGCCGCGCTGACCCCCGCCTCCCGCAAGGCGTTCGTCCAGTCGTGCATCGACCTCTACATCAAGGGCAACCTGCCGCAGGACGGCACCCGCGGCGGCGCGGGCGCGGCCGCCGGGCTGTTCGACGGGATCGACCTCGACTGGGAGTGGCCGGGCTCGGCCGGGGACACGGACACGAAGTTCCGGCCCGAGGACAAGCGCAACTTCACCGAGCTCGTCAAGGAGTTCCGCACGCAGCTCGACGCGTACGGGCGCAGCCAGAAGCGGAAGTCGCCGTACGAGCTGACGGCCTTCGTCCCGACCGCTCCCGCCAAGATCGACGCGGGCTTCGAGGTCCGCCGGATCATGCGCGACCTCGACTTCGTCACCCTCCAGGGCTACGACTTCCACGTCTCCGGCGAGGCCACCACGGCCCAGCAGTCCGCGCTGTACGCCCGGGGCGACTTCAGCGTGGACGGCACGGTCGACGCCTGGCGCGAGCGCGGGGCGCCCGCGCACAAGCTGGTGGTCGGCATGCCGTTCTACGGGCAGGGCTGGACGGGCGTCAGCGGCGGCGGGGACGGCATGGGCCAGCCCGCCACCGGACCGGCGCCGGCCACCTGGGCGGCGGGGTACGAGGACTACAAGGCCCTGAAGGGGCTGGCCGATTCGGGGACCTACCAGATCCACCGGGACCGGCGCGGCGGGCACGCCTGGCTCTTCGACGGCACCACCCTGTGGACGTACGACGACCCGCAGGTGCTGCGCGCCAAGTCCGGCTACGTCCGCGAACACGGTCTGGGCGGCGCGATGTTCTGGTCCCTGGACGCGGACACCGCCGACGGCGAGCTGCTGACGGCCGTGGACCGGGGCCTGCGGGGCCGCTGACCGGCCCCCGCGAGGGCCACTGACCGGCGCCGCCGGGCCGCGGAAAAGGATCCGGCCCGGCGGCGTCCCACCACGTACGCTCCCGCGGATGACGAACTCGACGGTGCGGGCGGTCAACGGAGCGGACCGGCGGCCTGATCGAGCGGATGCCGGTGGACCTCAAGGAAGACACCCGGTTCGTCCCGGACTCCGCGTTGGCTCTGCGACTGAAATGGATCCGCCCCTTCCGCGAGATGTCGGGCTACGCCGACGAGAGGTCCGCGCGGAGCACGACCTGCTGCGCCAGGCGCGGCTGTTCGGGCTGGAGGCCGCGTGCGACGGCCGCCGCGGGCACTTCCCCGGCATCAGCGCCGAGCCGTCGGCCATCGGCTCGGCGCGCCAGACGGCGCTGGCCCGTTTCGGCGCCGAGGGCTTCGAGGCCGCGGCCGTCACCGCGTTCGCGGCGGCGGCCGGCAGCGCGGCGCCCCGTCCGCGGTACCGGGTCCGGCGGGCGGAGGCCCGCTTCGACCGGCCCTTCGGCTTCCTGGCCGTCCACCGCACCTCCCGGCTGGTCCTGGCCGCCGGATGGGTCGACGAGCCCGGTACGGTCGCCGAATGACAGAAACGATCACCGCGGCCTCCGCGGGCACCTGGCGGCTGGGCGACCTCACCGTCAACCGGCTCGGCTTGGGCGCGATGCGGCTCACGCACCTCGCCGACGGCTCCCCCAGCGACCGTGAGCGGGTGACCGGCGTGCTGCGCCGCGCCGTGGAGCTCGGTGTGAACCACATCGACACCGCCGCCTTCTACTTCTCCCCGCTGCGCTCCGCCAACGAGCTGATCAACCGCGCGCTTGCTCCGTACGCCGACGACCTGGTCATCACCACCAAGGTCGGGCCGGGCCGCGACGCCGCCGGCCAGTGGTGGTGGGCCGAGCCCGGGCAGTTGCGCGGGCAGGTGGAGGAGAACCTGCGCCAGCTGGGCCGCGACCACCTCGACGTGGTCAACCTCCGCGTCCCGCGCCGGGAGACGACCGGGTCGGTCGCCGAGCACTTCGGGGCGCTCGCCGAGCTCCGCACCGCCGGCCTGATCCGCCACCTGGGCATCTCCAACGCCCGCCCCGACCACCTCGCCGAGGCGCGTGCCATCGCGCCGGTGGTGTGCGTGCAGAACCCGTACGGGATCGGCTCCCCGGCCGAGGACCACGCCTTCCTGGAGGCCTGCGGGGAGCAGGGCATCGCCTTCGTGCCGTTCTTCGCGATCGCCGGCGCCGGCAAGGAGTCGGGGGCGGCCGCCGAGGAGGGCCCCGAGGTACGCGACCTGGCCGAGGCCCACGGGGTCTCGGCGGCCCAGCTGCGCCTGGCGTGGACGCTGGGCCGCGGCCCGCACGTCCTGGCGATCCCGGGCACGGGGAACCCGGACCACCTCGTCGAGAACGTCGCCGCGGGCTCCCTGCGCCTCACCCCCGAGGAGGTCGCGCTCCTGGGCGGCCTGTGAGTCCGCGGTGCCGCGCGGCCAGCGCCGCCGTCTGCGGGAAGGCGGGGACGCGCCCGGTGCCCCCGCGGCCGGACACCGAGAGGGAGGCGGCCGCCGCGCCGTAGGCGACGGCGTCCGCGAGCCCGTCGCCGAGGGCGAGCCGGGCGGTGGCCGTGCCGGTGAAGCAGTCCCCGGCCCCGGTCGCGTCGACCGGGGCCGGGTTCACCGGGACCGTCTGGTACCGGGCGCCCGATCCGTCGTCCAGCAGCAGCCGGCCGGCGCCGGCGGTCACCACGACGGTGCGGGCGCCCAGCGCGCGGCAGCGGGCGGCGGCGGTGTCCGGATCGTCGGTGTCCACGAGGGCCAGGGCGTCGGCCGGGCAGGAGGTCTTGAGCAGCCCGGTCAGCGGGGTGATCCGGGCGAGCAGGTCCCGGGCACGGTCGCGGCCGGTCAGCCGGGGGCGGAAGTTGGGGTCGTACGAGAGGTGCCCGCCGGCCTCGTGCACGAGGTGGGCGGCGGCCAGTACGGCGTCGTGGCTGCTCGGTGAGAGCGCGGCCGTGATGCCGCTGGTGATCAGCGCCGTGGAGGCGGTGAGCAGCCCGCGCCAGGAGTCGACATGGGCGGGCGCGAGGGTGGAACCGGCGCTGTGGGCACGCCAGTAGACGAACTCCCGGCCGCCTTCGGTGTCGGCGGACAGCAGGTAGGCGCCGTTGGGCCGCGGGGCGCGGCGTACGTGGGAGACGTCCACCCCGAGTTCGGCGGCCCGCCGCAGCAGCGGGGTGCTGAGTTCGTCGTCGCCGACGACGGCGAGCAGGGCGGTGCGGGCGCCGGCGGCCGCGGCGGCCGCCGCGGCGTTCAGCGCGTCCCCGGAGTAGGAGATGCGGGCCGGGGTGCCGTCGGCGACCTCGCCCGGGGCGGCCGCGGCGTGGATCTCGACGAGCACCTCGCCGAGCACCAGGACGTCGTACGGCGCGCCGGTCACGGCCGGGGCTCCCGGCCGGCGCAGCCGCCGCGGCCGCAGCACGGTCCGGCCAGCTCGGCGAAGACGGCGGCCAGTTCGCCCGGGTCGTCGGGCAGTCCGCTGCCGATGCCGACGGCGTCCGCCCCGGCCGCCAGCCAGTCCGGCACCTCGGCGGGCCGGATGCCCCCGGTCGGAACGATCAGTCCCGGGGGCAGGACCGCCTTGAGGGAGCGGATGAAATCCGGACCGCCGACATGGGCCGGAAACACCTTGGCGGCGCCCCCGGCCCGGACGGCGGAGGCGATCTCGCCGGGGGTGAACCCGCCCTCGATGAAGACGGCTTCGCGGCGTGCGGCGACCCGGCGCACCTCCGGCGCGGGGTGGGGGGAGATCAGGAAGCCGGCTCCCGCGTCCAGGGCGGCCCCGGCCTGCTCGGCGGTGGTCACCGTGCCGACGCCGACGAGGGCGGGGCGCCCGTACGCGTCGGCGAGCGGGGCGGTGCGGCGGACGGCGGAGGCCCAGCCGGGGGTGGAGGTGGTCAGCTCGACCGCGCGGCATCCGGCGGCGAGCAGGGCGCCGGCGTGCCGGACGGCCTGGTCGGCATCGGCGCTGCGCAGCACCGGCAGCAGGCGCTGGGCGGCCATGACCGCGTACGGGTGGCAGGACAAGGGACCCTCCCGTTTGTTCCACGTAGTGGAACGTCATATTGTGTAGCGGAACCATGTGGTCTAGACCCTACCCAGTCCGGGAGTCGGCATGTCAACGGATGAGGCCCCGGCCCCCGGGAACGGCAGCGCGACGCGCGGTGGGCGGACCTCCGCCGCGGGATCGGCGTTGGAGAAGTCCCTGCGCATCCTGGAGGCGGTGGCCGCCCCCGGCGGGCCGCACCGGCTGGCGGAGGTGACCGCGGCCGCCGCCGTACCCAAGTCCAGCACCTTCCGGATCCTCGCCTCGCTGGCCGAACAGGGCTTCGTCCGCCAGGAGGACGACGGGCGGTACGGGGTCGGGCCGCGGCTGCGCGGACTGTCCGCCCTGGTCAGCGGCGGGGAGCCGGCGAGCATCGGGCGGATCCTGGACGAGCTGCGGCGGGCGGCGGGCGGGCAGACCGTCCATCTGGCCCTGCACAGCGGGCAGACCGTCACCTACATCCGGAAGCTGGAGAGCGAGCAGCCCTTCCGGACGGCCAGCCGGATCGGGATGCGCATGCCGCTGCACACCACCGCGATCGGCAAGAGCATCCTGGCCCATCTTCCCGAGCAGGAGGTACGGGATTTGGTCGCCGCCACCGGGCTGCCGCCCCGTACCGCGCGCACGGTCACGAGCGCGCGGGACCTGTACGCACAGCTGGCCGAAGTCCGCGCCCGGGGCTTCGCCCTGGACGACGAGGAGAACGAACCCACCATCCGCTGCATCGGCGCTGCCGTCCTCGGACCGGACGGCCGCCCGGTCG
The DNA here is from genome assembly GCF_040652335.1 of Streptomyces sp. NPDC048270. Classification (NCBI taxonomy): domain Bacteria; kingdom Bacillati; phylum Actinomycetota; class Actinomycetes; order Kitasatosporales; family Streptomycetaceae; genus Streptomyces; species Streptomyces sp. NPDC048270. The sequence goes on from NZ_JBEZLV010000039.1 coordinate 8,601, forward strand.
GCGGGGTCAGCATCACCACCGTCACGTTCCTGGTGTCCCGTGAGGAGATCGAGGCCTGGGCACCGGCCCTGCGCGCGGCGACGCGGGCACTGGCTCCGCTGCTGTGAGCAGGGCGGAGCCGGGTGGTGTCGGGCACCGCGGCGGGCAGTGCGATGCTGGCTGCGCCGCGGCGGAGGGGCCGGACCGCGCACCGTCCCGGCACCGCCCCCTTCCGCCCGCGGCGGATGCCGGGAAATCATCTTCCGGATAAGTGTTATCGAGACCCCTCTCGACGGTCTCCCATGCATTGGGCATCATCGACCGCCGGTACGGACAGGGAACATCACATGAGCACTCAGCACACGGCAGCGCTGGTGGCAGCGGCCCGCGCGGGCGATCCCCGCGCGCAGGACGAACTCGTCGGCACCCACCTGCCGCTCGTCTACAACATCGTCGGCCGCGCCCTGAACGGGTCCTGCGACGTGGACGACGTGGTGCAGGACACGATGCTGCGGGCGCTCGACGGGCTGGGCGGCCTGCACGCCGACGAGAGCTTCCGGTCCTGGCTGGTGGCGATCGCGATGAACCGCGTACGGGCGTACTGGCAGGCCCGCCAGAGCGGCTACGGCGAGTCCACCCTGGACGAGGCGGGCGAGGTCGCCGACCCGGGGGCGGACTTCGTCGACCTGACCGTCGTCCGCCTCAACCTGGCCGGTCAGCGGCGCGAGACGGCTCGCGCCACGCGCTGGCTGGAGCCCGACGACCGGGCGCTGCTGTCGCTGTGGTGGCTGGAGTGCGCCGGGGAGCTCACCCGGGCCGAGGTGGCCGCGGCGCTGGAGCTGTCCCCGCAGCACACGGCGGTGCGGGTGCAGCGGATGAAGGCGCAGCTGGAGGCGGCCCGCGTGGTGGAGCGCGCCCTGGACGCCCGGCCGGTGTGCGAGGAGCTGCGGACGCTGGCGGCCGGCTGGGACGGCCGGCCCTCGGCGCTGTGGCGCAAGCGAATAGCCCGTCACGCGCGGGAATGCGTGCGGTGCTCCGGCCTGTGGAGCGGCCTGGTTCCGGCGGAGGGACTGCTGGCCGGGCTGGCCCTCGTACCCGTCTCGGCGGCCCTGCTGGCCGGGATCCGCGCGGCCGGTACGGCCGGCTTCGACCCCGTGGCCGCCGCCTATGCCGCCGGCGAGGGCACGGGCACGGGCTCGGGCGCGGACTTCGCCGACACCGCGGCCCAGACGCACCTCGCCCCGGACGTGGCGACGGCGGGCGGCGGCCGCGGCGCCCTGCGCAAGCGCCGGCAGAACCGCCGGCGGGTGATCGGCGGGGCGGTGCTGGCCGCCTGTGTCGCGGGCGGCGGCCTGGTCTACCTCGGCACCCTCCCCGGCTCCGGCGAGAAGAAGACGGCCGACGCCGCCGCCCCGGCCCCGCTGGCCGCGCTCTCGGCCTCGGAGTCCGCGCTCCCCTCCGAGCCGCCCTCGCCGTCCGCCTCCGCGTCCCCCTCGGCCTCCGCGTCCCCCTCGCCGTCGGCCTCCGCCTCGCCGAGCCCGGCCGCGAGCCCCACCCCGACGCCGAGCCGCAGCAGCTCGCCGAGCCCGAAGCCGCCGGCGCCGGCCCCCGCCCCGCCGGGGATGGCGGGTCAGGTCGTGGCGCTGGTCAACTCCGAGCGGGCGGCGGCGGGCTGCGGTCCGCTGAAGGAGGACGGCCAGCTGCGGGCGGCCGCCCAGAACCACTCCGACGACATGGCCCGGCGGGACTACTTCTCGCACACCAGCCCCGACGGGACCGACCCGGGCCAGCGGACGACCACCGCCGGATACCGCTGGTCGACGTACGGGGAGAACATCGCGAAGGGCCAGCAGACGGCCCAGTCGGTGATGGACGCCTGGATGAAGAGCCCGGGGCACCGTGCGAACATCCTCAACTGCTCGTTCAAGGACATCGGCGTCGGCATCCACCAGGGCGCGGGCGGTCCCTGGTGGACGCAGAACTTCGGGGCGAAGTAGCCGGCGGCCGGGGGCGGTTCAGGGCTGGACGCCGCGCAGCTTCCGCGGATTGACGACGAAGCGCAGCGCGGTGATCCGGCCTTCGGCCGCCTCGAAGGTGACCGCCCCGACGGGCACCCCGCCGAGGGCCATGAGCAGGCCGGGCTCGCCGTTGATCTCCGTGATGCCCATCTCCATGCCCTGTGCCCCGGGTTTGGCGAGGACGCCCAGCAGCCAGCGGGCGACGTGGTCGGGGCCGCGCAGGGGGCGGCGGGCGGCCGAGACGACGCCGCCGCCGTCCGACCAGGAGGCCACGTCGGGGGCGAGGAGCGCGAGCACCTCGCGCAGGTCCCCGCCCGCGCAGGCCGCGAGGAACTTCTCGGCGATCTCGCGCTGTTCGGACGCCTCGGCGGTGAACCGGGGGCGGCCGGCCCGTACGTGCTCGCGGGCCCGGTGCGCGGACTGGCGGACCGCGGCCTGCGACTTCCCGACGACCTCGGCGATCTCCGCGTACGTGTAGCCGAACACCTCGCGGAGCAGGAACACCGCGCGTTCCACCGGAGTGAGGGTTTCCAGCACGACCAGGACCGCCATGGAGACCGTGTCGGCCAGTTCGGCCTCCTCGGCGACGTCGGGCGAGGTCAGGAGGGGTTCGGGGAGCCAAGGGCCGACGTACGCCTCGCGGACGGCCCGGGCCGACGTCAGCCGGTTCAGGCTCAGGTTGGTGACGGTGCGCACCAGGTAGGCCTTGGGGTGCTCGACGGAGGTGCGGTCCGTCCGGTTCCAGGCGAGCCAGGCGTCCTGCACGATGTCCTCGGCGTCGGCGACGCTGCCGAGCATCCGGTAGGCGGTGCCGAACAGCAGCCGCCGGTTGTCATCGAACGTGTCGGTCATGGGTCCCACCGTCGCATTCGGCCGCCAGTTGATCAACGCCGCTCCGGGTATCGGCGATCCGCGGGGCGCGTTCCCGCTCGCCGTGGCGCGGCTCCCTTCCGCGCGGCGCGTCCCCCCGTGCGTCACAACGGGGGCAGGATAGGGACTGGAGGGGAATCGGCTGATCACGACGGGTGGAGCACGGGACATGGCGAGGAAGGACCTGAGGCCGCACCAGCGGGAGGCCGTCGATGCCGTGGCCCGGGCGCTGGAGGTGCCCGCCGGGGGCCGGGTGCCCCAGCGCGGGCTGCGCACCCAGGTGATCATGGCCACCGGCTCGGGGAAGTCCCTGGTCGCCGTCCGCTCGGCGGAGGAGCTGCGGGCCGGGCGGGTGCTGGTGCTGGTGCCCTCCCTGGACCTGCTGGTGCAGACCGCCGCCGCCTGGCGGGAGGGCGGCCGCGCCGGCCGCTCGCTGGCCGTGTGCTCCCTGCGCCCCGAGGACGCCGGCATGCCGACCACCACCGACGCGGCCGAACTGGCCCGCTGGGGCGGCCGGGCCACGGGCCGGGCGACGGTGTTCGCGACGTACGCCTCGCTGGGCCTGGGCACCATCGAGCGCGCCCATCTCGCCGGACTGCCGGGCTGGGACCTGATCGTGGTCGACGAGGCGCACCGGACGTCCGGCCGGATCGGCAAACCCTGGGCGGTGGTGCACGACAACACGCGGATCCCCGCCGTCCGGCGGCTCTACCTGACGGCCACGCCGCGCGTCTGGCAGGACGGCGAGGAGGCGCGGGAGGGAGAGCCCGCAGAGGCGGGCGGGGCCGGAGAGCCGGCCGAGGCGGGCGGGGAGGGCCGCGCGGGCGGTGCGCGGGGGCACGGCGAGCTGGTCGCGTCCATGGAGGACGATCCGCTCGGACCCTTCGGCGCGCGCTGCTACACGCTCACCCTGTCCGAGGCCGTCGACCGCGGGATCTGCGCCCCGTACCGGGTGGTGTGCGTGGACGTCACCGATCCGCAGTTCCGGGCGGCCGTGCTGCTGGGCCCGGACGGCCGCTCGGACGCGGTGCGCGGAGCCCGGATGGCGGCGCTGCAGACCGCGCTGGTGAAGGCCGCCGCCCAGGAGGGGTTCCGGCGGACGCTCGTCTTCCACCACCTGACCAGGGAGGCCGAGGCCTTCGCGGCGGGCCTGCCGGCCGTGGCGGACCGGCTGCGGGCCGGCGGCGCAGGCGGCAGCGGCAGCGGCAGCCCGGCGTATCCCCGTACGGTCTGGGCGGACTGGCTGTCGGGCCGGCACTCCGCCGCGCACCGGCGGCGCGTGCTGGACGCGTTCGCGGACGGCCGGGTCGCGGAGAAGGCCTTCCTCGGCAGTGTGCGGGTGCTCGGCGAGGGCGTGGACACCAAGGAGTGCGACTCCGTCTACTGGGCCGACGTACGGGGGTCCATGCCCGATCTGGTCCAGGCCGTCGGACGGGCGCTGCGGATCCGCCCCGGGGAGGGGAAGGTGGCCTCCCTGGTGGTCCCCGTGCTGCTGGAGCCGGGCGAGACGCCGGAGGCCATGCTCACCTCGCGGGCCTACGGGGACCTCGCGCGGCTGCTGGAGGCCCTGCGGGCGCACGACTCCCGGCTGGTCGAGTCGCTGGCCCAGCCGCAGGCGCCGAGCCGGACCGCGGCCCCGGCGGCGGCCTCCGGGGCGCAGGCGCTGCTGAGCTTCTCCACCCCCCGGGATCCCGCGCTGCTGGCCTCCTTCGTACGGCTGCGCGTGCTGCATCCCGAGCACGCGCACTGGCGCCGCGGGGTCGAGGCCGCCCGGATCCACGCCGCCACCGCCGGGCACCTCAAGGTGCCGTTCGGCTTCAAGGTGCCGGCGCGGGACGCGGCGTGGCCCCCGGCGCTGGCCGGGTTCCCGCTCGGCCAGTGGATCGCGGACGCGCGGCGCACCTACCGCCGGGGCGCGCTCGGCCGGGAGCGGGCGGCCGCGCTCGACGGGCTCGGCATGGTGTGGAGCCACTTCGACGTGGCCTTCGAGGAGGGCCTGGCGGCGGCCGCCGGCTGGGCGGCGGAACACGGCCACCTGCTGCCGCCGGTGGATGCCACCTGGCGCGGGGCGCCGGTCGGGGTGTGGGTCAAGAACCAGCGGGCGGCGGCCCGCCGCGAGGGGCCGGGGGCCCTGTCGGAGGAGCGGCGCGAGGCTCTGGAGGCGGTGGACCCGTCCTGGTGCCCCGCCTGGGAGATCTCCTGGCAGCGCGCCTTCCACCTGGCGCGGGTCCATCTCGACGCGGGCGGCCGGCTCCCCCTCTCCCCCGGCGAACTGGTGGTCCAGGGCGAGGACCTGGGCGGGTGGGTCCGCGGCCAGCGGCTGAACTGGGAAGGGCTCTCCTGGGCCCAGCGCTGGCTCCTGGAGCACGTGCTCGGGGTGACCGCGGCGACGGCGGCGGAGCGTCCGCCGCCGCGCCGCAGCCATGCCGCGGCCTGGGCGGAGCAGTGGGAGGCGGCCCGGCAGTTCCGGGGCCGCGAGGGGCACCTCACGGTCCCCCGTACGCACGTCGAGCGGGTCGGGGACCGGGAGCTGCGCCTGGGCGCCTGGATCGCCAACCAGCGCTCGCGCGCGGGCTCCCTCACCCGGGACCGGGTCGAGGCGCTCGACGCGCTGGACATGCGCTGGTAGGCCCGCCCCGGCACTAGTGGTGGAAGCCGGAGCGCGGTTCGGTGGCGGGCGCGGGCGGCGGGGCGGCCTCCAGGTGCTCCACGGCGCGGCGCAGGTCGGCGACGAGCAGGGCGATCTGATCGCGGGTCACCCCGTGGCGGACCAGGACCCGCTGGATGACGGTGTCGTCCCGGTCGGCGGGCAGCGGGTACGAGGGCACCTGCCAGCCGCGCATGCGCAGCCGGTCGGAGAGGTCGTAGAGGCTGAAGCCGGCTCCGGCCGGGTCGGCGAGGGTGTAGGAGACGGCGGGCAGGGCGCCCCGGCCGTCGTAGAGGAGGGTGAACGGGCCCATCGCCGCGATCTCGGAGGCCAGGTACTGCGCGGTGTCGGCGCAGGCCTGCTGCACCTGGCGGTAGCCGCCCCGGCCCAGGCGCAGGAACAGGTAGTACTGGGCGATGACCTCGCCCCCGGGGCGGGAGAAGTTGAGGGCGAAGGTCGGCATGTCGCCGCCCAGGTAGTCCACGTCGAAGACGAGTTCGGCGGGGAGCAGGTCGGCGGTGCGCCAGACGATCCAGCCGACGCCGAGGGGCGCGAGTCCGTACTTGTGGCCCGAGGTGTTGACGGAGGCGACGCGCGGCAGCCTGAAGTCCCAGACCACGTCGGGGTGGAGGAAGGGGGCCACGAAGGCGCCGCTCGCGCCGTCCACGTGGATGGGGACGTCCCAGCCGTGCTCGGCCTGGATGCGGTCGAGTTCGGCCGCGATCTCGGCGACGGGCTCGTAGTCGCAGGTGTAGGTGACGCCGAGGATGGCGACGACGCCGATGGTGTTCTCGTCGACGTACGCGGCGAGCTGGTGGGGCCTCAGGCCGGTGGCCCCCGGCTCCAGGGGGACCTGGCGCAGCTCGACGTCGAAGTAGCGGGCGAACTTCTCCCAGCAGATCTGGACCGGGCCGCAGACCAGGTTGGGGCGGTCCGCGGGCAGTCCCTGGGCGCGGCGGCGGGCGCGCCAGCGCCATTTGAGGGCGAGCCCGCCGAGCATGGCGGCCTCGCTGGAGCCGGTGGTGGAGCAGCCGGCCCCGGTGGTGCCGGTGGGGGCGTTCCACAGGTCGGCCAGGATGGTGACGCAGCGGGCCTCGATCTCGGCGGTCTGCGGGTACTCGTCCTTGTCGATCATGTTCTTGTCGAGGCAGTCGTTCATCAGGCGGTGGACGCCGTCATCGGACCAGGTGGTGCAGAAGGTGGCCAGGTTCTGCGCGGCGTTCCCGTCCAACAGCAGTTCGTTGCGGATGAGTTCGTAGACCACCTCGGTGGGCGCGGGGTCCTCGGGCATCCGGTACTTGGGGAGGATCTGGCCGCTCAGCGCGGACGCGAACACGTCCGGGTCGGCGTCGGGGGCGTGTGCGTCCTTCGTCTCATGCAGAGCCATGTCGGCACTATAGGTGAATAAGGGATATATCCCCCCGACGTCACGCCACACTTCCGGCCGACTCCGCAGTGTGACCCCCTCCATAGTCGCCGGGCGGAGCCGAAGAAATTACCGTCGAGTAGCATGGTCACCGCAGATCTTCCCGCCGGAGCCGCAAAGGCCTGCCGGAATCGAAAGATCGTGCAACTCGTTCTATACGAAACTTATCCTCCGATGTCCGGATACCGGTCAACTACCGTCAGGCGCCTGGTAGTTCTACGGTCATGAACAAGATCACCCGCCGGCAGGCCTTGGGCACCACTGCCGGTGCACTCACCGTCCTCGGACTGGCGGGCGCCACCGCGCGCGCCGCCGCCACCGACTCCCGGGCCGCCGCCACCCCCGCCGGCACGGTCGACGAGGTGTACAAGGGCCGACGCATCCAGATAACCGCCGGCACGGGCGGCGGCCACCACGGCGGCCACCACTCCCCCGGCCTGCCCACCGTCCGGATCGACGGCCGCGAACTGCACGTGATGCGCAACGCCGACGGCACCTGGATCAGCGTGGTCAACCACTACGAGACGTATTCCGACCCGGCCTCGCTGGCCCGGGCCGCCGTGCGCGAGCTCCAGGGCGCCGTGCTCGCCCCCTTCGCCCCGATGGGAGGCACGGCATGACCGTCCGCAAGAACCAGGCCGCGCTCACTCCCGAGGAGAAGCGCGCCTTCACCAACGCGCTGCTGGAGCTGAAGCGCACCGGCCGGTACGACCGCTTCGTCACCACCCACAACGGCTTCATCATGGCCGACACCGACTCGGGCGACCGGGTGGGCCACCGCTCCCCCTCCTTCCTCCCCTGGCACCGCCGGTTTCTTCTGGAGTTCGAGGCTGCTCTGCAGGAGGTGGACGCGAACGTCACGCTCCCGTACTGGGACTGGACCGCCGACCGCACCACCCGCTCCTCCCTCTGGGCCGCCGACTTCCTCGGCGGTACCGGCCGGGCGCGCGACGGGCAGGTCCTCGACGGCCCCTTCGCCTACGCGACGGGCAAGTGGAACATAGGCGTACGGGTGGACGGGCGCGCGTACCTGCGCCGGGCGCTCGGCCAGGGCGTCGCCGAACTGCCGACCAAGGCCGAAGTCGACGCCGTCCTCGCCATGCCGGTGTACGACGCGGCCCCCTGGAACAGCTCCTCCAGCGGCTTCCGCAACAACCTGGAGGGCTGGCGGGGCGCCAACCTGCACAACCGGGTGCACGTGTGGGTCGGCGGCCAGATGGGCACCGGGGTCTCGCCCAACGACCCGGTGTTCTGGATGCACCACGCCTTCGTGGACAAGCTGTGGGCCGACTGGCAGGCCCGCCACCCGCAGTCCGGCTACCTGCCGGCGGCCGGCACGGCGAACGTCGTGGACCTGAACGACACGATGCGGCCGTGGAACGACGTGACCCCGGCGGACATGCTGGACCACCGGAAGTTCTACACCTTCGACACCGAGCCGGCCGCCGCCAGCCAGCGGTAGTGCAGTTCGGGGCGGCCGACCTGGCCGTAGCGGGGGGTGCGGTCCGCGCGGCCGGTGTCCACCAGGTGCTCCAGGTAGCGGCGGGCGGTGATCCTCGAGATCCCGGCCGCCTCGGCCGCCCCCGCCGCGGTCAGCCCCTCGGGGGCCGAGCGCAGCAGCGCGGCGACCCGGTCCAGGGTCGGCGCGCTCAGCCCCTTGGGGAGTTCGGCCGGGCGCGGGGCGCGCAGGGCGGCCATCGCCCGGTCCACGTCGTCCTGGCCGGCCGCCTCGCCCGCCGTCGCGCGGAACTCGGCGTAGCGCAGGAGCCGTTCGCGCAGGGTCGGGAAGGCGAAGGGCTTCAGCACGTACTGGACCACGCCGAGCGAGACGCTCTCGCGGACCACGGCCAGGTCCCGTGCGGAGGTCACCACGATGACGTCGACGGGGTGCCCGGCGGCCCGCAGCCCGCGGGCGAAGCGCAGGCCGTGCCCGTCCGGCAGGGTGAGGTCGAGCAGCAGCAGGTCGACGCGGGTCCGCTCCAGGACCCGGGTGGCCTCGGCGAGCGAGTGCACGGCGGCGACCGCGGTGAACCCGGGGACCCGGCCGACGTAGAGCGCGTGCGCGTCGGCCGCGACCGGGTCGTCCTCGACGATCAGGACCCGCACCCCGGGCGCGCTCACGCGGGCCCGCCCACGGCGGGGCGCCCGGGCGCCGGCAGCCGTACGGTGAACTCGGCGCCGCCGGAGGGGCCCGCGGAGGCGTCCGCGGTGCCGCCGTGGCGCTGCGCCACCTGCCGTACGAGGGCGAGGCCCAGGCCCCGGTCCTCGCCCTTGCCGGACCAGCCGCGCCGGAACACGTCCACCCCCTCCGGGAGGCCGGGCCCGCTGTCCGCCACCCGCAGCAGGATCCCTTCCCCGTCGCGGCGCACGGTGACCGCGATCCGGCCGCCCGGTACGCCGGTCAGCGCGTCCATGGCGTTGTCCACGAGATTGCCGACCACGGTGACCAGGTCCCGGGCCGGCGGGGTCCCCGGCGCGCCGTCGATGGCCGTGCTGTCGGGGGTGACCACCAGCTCGACGCCCCGCTCGTGCGCCTGGGCGGCCTTGCCGAGGAGCAGCGCCACCAGGACCGGTTCTCCGACGGCGGTGACCACCTCGTCGGTGAGGGCCTGCGCCAGCTCCAGCTCCGCCGTGGCGAACTCCACCGCCTCCTCCGCCCGCCCGAGCTCGATGAGCGAGACGACCGTGTGCAGCCGGTTCGCCGCCTCGTGCGCCTGCGAGCGCAGGGCCTGGGTGAATCCCCGTTCGTGGTCCAACTCGCCGGCCAGCACCTGGAGTTCGGTGTGATCGCGCAGGGTGACCACGGTGCCCCGGCGGCCGCCGCCGGCGACGGGTGAGCTGTTGACGACGAGCACCCGGTCGGCGGCCAGGTGCACCTCGTCCACCCGCGGCCGGTCGGCGAGCAGCGCTCCGGTGAGCGGGGCCGGCAGCCCCAGGTCGGCGACACCGGTGCCGGTCACCGCGCCCCGCAGGCCCAGCAGTTCTCGCCCGGCGTCGTTGATCAGGGTGATCCTGCGCTGTCCGTCGAGCATCAGCAGTCCCTCGCGCACGCCGTGCAGGGCCGCCTGGTGGTAGTCGTACATCCGGCTGAGCTCGCCCGCGTTCATCCCGTGGGTGTGGCGGCGCAGCCGGGCGTTGACGATGTACGTGCCCGCCCCGCCGAGGGCGAGGGCCGCGGCCGCGACCCAGACGAGGGCGGTGAGCTGCTCGGCGAGGCGCGCGCTGACCGCCCGGACGGTGATGCCGGCGCTGACCATGCCGACCACGCGGCCGTCGTCCGTGAGCGGGGTGACCACCCGGATCGAGGGGCCGAGGGTGCCGGTGTAGGTCTCGCTGAAGGTCTGGCCGCGCAGGGCGGCGGCGGTGTTGCCGAGGAAGGGCTCGCCGATCCGGCGCGGGTCGGGGTGGGTCCAGCGCCGCCCGGCCGGGTCCATGATCGTCACGAAGTCCACGCCCGAGTCGACGCGCACCCGCTCGGCGTACGGCTGGAGCCGGGCCGTGGGGTCGCCCCCGCCCACGGCCTCCCGTACGGCCTCCAGGACCGAGGGCGAGTCGGCGACCGCGCGGGCCACGGCCCCGGCCTGGCGGCGGGCGGCGTCCTCGGCCTGGCCGCGTGCGGTGGCGTACGCGAAGACGGCGCACCCGGCCACGACCACGGCGACCAGCAGCACCTGCATGGCGAAGAGCTGGCCGGCGAGGCTGCGCGGCGGCCGGGGCAAACGGAACATGGCGCTCAGTGTGCACCGGCTCGTGAACTCAATGAACGCAAGGGTGACCGGGGTCACAGCCGCGGGCCATGGTCCTCCCGGAACGTTTTCACCACCAGGAGGCATCGTGGCCGCCACGCGCGACAGAACGCACTATCTCTACATCGCGGTGATCGCCGCGGTGCTCCTCGGCATCGCCGTCGGCTTCGCCGCACCCGGCGTGGCCGTGGAGCTCAAGCCGCTGGGCACCGGCTTCGTGAACCTCATCAAGATGATGATCTCGCCCGTGATCTTCTGCACGATCGTGCTGGGCATCGGCTCGGTCCGCAAGGCCGCCAAGGTGGGGGCCGTGGGCGGGCTCGCCCTCGGCTACTTCATGGTGATGTCCACCGTGGCCCTCGCCATCGGCCTGGTCGTGGGCAACCTGCTGGACCCGGGCAGCGGGCTGCACCTCACCGAGGCGGCCAAGCAGGCCGGCGAGGCGCAGGCCAAGGCGGGCGGGGCGGAGAGCACGCCGGAGTTCCTGCTGGGGATCATCCCGACCACGCTGGTGTCCGCCTTCACCGGCGGCGAGGTGCTCCAGACGCTGCTGGTGGCGCTGCTGTGCGGGTTCGCGCTGCAGGCCATGGGCGCGGCGGGCGAGCCCGTCCTGCGCGGGATCGGGCACGTACAGAAGCTGGTGTTCCGGATCCTGGCGATGATCATGTGGGCGGCCCCGGTGGGCGCCTTCGGGGCGATCGCGGCGGTGGTCGGGGCGACCGGCATCGACGCGCTCACGTCACTCGCCGTCATCATGATCGGCTTCTACGCGACCTGCCTGATCTTCGTCTTCGTGGTGCTCGGCACCCTGCTGCGGGTGTGCACCGGGGTCAGCGTGTTCTCCCTGCTGCGCTACCTCGGGCGGGAGTTCCTGCTGATCCTGTCCACCTCCTCCTCGGAGTCGGCGCTCCCGAGGCTCATCGCGAAGATGGAGCACCTGGGGGTCTCCCGGCCGGTCACCGGCATCACGGTGCCGACCGGCTACTCCTTCAACCTGGACGGGACCGCGATCTACCTGACGATGGCCTCCCTGTTCGTCGCGGAGGCGATGGGCCAGCCGCTCGCGCTGGGCGAGCAGATCTCCCTGCTCCTGTTCATGGTCATCGCCTCGAAGGGCGCGGCCGGAGTGACCGGCGCGGGCCTGGCCACGCTCGCGGGCGGGCTGCAGTCGCACCGGCCCGAACTGGTGGACGGGGTCGGGCTCATCGTCGGCATCGACCGGTTCATGAGCGAGGCGCGGGCGCTGACCAACTTCGCGGGCAACGCGGTCGCCACGGTGCTCATCGGCACCTGGACCAAGGAGTTCGACCGCGCACGGGCGGACGAGGTGCTCGCCGGGCGGCTGCCGTTCGACGAGTCCACGCTGGTCGACGACGGGCCGGGCGAACCGGCGGGCGCCGTTCCGCCCCAGCCCGAAGTCGCCAAGGACGGGGTACCGGTCTGACCGGTGGGCCCGGTCGGGCCGGCCGGGCAGGGCTCGCCCCCACGGTGCCCAGCCCGGCCGGTCCCGACTACTCCCGGTAGGGGCTGTTTTCAGCCATCGGCCGGAGAACGCGCGTGCGGTAAAAGGTACTTCCATAGCGGGGCACACGTCTGACATCTTGCGTCCACCACTCGTTTCGTACGGCCCGGTGGGTGTCATCCGCACCACCGGGTCATCGGAGGACGCATTGATACCCCACATATCCAGCCGACCTCGACGTACCCTCGTGCTGGCCGCCACCCTCGGCGCCGCACTGGCCTTCGGGACTCCTGCCGCACTCGCCGGCACCGACCCCGTGGCTCCGACCGGCCCCGCCTCCGCCCCGGCGGCAGCGGCGGCTCCGCAGGCCGCGGCCCCGACTTCCCAGAGTGCGACCTGGGTTGCCGGCACCCGTGCCTACTTCGTGATCACCACGCCCGGCGACACCTCGGCGGTCCGCGCCGCCGTCGCCTCCAACGGCGGCTCGGTCTTCGCGTCCTACGACGCCATCGGCGTCATCGTCGCCCACTCGGCCTCCGGCACCTTCGCCGCCACCATGCGCGGTGTGAGCGGGGTCCAGCAGGTCGGCGCCACCCGCACCTCGGACATCCCGGCGGACGCCTACAACCCGGCGCTGCCCGCCAACCCGGCGCAGTCCACCACCCCGGCGGGCGAGCCGGTCCGCGCCGACATGACCCAGATCAAGGCCGACCAGGCCTGGGCCGTCACCACCGGCTCCGCCACCGTCAAGGTCGGCATCCTGGACACCGGTGTGGACGACCAGCACCAGGACCTGGCGCCGAACTTCAACGCGGCGGACTCGGCCTCCTGCGCCTACGGCAAGGCGGACACCCGCGCCGGCGCCTGGCGCGACGTCGGCACCCACGGCACGCACGTGGCCGGTACCGTCGCCGCCGCCAAGAACGGCAAGGGCGTCATCGGCGTGGCCCCGGGCGTGAAGATCTCCTCGGTGCGCATCGCCGAGCCGAACACCTCGCTCTTCTTCCCCGAGAACACCGTCTGCGGCTTCATGTGGGCGGGCGACCACGGCTTCAAGGTCACGAACAACAGCTACTACACCGACCCGTGGCAGTTCAACTGCCCGGACAACGCCGACCAGGCCGCGATCATCGAGGGCGTCAAGCGCGCCCAGGAGTACGCGGAGGGCAAGGGCTCGCTCCAGGTGGCGGCGGCCGGCAACTCCAACCTGGACCTGGCCAACAAGACGACCGACACCGAGAGCCCCAACGACTCGACCCCGGTCACCCGCACCATCACCAACGCCTGCCTCGACATCCCGACCGAGCTCCCGGGCGTGGTCACGGTCTCCGCGATGGGCACCACCGCCAAGGCCTCGTACTCCAACTACGGCCTGAACGTCATCGACGTGACGGCCCCCGGCGGCGACGCCACCGGCATCTACAGCACGCTGCCGGGCGGCAAGTACGGCAGCATGAGCGGTACCTCGATGGCCTCCCCGCACGTGGCCGGTGTGGCCGCGCTGCTGGCGAGCACCAACCCGGGCATCACCCCGGCGCAGCTGCGCGACAAGCTGGCCACCCAGGCCAACGACGTGGCCTGCCCGTCGGACAGCCGCTGCAAGGGCACCACGCCGAAGAACGGCTTCTTCGGCGAGGGCCAGGTCGACGCGCTGAAGGCCGTCGGCAGCACCCCGCCGCCCGGCAAGTACTTCGAGAACACCGGTGACTTCGCCATCGGCGACAACACCACCGTGGAGAGCCCGGTCACCGTCAGCGGGGTGACGGGCAACGCCCCGGCCACCCTCAAGGTGGGCGTGAACATCGTGCACACCTACATCGGCGACCTCAAGGTCGACCTGATCGCCCCCGACGGCACCGCGTACAACCTGCACAACAGGAGCGGGTCCGGCACGGACAACATCAACCAGACCTACACCGTCAACGCCTCCTCCGAGGTCGCGAACGGCACCTGGAAGCTCCGCGTGAACGACAACGCCGGCGGCGACATCGGCAAGATCGACGCCTGGAACCTCACCTTCTAGTTCCGGCACACCGCGGGGCCCCCGGGAGCACGTGCTCCCGGGGGCCTTCGGCGTTCACCGGGTCCGCAGCACGCAGTCCCCGCAGAAGCCGCCGCCCGGAACCCGGTAGTAGAGGCAGCAGCTGCGCCGTACGAAGGCCACCCCGAGCCCCTCCTCGTGGACGAAGGTGCCGGTCCCGGCGAGGGCCCCGCCGTCGGCGAGCAGGGCGCCCGCCAGGTCCACGGCCGTGGTGCCGGGCACCCGGTCGAGCAGCACCCGCAGGGCTCCGACCAGGCCCGACGCGGTGTTGCCCCGCAGCACCTTGGGCGAGACCCCGAACCGCTCCCGCACCGCGGCGTCGAGCAGCTCCAGGTGGCCGAGCACGCTCCCGCCCAGCTCCCCGGCCGGCAACTCCCCCGGCTCGGGCAGCCACAGCTCCAGGGATCCCGCGCCGGGCAGCCGCCACCACACCCGGTCGGCGGCGAGGTCCGGCACCCGCCCGGCCAGCGCCGCGCAGCCCAGCCCGATCGACCAGAGCCGCGCCGCGATGCCGAACTGCGCGGTCGAGGCCGCCACCCGCCCCGGCCCGCTGCGGTTGCGCCGCCCCACCTCCGCGACGTACGCGGGGAGCTGCTCCCCGTACAGCACGGTCAGCGGCCGGAACCCGGGCCCGGGCGGCGGTTCCTTCCCGCAGGCCGCGGTGAAGAAGGGCCCCACGGATCGCAGTTGCCTCAGTACGTCGTCCACGCCGGTCACCGTATCCGCCACCGGGCGGGGCGCGGACGGCGGAGGGCGGATCGGCCCGGGGAAAGGGCGGAGGCGGGATCAGACCGCCGGGGAGGCGGCCGGGGAGTAGGCGGCCACCTCGAAGTCGGACATGTCGAGCCCGCCCTCCTTGGTGTCGTCGTTCGCGAAGACGAAGGACTCGATCGGCACGCCCCGTTCCGCACTGAGCTGGGCCACCAGTTCCTGCAGGACCACCGTCTCCAGGACCACGCGGACGGCGTCGGCGGTCCGCGGCAGGCGGACCGTGAACAGGTTCTCGGCGGGCGCCGCCTCCGCCGTGGTGATCAGCAGCGTCAGGTGGCCCGCGCCGGCCAGGGAGCGGGCCAGCTCGACCTCGCGGCCGTCTCCGTAGACGAGGTGCAGGGTGTTGCCCGCCGACTCCATCTCGCCGTGCAGGTAGTTGCGGGTCGCCGAGGCGGCCGCCGTCATCCGGACCACCTCGCGCAGCAGCAGCGCGCCCTCCTCGGCCGAGGCGCGGGAGGCCCCGGCGGCCACCCCGTCGGAGGCGATGCAGCGGGCGCCGCGCACCCGCAGCCGCGCCACGGCCTCGGCGGCCTGCCGGTGGACCGCGGTGGTCTGCTCGGCGATGTCGCCCCAGGGGTCGCCGTCCCGGCCGGCCAGGACGCCCGCGATGAGGTCGAGGGCGACCACGGTGCCGGTGTACCCGATGGTGGAGGCGTACGAGTCGGACTCGTTGCCGAGGTCGACCGTCACGTCGGCGAGGTCGCCCAGCGGTGACGGCACCACGTTGAGCAGCGCGGCCTTGGTGGTGCCGGGGGCGGCGCACTGGAACGCGGCGAGGGTCTCGGAGCTGCGCCCGCCCTGGGACACGGCGATCAGGCAGTCGGTGTCGAAGCCGGCGGTACCGGTCTCGATCTCGCTGGACAGCACGCGCTGGGTGACGATCCCGGCCTCGCGCAACTGCTGTACGGGGACGGCGAGGGCGGCGTACGAGGCTCCGATGCCGGTGAAGAGCGGGCGGCGGGCGGAGCGCAGCGCGGCCGTCTCCGGGGAGCCGAGCCGGGTGCGGACGCGGGCGGCGATCCGGGCGAGCGCCGCGCCCTGCTCGGCCTGGCCCTGGAGGAAGGTGATGCGGGATCCGGACATCGTGTCTGTTCCTAGCGGTGAGGGGGGAGGAGGGGTGCGGGGGCCGCGCGGGCGGCCAGGGTGGGTGCGGCCGGGCTCAGGCGGTGGTGGAGTCGGCCTTGGCCCCGGTGGCAGGCTCCTGCTCCGGCTCCGGGTCCCGTTCGCGCCCCGGCGTCGGCAGGTCGAACCTGACGATGGCGAAGCGGAAGATCACGTAGTAGAGGGCCGCGAAGGCCAGGCCTATCGGGATCAGCAGCAGCGGCTTGGTGGCGATGCCGAAGTTGACGACGTAGTCGATGGCGCCGGAGGAGAAGCCGAAGCCGTCGCGGATGCCGAGGGCGTAGCACAGGGCCATGGAGACGCCGAAGAGGAAGGCGTGGACGGCGTACAGCACCGGCGCGACGAACATGAAGGCGAACTCGATGGGTTCGGTCACGCCCGTGACGAACGAGGTGAGGGCGACGGAGATCATCATGCCCTTGACCATGGTGCGGTTCTCGGGGCGCGCGGTGTGCGCGATGGCCATGGCGGCGGCCGGGAGGGCGAACATGTAGATCGGGAATCCGCCGGTCATGAACTGGCCCGCGGTCGGGTCTCCGGCGAGGAAGCGGTGGATGTCGCCGTGCACCTCCGCCCCGGTGGCCGGGTTGACGAAGGTGCCCGCCTCGAACCAGGGGAAGAACGAGAAGAAGTGGTGCATCCCGATGGGGATGAGGGCGCGGACGACGACGCCGAAGATGCCCGCTCCCCAGGCGCCGGTGCCCACGAGCCACTCGCCGAAGTGGAAGAACCAGGAGCCGACGGTCGGCCATACCACTCCACATACCACTCCCGTGCCGACGCCCGCGAAGGCGCTCAGGATGGGCACGAGGCGCCGTCCGCCGAAGAAGCCGAGCCACTCGGGCAGCTTGGTCCGACTGAAGCGCTGGTAGAGCAGGGCGGCGATCAGGCCCATCACGATGCCGCCGAGGACCTTGGCGTCCAGCGGTTCCCCGTCGACGCCCATGGGGAAGGCGGGGCTGGCGAGCACGGCCTTGAAGACCAGGTACCCGACCACCGCGGACAGGGCCGTGGAGCCGTCGGCCTTCTTCGCGAAGCCGATGGCCACCCCGACCGCGAAGAGCAGCGGGAGGTTGGCGAACACGGTGTCACCGGCGGCGGCCAGCACCATGGCGAGCTTGCGGACGACCTCCGGGAAGGCCTCGCGGCCCAGCAGGTCGTCGCCCCCGAGCCGGGTCAGCAGGGCGGCCGCCGGAAGGGTGGCCACCGGCAGCATCAGGCTTCTGCCGATGCGTTGCATGACCGGCATGATCCGGGCCGTACTCATCGCGGGTACTCCTCGTCGAGTGGGGGTGGTGATGACCCCGAAGGTACTTAGAGGTTTTTTATTGGTCAATAGTGGTCCTATGTGGTCTGCCTGCCAGAGGCCAAGACATGCCGAAGGTCCCGTACGCCCCAGGCCCTCCGCCCGAGGGAATTGGTAGTAGGTGGTATGGTCCCTCCATGACCGACGACGCAATGGACGCCCGGGGCGCCGACCCCCTCTGGTCGCAGGCAGCCGACCGGATCCGCGAGGAGATCGCCCGCCGCGGCCTGGGCGAGGGCAGCAAGCTGCCGCCCGAGCGCGAGCTGTGCACCCGCCTGGACATCTCGCGCGTCACGCTGCGCCGGGCCCTCGCCCACCTGGTCGACCAGGGCCTGGTGACCGCGTCCCACGGCCGCGGCTGGTTCGTCGCCGCCTCCGCGCCCCCGGCGCCCGCCCGGGACTGGCCCGAGGACCTGGAGTCCTTCACCGCCACCGCGCGCCGCAAGCACATGCGGGCCAGCTCGGTCGTACTGCGCCACGACACGGTCACCGCGTCCCTCGACGACGCGGACCGGCTCGGCGTGCCCGCCGGCACCCCGCTGCTGCGGCTGGAGCGGGTCCGCCTGCTCAACGACGTGCGGATCGCCCTCGACCGCACCCTGGTCGTCGCCGAACTGGCCCCCGACCTGGCGAAGACCGACTTCCGCGAGGCCTCCCTCTTCAGCGAGCTGCGCCGCTGGGGCGTCCAGCCCGACCGCGCCGAGGCGACCATCGAGGCCCGCAGCGCGGACGGGGAGCTCGCCGGACACCTGGGCATCGCGCCCGGGGCGCCCGTCCTCGTCCTCGACCAGACCGTGTTCACGCGCGGCGGCCGGCCGCTGCTGCTGTCGACGGTGGAGTACAGCGGGGAGCGCTACCGGCTGCGCACCACCCTGCAGACAGACTGACACGCCGGCGCCCGGCCCCGGGGCGCCATTGGGCACGCCGGCGCCGGGCGAAAGACCCTTTCCGGCGCCCGCGGGCCGGGTCGGGCGGGCCGGTGCCCGGTCAGAGGCCGGCGAGGAACTCCAGCAGCACCCGGTTGAAGGCCTCCGGCTGCTCCACGCCCGGCAGGTGCCCGGCGCGCTCGATGACGGCGAGCACCGAGTCGGGGAGCAGGGCGTGCAGGGCCTCGGCCGCCGCGACCGGGGTGTAGACGTCGTCGGCGCCGACCACGACCAGGCAGGGCTGGGCGGTCCCGGCGAGCACGGGCCGGTAGTCGGGGCACTCGGCGCGGCCGCGCAGGGCCGCCGCGGCCCCCTCGGGGTCGGTCGCGCGCATCATGGCGGTCACGTGCGCGGCGGCCTCCGGCATGCCGGTCACGTTGTAGGGCGCCAGCATCTTGTCGATGACGCTTTCGGCGTACGGCCCCATGCCCTCCGCGATCAGCCGGTCGGCGGTCTCCAGACGTCCCTTGCGGGCCTCCGCGGACTCCGGAACGGCGGTCGTGTCGGACAGGACGAGGGCCCTTGCCAGACCCGGGTGGCGCAGCCGCATCTCCATGGCGATCTGCCCTCCCATGGACACACCGCCGACGACCACCTGTTCGATGCCCAGGCGGGCGAGCAGAGCGGCGAGGTCATCGGCGAAGTCGGCGAGCAGCGTCTTGCCCGGGCGCACCGGGCTCTCTCCGTATCCTCGCAGGTCAGGGGTGATCACACGGTACCCGGCGGACGTCAGCGCGGCCGTCTGGGGGGCCCACATGGTGCGGTTGAACGGATGTCCGTGGATCAGGATTACGGGCGCTCCGCCGCGGGGACCCAAGTCATCGAAAAAGACCTTCACGCCATTGCCGAATCGGGGGTTCATGAGAGGACTTTAAGGGGCTACATTGAGCCACTCGCGTTCACCTGACAGCCCGTTGCCTTTCACCCGTGTTTTGCACTGGGGGCGACGTCAGGGACGCAGACTGTGCAACCACCCCACCGCCCAGAAGGACCGAAGGCTCCGTGCCCGTACCCGTACTCCTCGCCGGCCGCACCGTGCGGCTCGAGCCCCTCGCACCCCACCACACCGAGGCCCTGGCCGTGGCCGGTGCCGAGGATCGTACGACTTACGCCTTCACCCCCGTACCCCATGGGGTTCAGGCGTCCCACGAGTACATCGACCGTGCCCTCGCCGATCAGGCGGCGGGCCGATCGCTCCCGTTCGCGGTCATCAGAGCCAAGGACGGGCGGGTCGTCGGTTCGACCCGGTTCCTGGAACTCGACTACTGGCAGGGGCCGCTGGTGTGGCCCGCCGTGCCCGGCGTTCCGTTCGGCGATCCGGCGACGGCGATCCCCGATGCCGCCGAAATCGGCAATACCTGGCTGTCCCCGGGCGCCCAGGGCACCGGCATCAACACCGAGGCGAAGCTGCTCATGCTCCGCCATGCCTTCGAGACCTGGGGCGTGCGGCGGATCTCGCTGCGGGCGGACGCCCGCAACGGCCGCTCGCGCGCCGCGATGGAACGGCTCGGCTTCACCTGCGAGGGGGTCCGCCGGGCCCATTCGCGGGGGCTGGACGGGGCGGTCCGCAGTACGGCCTTCTACTCGATCCTCGACGAGGAGTGGCCGGCCGTGCGGTCGATCATCGAGCTGCGGGTTTCGGCCGGCGCGCAGCGCAAGCGGCGCCGCCGCACGCTGATCCCCGCCTAGTCCGCACCGCCGCCCGGCACGCCCGGCGTAACGCTCCTGCATCGGCCCTGGCCCCGCCCCTTCCCCCGGACGCGTCCGCGTTCATCCGAGGAAGGCCGGGGCCAGGGCCGATGCCATGAGCCGGACGGGGGCGCCGCTCCCGTCGGCCGGTACGGAGTGGAGGTCGGCTCCGAAGTCCCCCGGCAGGGAGTAGACGACCGTGCGGTCGTCCGTCCACACCACCTGGTCGTCCACGCTCCGCTCCTCCGCGAGCGGGGTCTGCGTGCCGGAGGCCAGGTCCAGGACGTGCAGCCGCCACGGTGCCTCGGCCGGCAGGCCCGGCATCCGCTTCTTGAAGACGATCCGGGTCCCGTCGGGCGACAGGGAGGGGCACTCGACGTTCTCGCGCAGGGTGGTCACGGTCCGCGCCGCCAGGTCCCCGCGCACCAGGTGGGTGCGGCCCGCGGTGCCGAGCGTGGCGTAGAAGGTCCGCTCGTCGGAGGTGAAGGCGACCCCCCAGAAGTTCACGTCGGCGCTGCGGTACGGCTTGCCGTCCTTGAGGATCTCGAAGTCCTCCAGCGAGGCTTCGAGCCTGCCGGTGCGCAGATCGAGGACCGAGGTCCGCGTGGAGAAGTCGCTTCCGGCGTACGAGTCCCCTCCGACGAAGACCGTCCAGGCGGCGAGCCTGCCGCCCGGCGAGACCCGGGCGCGGGTGGGGATGCCGGTCAGGGCGTGCGCCGAGACCTCCTGGAGGCGGGCGTCGAGGACGACGGCCCGGTAGCGGTCGGGGACCCCGCCCTTCTCGGCCTGGAGGCAGATCCCGGTGCCCGCCGCCGCGTGGAAGCGCAGGCAGGCGACTCCCGAGGCGGTGCGGTCCCCCTCCGGCGCGGCGGCCGGGACGGTGGCGAGCTCGTCGCGGTGCGGGCCCCAGGCCATGTTCCGGAAGACGATCCGCCGGTCCCCGCCCGCCGGGTCCAGGGAGACCGCGCCCGGGGTGACCCGGGGGCCGTCGGCCTGCGTCCGGTTCTTCCGGTCGGCCGTGGCGGAGGCCCGCACGAGGGCCGTCACGGCCACGGCGGCCAGCAGGACGACTGCGGTGGCCAGGATCAGGATCCGGCGCTGGAGGCTCAAGGGGTCCTCTCCTCTCGCGGGGCGGGGGCACCCTACCCATGGGCATGCACAAGAGCCAGGCCCACGCCGGGCAACGGCCGTCTCCGGAAAGTCCCAAGAGAAGGAAAAATGCGGAACCCTGGCATGCTTTCGTTCATCCTTCGAACAGAAGGATCAAGCCCGCCAGACCACCGCCCCCTCGGGGCAGCACCCGCCGGAGAGCCACCGCACATGTCGTACCCACCCGAAGGGCAGCACCAGCCGCCGTACCGGCCCCAGGGCCAGAACCCGCAGCAGCCCTACGGCGCCCCGTACGGACAGCAGCACGGACAGCAGCACTACGGGCAGGAGCCTTACGGGCAGCAGCAGTACGGACAGCAGCCTCCCCACGGCCAGGAGCCGTACGAGCCCTACGAGCCGTACGAGCCCTACGGGCAGGAGCCCGAGCCGGCTCCCCGACGCAGGTCCAGGGCCCGGCGGTGGGTGATCGCGGGTGTCGCCGTCCTCGCGCTGGCGGGCATCGCGGCCGGCGTGATGAACCACTACGAGATACCCCCGTTCACCGACAAGGGCGCGGCCGTCTCCTTCGGGGGTGCGCCCGCCGGCGACGGCGGCAAGAACGCGGCCCCCCAGGCCGCCAACTCCAAGATGCTGATGCCCACCGGTCCGCAGGCCGAGTTCAAGAACTCGATGACGCTGCCCGACGGGACGCACGTGGCCGTCACCACGCTGGACGGCAAGAAGTCCGGCTTCAAGGGCAAGGTGTGGGTCTGGGCGCCCAAGGAGTACAACGACCCCAAGTTCGCCAAGAGCGGCTTCCCCGTCATGATCGCCCTGCCGGGCGGCGCCGGGTACCCCAGCAACTACTGGATGGGCACCGACCTCGGCCTCCAGACCAGCATCGCCAAGTGGTACGCCGAGGGGAAGAGCAAGCCCTTCATCCTGGCCATGCCGGTGCTCAACCCGGGCCCGGACGACAAGGGCGTCTACTGGGACGGCTCCGACATCCCCGACCAGCCCAAGATGGGCACGTGGCTGACCGAGGACGTGCCGGACCTGGTGAAGGCGAACTTCCGGACCGTGAAGTCACGCGACGGCTGGGCCTTCATGGGCTCCTCCACCGGCGGATTCGCGGGCCTGAAGGCCGTGCTGAAGCACCCGGACAAGTTCAAGGCCGTGATCGCCTCGGGCCCGGACATCGTCCCGGACTCCTCCCTGTGGAAGGGCCACGACAAGGAGAAGGCCGAGAACAACCCGGAGGTGCTGGCCAAGCAGCTCATCGACCGCAAGGGTCCCGACGTCTACCTCGCCTTCCAGGTCGGCGACAGCGAGAACAACAAGAAGACGCTGCCGGACGTGCAGAAGTTCATCGCCACCTTCGGCAACAAGGGTCCCGTGCACACCGAGCTGAGGATCATCAAGGGCGGCCAGCACAACGCCAAGACCTACGTCCCCAACATGGGCGAGGGGCCGATCCAGTACATCAGCAAGGTCATGGAAGGACCCGTCGAGTAAGGTCCGGCTCCTGGGCCGCACCCGGCCCCGCCTCCTTCGCCTCCGGCCCGCCGAACACCTTCGGCGGGCCGGAGCCGTTCCACGGCGCCCAGCCCGGATCGCCGGTCACCGCGAAGCGCACCCAGGCCGCGTGCATCTCGTCGGCCAGTGCCTGGGGAGCGTGCGGCCCGGCCAGCCGGGCCGCCTCCGGCGTCTCCAGCGTGTCGAACACGAAGCCCAGCTCCAGGGCGTGGCACGCGCCGAGCCCCGCGATGCCCGAGCGCCAGGCGAACTCGTACAGGAAGCTCGGCGCCGCCCGCCGCGCACCGGCGAGGTGGCGCAGCGGGTCGCGCAGCAGCAGGTCGGTGAGCAGCTGCCCCGCGAGGTCGGCGGGGCCGGCCCCGGGCAGGGCGGCGCGCAGCGCCCGTACGGCCGCCCGGTCCTTGCCGCTGCGGCGGCGGGCCAGCTCCACGGCGACCGGCCCCAGCCGCTCCAGCAGCCGCATGGTGCCCGTCGGGGCCAGCCACAGCCGGTACTCCTCGGAGGTCCAGCCCAGCAGCAGCGGCACGCCGGTCCCGCGGGCCGCGTCCAGCGGATCCGCGGGCAGCGTGTCCGGGTCGGTGACCAGGCCGAAGGCGGGACCTCCGGCGAGGGGGCCCGACCGGCGCAGGACGGCGGCCTGGGCGGCGAGCAGGGTGGGCAGGGCGACGGCGCCGAAGGCCTCGGCGGTGGCGTCCGCCTTCAGCAGCGAGGCCATCCGCCGGACCATGGCGCGGACCCGGTCGCGGCGCAGCGCCTCGGGGGCGCCGCTCTGCAAGGCGGCCTGCGCGAAGAGCCCGGCGGCCCTGGGGGCGGCGAGCAGGGCGCCGATGCTGATGGCTCCGGCGGACTCGCCGAAGACGGTGACGCGGGCGGGGTCGCCGCCGAAGGCCTCGATGTTGTCCCGGACCCACTCCAGGGCGGCGATCTGGTCCAGCAGGCCCCGGTTGGCGGGGGCGTCGGGGAAGAGCCCGTAGCCGAGGACGCCGAGCCGGTAGTTGAGGGAGACGAGCACGACCCCGTCGCGGGCAAAGGCGGAGCCGTCGTACACGGGGACGGCCGAGGAGCCCCGGGTGAGCGCCCCGCCGTGGATCCACACCATGACGGGCAGCCGGGCCGCGGGCGACGGGTCTGGGGTCCAGACGTTGACGCTCAGGCAGTCCTCCCCGGGGATCTCCGGGTCGGCGAGCAGCGCGGCGAACTTCGGGGGGTAGGGCACCTTCGGCGCGGTCGGACCCCAGGCGCCGGCGTCGCGGACGCCGTCCCAGGGCTCCGGGGGCCCGGGCGCCGCGAAGCGCAGCTCGCCGACGGGCGGGGCCGCGTAGGGGATGCCGCGGAAGACGGCGGTCCCGCCGCGCCCGGTGCGGCCCTCGACCACGCCGTGCGCGGTCCTGGCCCGGGGCCGGCCGCCGGTGTCGCCGCCCGCTGCGCTCATCTGGTCCTCCCGGGTCCGCCCCGCGCACCCGCGCGGTGCGCGCACGGTCGCACAGGGGCCCCACCGGTGACAAGCCGTGACCCTGACCTCACCAAGTAGGCCCAGCGGCCGTGACCCCCCGCGCCTCCCCGCGTTGTATGCCATGTCAAACGCCGCACACGCTGCGGCACCCCGTTTCTCATGAGGAGATCTTGATGTCGCGTATCGCGAAGGCATTCGCCGTCACCGCTGTCGCCGGTAGCGCCGTGGCCGCCGGAGCGGGTCTGGCCGTCGCCGATGCCGGAGCGCACGGTGCGGCGGTCGGCTCCCCCGGTGTCCTGTCGGGCAACCTGGTCCAGGTTCCGGTTCACGTCCCGGTCAACGTCTGCGGCAACACCGTCAACGTGATCGCGCTGCTGAACCCGGCCTTCGGCAACACCTGCGTCAACGCCTCGGGCGGCGGCGGCGACCACCACACCGAGGGCGGCTACGGCCACTGATCGCCTGATCGGCCGACCGGCCGATCGAAGGGAGGGCCCCCGCCGCGCGGCGGGGGCCCTTTCCGTGTGCCCGGTCCGGCCGCGTCATTCGTAGCGGTAGAGGCCCTGGTGGCCGAGCATCTGGCGCGGGGTGACGTCCCACGGCGGCATCGGCTCGTCGAGGGCGATCACCCGGCCGCGCTGGAGGTCGCCGAGGGCGAGCGGTGCGGCGGGCAGGTATCCGGAGCCCGGGTGCCGCTGCTGCCAGCGGTCCCAGACCAGGTCCACGAAGGCGTGGTGCAGCCAGAAGGCCGGATCGTTGGGCGCGGTGCCGCCGGTCATGTGCCCGCCGATCCACTGGTGCACCTTGTTGTGGTTGCGCCAGCGCTCGCTCTTGGGGGCGGCCCACCCCTCGAGCTTGTTGCGGAAACCGCCCGCGGTGGCGGTGGAGTCCCAGGGCGAGACGTCGTAGACCGGATCGTCGATGGCCCACTGCAGCTCGGCGCGGGTGGGCAGCGCGATCGGGTTCTGCGGCCGGCCGAGGTTGCGGGTGAGGAAGCGGGCCTCCGAGACGCCCACCGTCACCGTCCAGTTGCCCTTGTCGTAGGCGAAGGGCCCGGTCATCACCCGGCGGTCCGCCGCGCGGCCGGTACCGCCCAGGAAGTCGTCGGCCCACAGGGAGGAGACCGGGCTGGTGTCGGTGGTCCAGTCCCAGTACGGGAGGGAGACCCCCGGGTCGACGGCCCGCAGCTGCTTCTCGAACTCCAGCAGGTAGTAGCGGTGCCACGGGAAGAAGGACGGGGACATGTGCCCGACGCGCAGCTTGCGGTCGCGGTCGGGTACGAAGTACTTGCCGTGGGTGCGCACGAAGGCGTCGTAGACGCCGCTGCGCTTGAGCTCGAGCAGGGCCGCCGTGAAGCGCTTCTTCTGGGCGCTGGTCAGGTTCTTCTGGTTCTGCCGGGTGTACAAGGCGGGGACTCCTGCCGTCAGCCGTGGTGCGGGGCGGCCGCCGACACGAGCTGGGCGGTGCCCAGCTCGTCGACGGCGGCACGGGCCAGTTCCAGCGGTGTCCCGAAGGACTGGAAGTGGTTGACCTCGCTCAGGTAGCTGCCGTCGGCCCGGCGCATGACGGGCAGGGGGCGCCCGTCGATGCGGACCCCGGCCCGGTCCACGGCGATGTGCCGCCCCCGGTACGTCTCCTCCGCGAGCGGGGCCGGGGTGAGCGTCTGCCGGGGGCCGCGGGCCCGCAGTACGGGAGCCAGCGCGGCCGCCGTCCCGGCGAGCACGGCCGCGGTGAAGGCCGTACGGAGCAGGGCGCGGCGGGTGGGAAGTGCGGCGGGTGCTGCGGGCATTCGGTCTCCCTCGCTCGGTGGCCGGCGGCTACGGGTCTAACGCCGCGCGGCGGGCGAGGTCACCCCCTGGGGGTGCCGGGGGCCGGGATCAGGCCGCCGCGCGCTGGAGCCGGGGCAGGTGGAGGTCGCGGAAGACCGCGGCCATCCGCAGCGCGAAGACGAGGCCGGCGCAGACGGCGGTGTTCGGCGCGTCCGCGACGCCGGCCCGGTGCAGGCCGAGGTAGGCGGCGGCGCCGGCCAGCGCGGCCGTCGCGTACACCTCCTCGCGCAGCAGCAGCGGCGGGAACTCCCCGCACAGGACGTCGCGGACGACCTCGCCGGTGACGCCCGTGAGGACGGCGAGGATGAGGACGGCCACCGGCGTGACGTGCGCGTCGAGGGCGGCGCGGGCGCCGATCACGGTCACCACGGCGAGGCCGACGGCGTCGACCACCATCAGGGCGCGGTGCGGGAGCTCCCAGCGGCGCAGGTAGAGCATGGTCGCCACGCCCACGGAGGCGATGAGCACGAGCAGCACCCAGTCGTGGGTCCAGTAGAGCGGGTGCCGGTCGAGGATCAGGTCGCGCAGGGTGCCGCCGGAGATGGCGGCGGCGAAGGCGAGGACGAGCCCGCCGAAGGGGTCCATGTTGGCGCGGTGCGCGGCCAGTACGCCGGAGGCGGCGAAGGCGGAGATGCCGAGGAGGTAGAGGGCGTGCAGCATGGCGCCTCCTTCACGGGGCGGGGTGTTCTCGGGGCGACCCGTCGAGGGTGCCGCACCCGGCCCCGCCCCCGCATCGGCCGTTCGGCCAGGCCCGGGCCCCGGTATCGACCGGGGCGGGGCCGCCGGGCCGGCCGGGGCGGGGCGCCGGGCGCCCGTTCCGGCCGGCAGGGCGCCCCCTACGGCGCCGGGAGTTCCGCGAAGTCGGCGACCAGGCCGCGGTGGTGGCCCGCGGTGCCCAGGGCCAGGGAGTCGGCCTTGGCCCGTTTGAGGTAGAGGTGCGCGGGGTGTTCCCAGGTCATGCCGATGCCGCCGTGCAGCTGGACGCACTCCTCGGCGGCCCGGACCGCCACGCCCGAGCAGTAGGCCTGGGCGACGGCGACCGTGAGCGGGGCGTCCGGGGACTGGGTGGCCAGGGCGTCGGCCGCGGCCCTCGCCGCCGCCCGGGCCGAGGCCACGTCGAGCCAGAGCCGTGCGAGCCGGTGCTTGAGGGCCTGGAAGGAGCCGACGGGCCGGTTGAACTGGTGGCGGACCTTGAGGTATCCGACGGTCTCCGTCAGGCACCACTCGGCGATCCCCAGCTGCTCGGAGGCGAGCAGCCCGGCCCCGGAGAGCAGGGCCCCGGCGACGGCCGCCCGGGCGGTGGCGGGGTCGGCGAGGCGGGTGCCGGCCGCGCCGTCGAGGGTGACGGCGGCCAGCGGGCGGGTGAGGTCGAGAGGGACCTGCGGGGTGATCCCGGCCGAGGCGGCGGGGACGGCGTAGAGCCCGGTGTCGGCGAGCACCAGCAGGACGTCGGCGGCCACGGCGTCCGCGACGGAGGTGACCGTACCGGTCAGGGTCCCGCCGCCGGAGTCCCGGACGGCGGCCGGCAGCGGGGCGCCGGGGGCGAGGGTCAGCGGCACGGCCGGTACGCACACCTGCCGCCCCGAGGCCAGCTCCCGCAGCAGCGGGACGGCGTCCTCGGTGTCGCAGCCGAGCAGGATCTCGGTGGCGAGCACCGCGCTCGTCAGGTACGGGGCGGGCGCCACGGCCCGGCCCAGCTCCTCCAGGACCACGGCCGCCTCGCGGTGGCTCGCGCCCTGGCCGCCGAGCTTCTCCGGTACGAGGAGCCCGGCCGCGCCGATCCCGGCGGCGAGGGTGCTCCACAGGGCCGGGTCGTGGGGCCGGTCGGTCTCGATCCGGGCGAGGATGCCCGCCGGTGTGCAGCGGGCCTCCAGGAGGGACCGTACGGCGGTGCGCAGTTCGTCCTCTGCCTCGGAGTAGAGCAGGTCCGCCGGGGTCGTGGGGGTCGTCGGCGTCGTCATCGGGCGAGGTCCTTCCAGGCGAGGTCCTTGTCGTCGCGCGGCTCGGACGGCAGGCCCAGCACGCGTTCGGCGACGATGTTGAGGAGGACCTCGCTGGTGCCGCCCTCGATGCTGTTGCCCTTGGCGCGCAGGTAGCGGTAGCCGGCGTCGCGGCCGGTGAAGTCGACCAGTTCGGGCCGGCGCAGGGTCCAGTCCTCGTAGGACAGGCCCTCCTCCGCGAGGAGTTCGACTTCCAGGGCGCTGATCTCCTGGTTGAGGCGGGCGAAGGTGAGCTTCATGCCGGACCCCTCGGGGCCGGGCTGGCCGACGGCGAGCTGCTGGCGCAGCCGTTCACCGGTGAGGCGGGCGACCTCGGCCTCCACCCACAGCTCCAGCAGCCGCTGGTGGAGGGCGTGGGTGCGCAGTGCGGGGCGTTCGCGCCAGGCGGCGGCGACCGGCGCGATCATGCCGCCCTCGCGCGGGATGCGCATGCCGCCGATGGAGACGCGCTCGTTCATCAGGGTGGTGCGGGCCACCGCCCAGCCGTCGCCGACGGCGCCGAGCCGGTGGGCGTCGGGGATGCGCACGCCGGTGAGGAAGACCTCGTTGAACTCGGCCTCGCCGGTGATCTGGCGCAGCGGCCGGACCTCGACGCCGGGGTCGTGCATGTCGCACAGGAAGTAGGTGATGCCCCGGTGCTTGGGCTGTGCCGGGTCGGTGCGGGCGATCAGGATGGCCCAGCGGGCGGTGTGGGCGCTGGAGGTCCACACCTTCTGGCCGTCGACCACCCACTCCCGGGACTCCTCGTCGAGGACGGCGCGGGTGCCCAGCGCGGCCAGGTCGGAGCCGGCGCCGGGCTCGCTGAAGAGCTGGCACCAGACCTCTTCGCCGAGCCACAGGGGGCGCAGGAAGCGCCGCTTCTGCTCCTCGGTGCCGTACGCGAGGATCGTGGGCGCGGCCATGCCGAGCCCGATGCCGATCCGGCGCGGGTCGTTGTCGGGGGCTCCGGCGGCCTCCAGTTCGGCGTCGACGACGGCCTGGAGGGACCGGGGCGCGCCGAGGCCGCCGAGCCCCTCGGGGTAGTGGACCCACGCCAGTCCGGCGTCGAACCGGGCGCGCAGGAAGTCCGTACGGGAGGTGGTGGCGGGCGGGTGGGCGGCCAGCAGGCCGCGTACGCGGGTGAGCAGGTGCTCGGCGGTGGCGGCGGTCATCGGGAGACACCCCGGTCCCCGGGCATGGCCAGGACCACCCGGCCGGTGGTGGCGCCGTCGGCGAGGCGCTGCACGGCGTCGGCGACGGCGGGGAGCGCGATGGTCTCGCTGACCAGGGGCTTGATGGCGCCTTCGGCGGCCAGGCGGGTGAGTTCGGTGTGGCAGGCGCCGATCGAGGCCGGGTCCTTGGCGGCGTAGAGCCCCCAGTGGAGGCCGAGGATCGAGTAGTTCTTGATGAGGGCGTGGTTGAGGGCGGGCGCGGGGACGGTGCCGCTCGCGAAGCCGACGATGACGATCCGGCCCTCGAAGGCCACGCACTTGGCGGAGGCGGTGTAGGAGTCGCCGCCGACGGGGTCGTAGACGACGTCGGCCCCGCGGCCGCCGGTGAACTCCTTGACCCGGGCGACCACGTCCTCGGCCCGGCGGTCGATCACCAGGTCGCAGCCGAGCTCCTCGGCGACGCGCACCTTGGCCTTGCCGCCGGCGACTCCGATGACGGTGGCCCCGGCGGCCTTGCCGAGCTGGACGGCGGCGCTGCCGACCCCGCCGGCGGCGGCGTGGACGAGCAGGGTCTCGCCCGCCTGGAGGCGGGCCCGGCGGTGCAGTGCGAACCAGCCGGTCTGGTAGCCGATGTGCAGGGCCGCGGCCTGGGCGTCGTCGAGGCTCTCGGGGGCCGGGAGCAGGGCCCGTTCGGGCGCGACCACGTATTCGGCGAAGCCGCCGTGGGGCAGGCTCGGGTTGGCGATGACGCGGCGGCCGTCTTCGGTCAGGCCGCAGATCTCGACGCCGGGGGTGAAGGGCAGCGGGGGGCGGATCTGGTACTGGCCCCGCACGAGGAGCGCGTCGGGGAAGTTCAGGTTCGCCGCGAGCACCTTCAGCCTCACCTCGCCCTCGCCGGGCACCGGTTCGGGGATCTCCTCGAGGCGCATGGCCTCTCGGGGCTCTCCCAGGGTGTGTACTCGCCATGCCTGCATCCGGGGCCTCCAGCCGCCGTCGAGGAACCACGCTCCGCGGGCATACTAAGCGGTCGCTTGCCCTTCTGTGAACCACGGGGACCCCTCGGAACCGCGCGGGGACGCGCACGGAAAGCGGGCGACCCCGCCGGGGTGGCCCGATTAGCATCAACAGGCAGTCTTCCTCAGGCATATGACACGACCATCGGGGGGAACCGTCCCATGAACAGAAGCCGTATGAGAGGTACCACGTCCGCCGCCGCGACCGCAGCCGTCCTCGCGGGGCTGATCACCGCCGCCGGACCGGCCGCGGCGGCCGGTCCGGCGTGCACGCCGGGGATCACCGTGCTGCCCTCCCTGACGGGCGGTCCCGCGGGATCGGTCCGCGCCTTCGGCCCGGACGGGCTGGCGGTGGGGTCCAGCTCCGGGCTGCCCGCGTACTGGACCGCGGACGGGCGCGTCCACGCGGTGCCGATGCCGGAGGGCTTCCAGGAGGGCACGGTCACGGCCGTGAACGGCAAGGGTCTGATGGCGGGCACCGTGCGGAGCACCGCGCAGGGCTCCCCCGGCGCCGCCTTCACCTACCAGCTCGGCGCCGGGTCGGTCCGGCTGGTCACCGCCACGTCCGCGCGGTCCGGCGGGGCCGAGGTCAACGACGCGGGCCACGTGGTCGCCCTGGACGACGGCGTCGCCAAGGAGTGGGTGAACGGCAAGGTGGCGCGCGAGCTGCCCGTCCCCGCCGACGCGCACCCGAGCACCGTCATCAGCTCGGTGAACGGCATCAACAGGCGCGGCGACGTCCTCGGCACCGCGTACACGAACTACTGGGACCAGGACAACGACCAGATCGTCAGCAAGACCTTCCCCGTGGTCTGGCCCGCAGGCGGCTACCCGACCGCGAGCCTCCCGGTGTGGAACGACGGCGACCAGACCGTCGGCACCCACGCGACCGGCATCGACGACAAGGGGCGGGTCGTCGGCTACGAGAAGCTCAGCCACCGGGACTGGCAGGAGCGCAAGCCGGCCGTCTGGAAGCGGCCGTACGACGCCCTGCCGGCCGGCCCCGGGCTGGTCGCCGGGTACGAGCACCTCACGCTCGACGCCGTCAGCCCGACCGCGAACACGGCGGTCGGCTCGGCCGTGACCTTCGTCGAGGGCTACCCCAACCACATCCGGGCCGCGTACTGGCCGGGGGCGGGCGCGGCCAAGGCGCTGCCCCACCCCGCAGGCGCCACCCAGGACGCGCGCAGCGAGGCCTTCGCGGTCTCGGACGACGACCGGGTGGGCGGCAGCTACTGGGGCTGGGACGGCGTCGGGTCGGGCGCCGTGATCTGGACCTGCGCGGGCCGGCAGGCGTACACCCCGCAGAGCTGATCCCGTCCGGGGCCTGGTGATCTCGGCGCCCGCGCGCTATCGATGCCCCATGACGGACGACTCCCGGCGCGGCCTGCCCGCGCCCCCGCCGCTCGGCGCCGCCGCCCTGCCCCCCGGTACGTACGCGGGGCAGGTGGTCCTCGTGACCGGCGGCGGCACCGGGCTGGGCAAGGCCATCGCCGCCGAGTTCGCACGGCTCGGCGCCGATCTGGTGATCGCGAGCCGCCGGGCCGAGCAGCTGGCGGCGGCGCGGGACGAACTGGCGGCCGTACCCGGCGCGGGCCGGGTGACGGCCGCCGTGTGCGACATCCGCGACCCGGAGCGGGTCGCGGACGTCTTCGACGCGGCCGAGGCCGCCTTCGGGCTGCCGGACGTCCTGGTCAACAACGCGGCCGCCAACTTTCCGTCCCCTGCCGAGGACCTCTCGCCGAACGCCTGGCGGGCCGTGGTGGACATCACCCTGACCGGCACGTGGTTCATGACGCGGGAGTTCGGCCGCCGCCACCTCGCCGCGCGGACCCCGGGGTCGATCGTGAACATCGGCGCCTCGTACGCCTGGACGGGCGGGCCGGGCTTCGCCCACAGCGCGGCCGCCAAGGCGGGGGTGAAGAACCTGGTGGAGACCCTCGCCGTCGAGTGGGGCCCGTACGGCATCCAGGTCAACGGCCTGGTGCCGGGGCTGTTCCCGCACGCCGACATGTCCGGGGACATCCGCGGCGGCCTGGACCGGGCCGCACCCGACGCCAAGGACGGGCGGCAGCCCGCCCTGCGGGTGGGCGAGCCCCGGGAGCTGGGGTGGGCCGCGACCTTCCTGGCCTCGCCGTACGCCCGGTTCGTCACCGGCCACACCCTGGTGGTCGACGGCGCGAACTGGCAGCGCCGGGCGCTGGTCAACCCCGAGGTCGTGCCGGTGCGCGAGCAGCTGGGGCGGGGGCCCTTCGGCGCCTGACCCGGCCCGCTTCCGCCGTCCGCGACCCCCTAGCCCCCCGTGAAGCGCGGGGGGCGGCGGGCGGCCTTGGCCGCGTAGCCCTCGCGGCAGTCGTCCGAGGTGAGGGTGAGGGCGGCCGTCATGGCGACGCGGTCGAGGGCGGCCGGCAGGGCGGCGTCCGCGTAGGCGTCGACCGCGCGCTTGATGCCCTGCACCGCGAGGGGGGCGTTCGCGGCGATCTCCGCCGCCAGGCCGCGGGCCGCGGCGTCCAGCTCCGGGCCCGGCACGACGAGTTGGACCAAGTGGAGGCGCTGCGCGGTGGCCGCGTCGATACGGCGGCCGGTCAGGGCCAGGTACTTGGCCCAGCCCGCCCCCGCCTCGCGGGCGATGCGCAGGTCGCCGCCCGCGTCCACCGCCACGCCCAGCTGTGCCTCCGGGAGGGCGAAGACGGCGTCCTCGGCGGCCACCCGGATGTCGGCCATCAGGGCCAGCTCGAAACCGAAGCCCAGGCAGTAGCCCTGGACGGCTGCCACCACCGGCTGCGGGAGGCGGGCGAGGACCGCGAAGCGCTCGTGGACCCAGCGGATGCCCTCGTAGTAGTTGCGGGTCCGCTCGGCGGCCGATCCGCCGGTGATCGCGCCGCCGGGCGCCGTCACGTCGATGCCCGCGCAGAAGGCCCGGCCCTCGGCCCGCAGCAGTACGGCGCGGACCGAGGGGTCGAAGCGGATCCGGTCCGCCAGCAGCCCCAGCTGACGGGTGGACTCCCAGCTCCAGCCGTTGAGCTTGTCGGGGCGGCACAGGGTGAGGACCGCGAGGCCGTCCTCGCCGGTCTCCAGCCGGATCCGCTCCTCCCCCTCCGCGACCTCCGTGGCGACGGTGTCGATCACGTGTGCTGCACCCCCGTAACCTCGTAGGTTTCTGACGGAGCGTCAGCCTAGGGGCGGCCGGTCAGCGGGGGAAGACCTCGAACGGGACCGCCGGGCGCCCGCCGAACCGGGCCGCGGCCTGCTGGGCGTTGCCGGTGAGGAAGCTGCGGACGTACTCCGCCGGGTCCTGGTCCGTGAGCACCTCGATGTACGCCTTGTGCTCCAGCAGGGAGGCGATCGACCGCTCGAGGCCCGGACCGGCGTCGGCCGCGTGCGTCGGCGTGCTGGAGCCGGCCACCGCCACCCAGCGCACTCCGCTCCACGGCTCCAGGCCCTGCTCGGTGAGGAGTTCGGGGAAGATCCACCGGTTTCCGGCGTCACCGGCCGCGTCCAGCACGGCCCGGCCCACGGCCTTGTGGTCGGGGGTGTTCCAGAAACCGCCGCCCTGTGCACCGCCCCACGTGTCCCGGTGGTTGAGCGTGATCACCAGCTCCGGGCGGTGCCGTCGGATGGCCGCCGCGATGTCCCGCCGCAGGCCGAGGCCGTACTCGACGACGCCGTCGCGGTGGTCGAGGAACTCCACCTCGGACACGCCGACCACGGCCGCGCTCGCCCGCTGCTCCGCCTCACGCAGCGGGGCGCAGTCGGCGGGGGCCAGGGTATCGATGCCCGCCTCGCCCCGCGTGGCGAGCAGGTAGACGACCTCGCGGCCCCCGTCGGTCCAGTCCGCGATCGCGGCCGCGCAGCCGTACTCCAGGTCGTCCGGATGGGCGACGACGGCCAGGGCGCGCTGCCAGTCGGTGGGCATGGGCTGCAAGGGCTCGGGCTGATCACGCTGTTCGGTCATGCGTCGCACGATAGACGAGCGGACCGGCCCGGGGCGGGGCCCGGCGCGGCCCGGTCAGGCCTCGCCGCGGACGAGGGCCAGCAGCCGGTCCAGGACGC
The DNA here is from genome assembly GCF_040652335.1 of Streptomyces sp. NPDC048270. Taxonomy (NCBI): domain Bacteria; kingdom Bacillati; phylum Actinomycetota; class Actinomycetes; order Kitasatosporales; family Streptomycetaceae; genus Streptomyces; species Streptomyces sp. NPDC048270. The sequence goes on from NZ_JBEZLV010000039.1 coordinate 42,728, forward strand.
GTGGGCCGCCCGCGCGGACGCCGTCGTGCTCGAACTCGTCCGTCACCCAGGTCCGCAGCCCCCGGACGGCTCGGGCGGTCTCCAGGGAGTGCGCGGTGTCCACGTACATGTCGTCGTGGTAGACGACGGCGGCCGCCGGCACCTCGTTGGCGGCGAGCCGGGCCCGGTCATAGAGGGGTTCCCAGCCGGTACGGGCCGCCAGCAGTTCGGCGGTCTCGCGCAGCGGGGCGAGGGAGGGGTCCGAGGTGAAGTGCCAGGGGTGGATGGTCTCGCCGGTGAACAGGACGGGCTCGTCCCCCGCGAGGGCCTTCGCCGCGTCGAAGCGGGGGTGCCCGGCGCGCACCCGCTCGGCGGCCCAGGCGGTGGGCGCGGCCGGGTCCTGGGCGTAGCACGCCTCGTGGACCAGCGCGTAGAGGGGGTGCCCGGCGAAGGAGAGCAGCGCGCGGGCCCCCTCGAGGAAGGCGTCGGACAGGGCGGGGCCGGCGGCGGTGCGGACGAAGGCGTCCTCCAGCAGGTAGTGCAGTTGGTGGCTGCCGTCGCCGGAGCCGAGGATCATGCCGAGGGACTGGAAGGCCTCGACGGTGAGGCGGTAGCCGCCGGGGAGCTCGGCCGGACGCTCGGCGAGGTGGGCGGCGATCCGGCGGGCGCGCTCGACATCCATCGGGTAACGGCGGTAGTGGGCCTGGTTCTTGCGCTCGACGCGGGGGTACGCGGCCTCGTACACCTCGTCCGCGGTGGCGGTCAGCGAGGGGAGGCCGCCGGTGATCAGGGCGGCGCTGAGGCCCTCGGGGGCCGTGGAGAGGTAGCGGGTGGTGCAGAACCCGCCGAAGCTCTGGCCGAGCACGGTCCACGGGGCGCCGCCGGTCAGGGCGGGGCGGATGGCCTCGGCGTCGCGCACGATGGAGTCGGCGCGGAAGTGGGCGAGGTGGTCGGCCTGCTGCGCGGGGGTGCCGCGCAGGGGCAGGGTCTGCCGGTTCACCGGTGTGGAGCATCCGGTTCCGCGCTGGTCGAGCAGGAGGACCCGGTAGTCGGCCAGGGCCCGCTCCAGCCATGCCTGCCGGCCGATGAGCCGCCGGGCGCCGAAGCCGGGTCCGCCCTCCAGGTAGAGCAGCCACGGCAGGGTCCCCGGGTCCTTGCCGGCGGCGACGACCTCGCGGGCGTACAGCTCGATGTGCTCGCCGTCCGGGCGGGCGTGGTCCAGCGGGACGGTGAACCGGTGGTCGGTGACAACCGTTCCGGGCTGGCGGTAGCTGTGCTCGATGGTCACGGACGGCCCCTGGGATACGAGGTACGGAAGGTACGGGGCCCGTGCTCCGGCCGGGTCGCGGCCGGAGCGCGGGGATGGCGTTCCGGTGAGTCTAGTACGGGGCCCAGCGGCGGACCGGGGCTTACGGGAACTCGACCACCGAGCGGAGGACCTCGCCGCGCTCCATCCGGGCGAAGGCGTCCTCCACCCCGTCGAGGGGGATGGTCTCGGAGACGAAGGCGTCCAGGTCGAGCCGGCCCTGGAGGTAGAGGTCGACCAGCAGCGGGAAGTCGCGCTCGGGCAGGCAGTCCCCGTACCAGGAGGACTTGAGGGCGCCGCCGCGGCCGAAGACGTCCAGGAGCGGGAGTTCGAGCTTCATCTCCGGCGTGGGGACGCCGACCAGGACCACGGTGCCGGCGAGGTCGCGGGCGTAGAAGGCCTGCCGGTAGGTCTCGGGGCGGCCGACCGCCTCGATGACCACGTCGGCGCCGTTGCCGTCGGTGAGGGCCTGCACGGCCTTGACCACGTCCTCGGTGCGGCCGTTGACGGTGTGGGTGGCGCCCAGGCCGCGCGCCCACTCCAGCTTCCGGTCGTCCAGGTCCACCGCGATGATCTTCGAGGCGCCGGCCAGCCGGGCTCCCGCCACGGCCGCGTTGCCCACTCCCCCGCACCCGATGACGGCCACGGAGTCGCCGCGCCCGACGCTGCCCGTGTTCAGGGCGGCGCCGAGGCCCGCCATCACCCCGCAGCCGAGCAGCCCGGCGGCCGCCGGCGAGGCGGCCGGGTCCACCTTGGTGCACTGGCCGGCCGCGACCAGGGTCTTCTCGGCGAAGGCTCCGATCCCGAGCGCCGGGGACAGCGGGGTGCCGTCCTCCAGGGTCATCGGCTGGGTGGCGTTGTGCGTGGCGAAGCAGTACCAGGGGCGGCCGCGCCTGCAGGCCCGGCAGGTACCGCACACCGCTCGCCAGTTGAGGACCACGAAGTCGCCGGGGGCCACGGAGGTGACGTCCGGGCCGACCGATTCCACGATCCCGGCGGCCTCGTGGCCGAGCAGGAAGGGGAACGCGTCGTTGATGCCGCCCTCGCGGTAGTGGAGGTCGGTGTGGCAGACCCCGCAGGCCTGGACGCGGACGAGCGCCTCGCCGGGCCCCGGGTCGGGCACGAGGATCGTCGTCGTCTCCACCGGTGCGCCCTTGCTCCGGGCGATGACCCCTCGTACGCGGTGCGTCACGTCGTAACCCCGTTCTGCTCTCGTCGGTTCTCGGTCAGAACGTACACGGGCGCCGCCCGGTAAGGGAGTTGCCTCACTCCGGGGCGCGAGATCCGGCCAGCTCAGGGGGTACGCAGGCGCGCAGGGCGGCGCCGAACGCGGCCACCGCCGGGTGGGCGCCGGCCCCGCTGCGGAAGGCGAGGTTGGTGCGGCGCTGCATACGCAGGCGGGTGAGGCGGACGGCCGGGTCGGCGGGGCCGGTGACCCCGAGCTGCGGTACGACGGCCACGCCCTGGCCGGCCGCGACCAGGGCGAGCACGGTGGCGAACTCGTCGACCCGGTGGCGGACCCGGGGGGTGAACCCGGCGGCCTGGCAGGCCCGTTCCGTCATGGCGTGGCAGAGGGTGCCGGGGGTGGCGGTGATCCAGGGGTCCTCCGCGTGCGCGCGCAGGACGGCGCCCTGGTCGTCTCCCGGGGGCGGTTCGGGGACTCCCGCGGCCGGCGCCGCCAGGTACATCGCCTCCCGGTACAGCGGCTCCGTGGCCAGACCGGGCTCCCGGGCGGCGGGCACGAAGTCGTAGGCGTGGACCAGGGCCACGTCGAGGTCGCCGGAGCGCAGCGCGTGCGCGACCGCCGCCGGGTCGGTCTCGCGGACCATGGGCTCGAGTCCCGGGTGGCGCCGGGCGAGGGCGGACAGGGCGGCCGGGACGATGGCCCGGGTGGCGGTGGGGAAGGCCCCGATGCGCAGGGCTCCGGCCAGGCCGCCGCGGGCCTCGGCGAGATCGGACTCGGCCTGTTCCAGTCGTTCGAGCACGGCCTCGGCGTGGCCCACCAGGTGCTGCCCGGCCGGGGTCAGGCGGACCCGGCGTCCGGTGCGTTCCAGCAGCGGGAGCCCTGCTTCGCGTTCGAGGACGGCGAGTTGCTGGGATACCGCCGAAGGGCTGAAGGCGAGGGCTTCGGCGACGGCGGCGATGGTCCCGCGGCGGGCCAGTTCGCGCAGCAGTCGCAGGCGTCGTACATCGAGCATCGGCTCAGCTTACGGGTGGGGTAAGAAACGCGAACTGGATTCGGCGCTCGGGGCGGGCGAGGCTCGACGGCATGGCACAGGACACCACTGACACCAGGCATACGACGGACACCACGGCGCACACGGCCGGCCCGGTCGGCACGACGGCCGCGGCCGGCACGACGGGCACGACGGGCACGACGGGCACGACGGGCACAACGGGCACGGCCGGCTCGGTCGCGACCGCCGATCCCGGGGCGGGCCCCTCCCTGCGCGGGGTCCACGTCCCGCTGGTCACCCCCTTCACCCGCGCCGGGGAGATCGCCGCCGAGGCCCTGGAGGCACTCGCCCACGAGGTGCTCGACGGGGGCGCTGCCGGGATCGTCGCCCTCGGCACCACGTCCGAGGCGGCCATGCTCGACGAGGCGGAGCGCGACCTCGTCACCGGCGTGTGCGCCCGGGTCTGCGAGGAGCGGGGCGCACTGCTGACGGTGGGCGCCGGGGCGAGCGGGACGCGGGCCGCCGAGGCCTCGCTGGTCCGGCTGGCCGGGTGGCCGCAGGCGCGGGCGGCACTGGTGGCCGTACCCGCGTTCGTACGACCCTCGGCGGCGGGGGTGCTGGCGCACTTCACGCGGCTGGCCGAGGTGAGCCCGGTACCGCTGATCGTCTATCACGTCCCGTACCGGACCGGGCAGTCGCTCGACGCCGTCACCCTGCGGGCGCTGGGCTCCCTGGACGGGGTCGCCGGCGTGAAGTACGCGGGCGGCTCGGTCGGGGAGGACGCCGTGGCGCTGCTCGGGGACCTGCCGGACGGCTTCGAGGTGCTGGCCGGGGACGACGCCTACCTCTCGCCGATGCTGGCCCTGGGTGCGGCCGGCGGGATCCTGGCCTCGGCCCATCTGGCGACGGACCGGTTCGCGGAGCTCGCCCGGGCCTGGCGGGCGGGTGACGTGGCGCGGGCCAGGCCGCTGGGGCACGCCCTGGCCCGGATGTCCGCTGCGGTCTTCGCAGAGCCGAATCCGGCGGTCGTCAAGGGCGTGCTGCACGCACAGGGCCGGATCCCGGCGCCCGGCGTACGCCTCCCGCTGCTGCCGGCCTCGGGGGCGGCGGTGACGGCCGCCCTGGAGCGGCTGGCGGAGCTCTGAGACCCGGGGCCGGGCCGGGCGGCGGGCGGCCCGGGGCGGGGCGGACGGCAAGGCGGGCCGGGGCGGGGTATCCGGGCCGGGGCGGGGCGGCGGGGTGTCCGGGCGGGCAGGCGTACAGCCGGAAACCGTGACCGGAAAACGTCCACGATGGGCGATTCGCCTGCAACGCACCTGTCGCCCGAATCCGGCCCGCGGAGAGCGGACTTGCCCGTATTCACCAGGCAGCCGCGAGCAGGCCTGCGGCCCGTGATGTGAGTCACTCGGAACGCATCAACATCAATTCCTTCGAAGGGTCGATTCCCTTTTCCCGGAAAGAAAGTTGGGAAATGCGCGAAGCGCCCGGCAAGGTCATTTCCGCGGCATCGGGCAGGAAGTCGATCTACTGGTGGAATTCGGGCCTTGTTCCCGCGCCGCGAGCTCGCCTACGGTCACCCTCATTCCCGGCGGACCCGCTCCCCAAACCGGCCACCTCCGGGGCCTCTCCGTCCCCCCCACGTGAGGAAATGCGCCATGTCCGCAAAGGGAAAGCACCGCCGGCCCAAGCAGCACCCGATCACCCGCAAGCTGGCGCTCGCCGGCACGGGCGGCGCGGCGCTCGCCCTCCCTCTGATCAGCACGACCACCGCCGGGGCGGCGGAGGCGGCCGCGGTTCCCGCGGCCCGTTCCGCGGTCGCGGCCCCCGTGGCCGCCGCTCCCGCGTCGTATTCCGTGGTGGCCGGTGACTCGCTTGCCAAGATCGCGGCGCAGCATTCCGTGAGCGGCGGCTGGGAGCAGCTGTACGCGGCGAACAAGAGCATCGTCGGCGCCGACCCGTCGATCATCCGGCCCGGGCTCAAACTGACCCTCGGTACCCCGGCCAAGAGCACCGCCGCGGCCCCCGCCGCCACCACCTACGCGAACAATCTCGACGGGTGGATCCGCGAGTCCCTCGACGTCATGGCGAAGCACGGCATTCCCGGGACCTACAACGGAATTCACCGCAATGTGATGCGGGAATCCTCGGGCAATCCGAAGGCGATCAACCTCTGGGACATCAACGCCCAGAACGGGATCCCCTCCAAGGGCCTGCTCCAGGTCATCGACCCGACGTTCAAGGCCTACCACGTGCCCGGCACCTCGCTGGACTCCTACGACCCCGTCGCGAACATCACGGCCGCCTGCAACTACGCGGCCGCCCGCTACGGCTCCATCGACAACGTCAACGGCCCCTACTGACGCGGCGGTGTCACCGCCGCGCCGCGGCGCGCGCTTTGAGCAGGGTGCGCAGGGGGGCCACCAGGCCGTAGCCGACGTCCCTGCGCAGGGCCGCGGATCCCGCGCGCTCCACCGCCGCGAGCTGGTGGGCCATCAGCTCCCCCATCGTGGCGGTGACGGGGCGCAGGCCGGGGTCGACGAGGGCGAGGATGCCGTCGGCGGCCTCCAGGGCGGCCCGGGCCCGGCCGGCCTCGGCGGTGAGGAGCGCGCGTACGGCCGGGGTGTCCCGGGCCTGTTCGAGGTCGGCGCGGGTCACTGAGTGCTCGTCGAGGCGGGCACGCGGAATGCAGAGGCGGCCGTCCGCCAGGTCCCCGGCGAGGTCGGCGAGGAAGTCGACGCGCTGGGCGGCGTCGACGAACCGCCGCCAGGCCGCGGCCTGTTCGGCGTCGGGGCCGCCCTGGTACTGGAGGCCGGTGAAGACCAGCACGCCCGGCCAGGCGTAGGCGTCGAGGTAGTCCTGGAAGTCCTCCTCGGCGGCGAAGCCTTCGAAACCGGCCTCCGCGGTGGCGGCGCCCTCGAGGAACCGGGAGACCCAGTGCGCGGGCAGGGCGCGGGAGTCCACGGCGTGCGCGTACGCGCGCAGCAGCGGGTCGGGGCTGTCCCCGGTCTTCAGGGCCGCTTCGACGCGCCCGGACAGCTCGGCCAGGTTGGCGGCCCTCGAAGCCGGGGTTCCGGTCTCGGCCACGTCGTCGACCAGGTTCATGAAGGCGAGTCCCGCGGCGAGCCAGGGCACCAGGGGCGGCGCGGCGAGCAGGCGCAGCGCGAGGTAGGGGGCGGGTTCGCGGCGCAGCACCCGGCGGGCGGCGTGGGTGTAGTCGCTCCGCAGCCGGGTGCCGGATATTCCGGCGGCCGTGAGTGTGGTGCCCCAGGTCGGCATGGTCGTGGTGCTCCTCGAAACGTTTCTCCGCGCGTACGGAGATCAGGATCGCAGGCGCGCGCCCCCGGCCCGGCCCCGCGTCAGGAGCGGTACACCTTCCTGACCTTTCCGTCGGTGCCGGCCAGCACGTAGCCGCCCTGCCCGTACTCGTCGCTGAGGTAGGGCCGCATGGAAGGGCTCTGGTCCATCATCCAGGGCTCGACGATCACGTAGCGGGAGGTCGGGTTCGCCACGCCCAGCTCCCGTCCGGCCTGCTCCAGGAGGGCGGGCAGGGTGTCCCATTCGACCTTCTCCATGTCGATGAGCGGAACGCGGTCCTTGACCGTGCCGGCGGGGCCGGTGCGGGTGACCGCGCCGTCGCGGTACTGCCAGGAGTCGACGGTCTTGGCTCCGGGGGCGGTGGGCACGGCGGCGATGACGTAGGAGTCGTAGATCCGCAGGTTCACGAAGCTGGTGGTGCCGGTCTGGCCCTTCAGGGCCGCCAGCGCGGTCCGGATGTTGGCCGGGGTGAGCAGGCTGCCCTCGGGGGTGGCGCCCTTCTGCGCACTGGCCTTGGGGCCGGGGGTCGAGGGGGCCGCGGAGACCTGGCCGCCTGCGGGGTCGGCGCCTGCGCTCCGGCTCGGGCCGCCGGAGCCGGCCTTCGCGCCATCGCCCTGGCCGGTGCCGTCCGGCAGCCACTTGACGATGCCGACCGTACCGGCGACGAGGACCGCCGCGAGGGCCGCGCCGAGCAGGACCGGGCGCCTGCGCGGGGTCGCCTGCGCCGGCGGGAGGGGCGCGGTGACCGCGTACGGGTGGGGCACCGGGCCGAACGGCGGCGGTGTGGGCGGCCCGTACTGCCCGACGGGAGGCGCGGCCGCGGGGGCCGCCGGGGCCGTGGCGAGAGCGGTGCTCGCATCCCGGAGCAGCTGTTCCAGCTGCTCGGCGTCGGGCCGCGCGCCCGGATCCCGTACGAGCAGCCGTTCCAGTACGGGCGCCAGCGGGCCGGAGCGTACGGGGGCCGGGATCGGCTCGTCGAGCACCGCCACCACGGTGGCCAGGCTGGTGGCCCGGCGCAGCGGGTGGACGCCTTCCGCGGCCACGTACAGCAGCATGCCGAGGGACCACAGGTCGGAGGCGGCCAGCCCCTCCTCGCCGCGGACGCGCTCGGGTGCGATGTACTCCGGCGAGCCGATCAGCACGCCCGTGGAGGTGAGGCCGGTCGAGCCGTGCAGGGCGGCGATGCCGAAGTCGGTGAGCACCGCCGACCCGTCGGGCCGCAGCAGCACGTTGGCCGGTTTCACGTCGCGGTGCAGGACCCCTTCGGCGTGCGCGGCGCGCAGGGCGGACAGCACGTCGCGGCCGAGCCGGAGCACGTCCCCCGGCGGCAGCGGTCCGGAGGCCAGCCGGTCGTGCAGGGAACCGCCCCTGACCAGCTCCATCACGATCCACGGATGACCGTCCGTGCCCTGGGCGGGCTCGACGATGTGGTGGATCGTCACCACGTGCGGGTGGGCGAGGCGGGCCAGGGCCCGGGCCTCGCGGACGGCCCGCTCGCGCAGCTGGTCGGCGAGGCCCGGCTGGGCCGCGGCGGTCGCCGGGTCCGGCGGGCGCACCTCTTTGAGCGCGACCTCGCGGTGCAGTGCGATGTCGCGGGCGCGCCACACCGTGCCCATGCCGCCGCTGCCCAGGGGCGCGACCAGCTCGAAACGGCCGTCGATCAGCTGTCTGCCGGCCTCACTCGTCTCCATGGCCGGTCATCGTAGGCGGCGCCGGTGTCAGCAGCGTCGGCGGTCCACCGTGACGGTGCCCTGCACGGCGGTGACCGTACGGTCGTAGCACCCGCCGGGGGCCTGGGACCCGTACAGGCGGGAGCGGGCGGAGGTGGTGGCGACGGCGTGCCGCTGGTCGCGCGGGACGTTCGCGGTGTAGGTGGCGTCGCCGGTGTACCGGTCGTCGAGCCGGGAGGCGTCGATCGTGCGGCCGCCGCGCAGGGTGGCGGTGTCCGCGCGGTCGCCGAGCGAGAGGACGGTGCGCAGCCGGTCGCCGTCGCCGAGGGTGGTCTCGCCGTCCATCGTGTAGGTGCGGTGGGTGCGGGTGGCGGTGCTCCCCCGGGTCACGGTCTCCTCGTCGGTCCAGGCGGCGGTGAGCGCGTCACGGTTCTCGCCGTCGGTCCAGCGGTGGACGGAGGTGTGGTGGACGGCGCGGGTGACGGTGGTGGTGACCCGCCCGTGGGAGGTGTCGAGGTGTCCGGCGACGGTCAGCCGGTGCCCGCCCTCGGTGTCGAGGCGGTGTTCTGCGCCCGGCGCGGCGGGGGTCCAGCGGGAGGAGTTGGCCGGGGCGCCCTCCTCGTACCGGGTGAGGGCGCCGGTGACGACCTTCCGTGCCTCGTCCTGCCACAGCAGCAGGTTGGTGGGGGTGCTCCAGCCGCTCTGCCCGGCCGGGACCCCGGCCACGGACACCTCGATCCGGTGCGGACGGCCGTCGTTGAGGAGGGCGGCGAAGGGGGTCAGGTCGTAGGTGATCGGCTGCACGTCGAAGGCGCGGGGGCCGGGGGTGACGTACCAGAGGAAGGGGTTGGACCAGCCGCCGGTCCATACGGTCGGGAAGGGCGCGGCGATGCCGGCCGTCCGCCCGTCCACGGAGATGCGGACCTCGCGGTAGGGGCCGTCCGCGGCCTTGCAGGAGTACGGGGCCGCGTCCGGGGTGGTCATGTACCAGTACTCCTCGCAGCCGCCGCCCGAGCCGGTGGCGTACACCTCGGCGAGGAGGCGTTCCGTGTTGCGCGGGGTGGTGACGGTGGGGCTGGTGAGGGGGAGCACGCGGTCGGGGGTGGCGGCGGGGCCGGTGCGGCCCTCGGCGGCGTAGAAGGTGAGCGTGGCCTTGACGTCGATGACGCCGGTGTAGGTGTCGTCGACGACGTTGCCGATGAGCATCTCGACGGGCTGCGGGCGGGCGAGCGTGTCGCGGTAGCGGGTGACGTCCTTCTCGACCGACCAGGTGATGCCGTCGGGCGAGGGCTGGGGGGTGGAGGTGCGCAGGATCTCGACGCCGCCGAGGGAGAGGTGGCCGAGGCGGTCGTACTGGCGGCCCTTGACCTTGCCGTCGAGGCGGAGCACCACCGCGGCCCAGTGGTCGCCGCCGCAGCCCGCGGGCGGGGCGTAACTGCCCCGGTACGGGGTGAAGTCGCGAAACTGGGCCTCCGCGAGGGTGACTTCGCAGGAACGGGTGCCGGGCCTTGTCACCGGCGGGGCGGGGGTGAGGGGGTCGTGCCAGTCGGTGCCGAACTCGGCGGGCGGTGTGTCGCCCCCGGCGGCGGCCGGGGTGGCGGCGGAGGCGGGTGCCGGTGCCGGTGCGGCTGCGTTCGCGGGTCCCGCGGTCGCCGGTACGGCGGCGTTCGCGGGTCCCGCGGTCGCCGGTACGGCGGCGTTCGCGGGTCCCGCGGTGCCGGCCAGGGTGGCCGCGGCGAGGGTCAGCGCGCCGAGCAGGCCCATGATCCTGTGTCGTGTCATGGGCCAGCAGTGAAACCGGGCGGCCCGGCCGGCGCCAGGGCCGGGGCGGCGCCCCTGGCCGAAAATCGCCGCTCGGCGGGGCCGGCCGGGCCCGTCGGGCCGGGCGCAGCCGCCGCGGGGCCGGGCAGTTCGCCGGCCCCGGCCCCGGTCGGGTGGGGCGGCCCCGTCAGGCCCGGAGGACGACGACGCCGTCGGCGTCCGCGTGGACCGTGTCGCCGGGGCGGAAGGCGGCGCCGCCGATCGTGACGGGCCCGTCCACCGTGCCCGCGCCGGTCTTGCCGCTCTTGCGGGGCACCGTGCCCAGCGCCATCACCCCGAGGTCCAGTCCGCCGAGGGCCACGCTGTCGCGGACCGCGCCGTTGACGATCAGCCCGGCCCAGCCGTTGCGCGCGGCGGCGCCGGCGATCAGGTCGCCGACGAGGGCGGTGCGCAGCGAGCCGCCGCCGTCCACGACGAGGACGGCGCCCTCGCCCGGGGAGTGCACGAGCTCGCGCAGCAGCGCGTTGTCCTCGTGGCAGGAGAGGGTCCGCACGGGGCCGGCGAACAGCCGGCGGCCGCCCAGCAGGCGGAACTGGGTCGCGCAGATGCCGAGGTCTTCGCCGTGCTCGTCGTAGAGGTCCGCCGTGGGGACGGGTGTGGGGCTCATATCGCTGGAACTTCCTCGCGGGCTCGTTCTGGTACGCCGTGGCGGGGCTGTGCGGAGCCAGGGACGACCTAGCGTTTCAGGGCACGGTACCGCTTGAGCAGGGCGGTGATCTTCTCGGGATCCGCCCTGCCGTTCAGCTCGGCGAGGAGGTCGTCGGGGCAGAGCTCGTAGAGGTCTCCCCACCATCGGCCGCCCTTGGTCTTCCAGATGCGGTAGCCGCCCGGGACCCCTCGTGCCACGTAGGCGCGTCGGCTCATGCCCCGTCCCTGCCCCGCTCGGTGCGTCCGGACACTCAGTCGCGGGAGTTGCCGAAGAGGATCCGGTAGCCGATCAGCAGGACCAGCGAGCCCGCGATGGCGGAGCCCCAGGTGGCGAGGTCGAAGAACTGGGTGTCGATCGGGCGGTCCAGGAACTTCGCCGAGAGCCAGCCGCCGGTGAAGGCGCCGGCCACGCCGATCAGGGTGGTGCCGATCAGGCCGCCCGGGTCCCGGCCGGGCAGCAGGACCTTGGCGATGCCTCCGGCCAGCAGTCCCAGGATGATCCAGCCGATGATCCCCATGTCCACGCACTCCGTTTCGGTCTTCCGGCGGTCCACCCAGGAGGACGCGACCGGGGCCGAAACGGTTCTCCGATGCTCAGCAGTGGCGGGCCGGCGCGAGCACGCCCCGCGGTGCCGCGGACGGGGCGGCAGGAGCCGGGGCAGGTGCGGGGCCCGGGGCAGGGACCGGGGCAGGGACCGGGACGGAAGGCGGAGCGGGGGCCGCGACGGGAGGCCGCCCCGGGACGGCGGCGGCCGGTCCGGCGGCCGGGTCCGGCGCGGTGCGGGTCAGCAGCAGGACCCCCCGCGCGGCGGCCAGGGCGCCCGCCGCGGCCAGCAGCACCCCCGCCGCGCCGCCCTGGAGGCGTTCGCCGAGCAGGACCATGCCGATGGCGGCCGCGGCCAGCGGATTGGCCAGGTTGACCACGGCGAGCGGGGCGCCGAGCCCGCCCCGGTAGGCCCGCTGCGACAGCAGCATCCCGCCGACGGCGAACACCACGACGAGCAGGGCCACGGTGACGACCCGGAAGCTGAACAGGGATCCGCCGCGGCCGCCCGCCACGGCCACGGTCTGGGTCAGGGCCGAGGCGGCGGCGGAGGCCAGCCCGGAGGCCGTGGCGTGCCGCAGCCCGGAGCGCGGGTCCTTGACGGCGGTCAGCAGCAGGATCACCGCCGCCGTGGTCCCGGAGACGGCGAGCGCCTCGGCGAGCGTGAGCGTGTCGTCGGGGGCCGGCCCGGAGGCCGGGAGGAGCAGCAGTCCCAGTCCCGTGACGGTGGCCAGGGTGCCCCGCCACTCGGTGGCCGCCACCCGGCGGCCGGATCCGCGCGCCCCCAGCGGTACGGCGGCCACCAGGGTCAGCGCGCCGAGGGGCTGCACGAGGGTGAGCGGTCCGTACCGCAGGGCCGCGGCGTGCAGCAGGGCCGCGGCGGCGTTCAGTCCGGCCGACCACCACCAGGCCCCGTTGCCGAGCAGGGCTCTGGCGCTGCGGGCGGCGCCGGCGCGGGCGAGCCGCTCCTGGGCCACGGCGGCCGCCGCGTAGGCCGCGGCGGAGGCCAGGCAGAGGCCGACGGCGAGGGCGGTGGCGTTCACCGTTCGGCTCCGGCGGGCACCGGCGCGGGCGCGGTCGTGGCGCTCCGCGGGCCCGGCAGTCCGGGTACGGGGGTGGCGGCGGCTCCGCGGCGCGGCACGAGCAGCAGGGCCGCCCCGAGGAGCAGGGCCGCCACGACGGCGTCGAGCCAGTAGTGGTTGGCGGTGCCGACGACCACGAACAGGGTCAGCGCGGGGTGCAGCAGCCACAGGGCGCGCCACCGGCCGGACGTGGCGGCGATCATGCCGAGCGCGAGCATCAGCGCCCAGCCGAAGTGCAGGGAGGGCATCGCCGCGAACTGGTTGGCCATGGTGTCGGTGGCCGGGGCGGCCCCGTAGACGCTGGGTCCGTAGACCTGTCCGGTGTCGACCAGGTGCGCGGCGCCGAGCATCCGCGGGGGCGCGAGCGGGAAGGCGAGGTGCAGGGCGAGCGCGGCTCCGGTGAGCACCACGAGCACGCGGCGGGCCCAGAGGTAGTGGTCGGGCCGGCGCAGGTAGAGCCAGATCAGGAAGAGCGCGGTGGCCGGGAAGTGGACGGCCGCGTAGTAGGTGTTGGCGGTGTGGACCAGGGCGTCGCCGTGCAGCAGCAGGCGCTGTACCGATCCCTCGCCGGGGAGGAGCAGGGCGCGCTCGGCGTCCCAGATCCGTGCGGCGTTGCGGAAGGCCTCTTCGGTGCGTCCGGTCGAGAGCATCCGGCCCGCCTTGTAGACGGTGAACAGCCCCGCGACGAGGAGCAGCTCGCGTATGAGGCGGCGGCGCGCGGCCCTCCGGTCGGCCGCCGCCCCGGCGGGTGTGGTGTGGGAGGTCATCCCCCGGCCCCTCTTCCTGTTGCGCACAGATCGACACGCCAGTGTATCGATACATCCGCGTATCGATACGACGGTGTACCGATACGCTCGCGTTCCCGTACACTCGCACTGGAACCTGCCGCCGAGGCCCCCCGAGGAGAGCCGCACCCCATGACGTCGACGCCGACCGCCGCGCGCCGCTCCAAGATCTCTCCGGAGCGGGAGCAGGAGTTCTTCGACGCCGTGCTGGAGCAGCTGCGCGAGCACGGCTACGAGGCCCTGACGATGGAGGGCGTCGCCGCGCGGGCCAGCTGCGGCAAGTCCACGCTCTACCGGCAGTGGAAGACCAAGCCCCAGCTCGTCGCCGCCGCCCTGCGCGCGAACCGGCAGGGCACGCTCGTCGCGGTGGACACCGGGACGCTGGCGGACGACCTGCGCGAGGCGGCCCGGATCGCGGCCTGCACCTCGGGGCGCGACACCCGGCTCATGCAGGCCCTGGGGCACGCGGTGCTCAGCGACGCGGAACTGCAGGCCGCGCTGCGCGAGGCGCTGGTCGAGCCGGAGCTGGCCGCGTTCGCCGTGATGGTGGAACGGGCGGTGGCGCGCGGTGAGATCACCGCGGACCACCCGGCCGTGGAGTTCCTGCCCGCGCAGCTGATGGGTGTGCTGCGCATCCGGCCGGTGCTCGAAGGCCGCGACGCCGACGCCGGCTACCTGCTGCGGTTCGTCGAGGCCGCCGTACTCCCCGCCCTGGGCCTCACACCGCCCGCAACCCCCGGACCCGCCGGCGCCCCGAGCCCCGCCGGGACCCCCTGAACCGGCGGGCCGCCGTCCCGATGACCGGACGGTGACCCGCCCGCGCTGCCTCGTGGGGACGGCGGCAGCGCGTCGCCCGGACCGGGCGGTGGCCACTTACTCGAGGAGTGGCCGCCGCCCGATCCGTGTGGTCCCCGGCGGCACGTGACCCGTCGTCAGCGGACGGCACCCATGGTGCGGGTGAACTCCTCCGGGTCGGCGTCGAAGCCCTGCAGACGGGCGTCGAGCGACCAGGCTCCCGAGGCGTCGCGGGTGAACACCGCGACCGTGGCGGCCGTGGCGGCCGGTACGGCGTCGAAGTCGCCCTCGGCGAGGTCGGTGTGCCCCTCCCGGATCCGGACCCCGGTGCCCGCGATGTCGGCGAAGGTCGCGCGCCGCCCACCGGTGTCCTGGATCAGCACCCCGACCACCACGCGGCGCAGCTCCGCCGCCATCCGGTCGAGTTCGAGGGTCATCACCTCGTCGAAGCCGAACCCCTGGCCCGTGTGGCTGTCGCGGTTCAGGGTGATGGTGCCGTCGGGCGAGCGGCTGCCGAAGTGGACCAGGTGCACCGGGACCCCGTGCAGGTCCGCGGCGCCGTACACCGCGGCCACTATGTCGAGGTCGTGCGCGGGCCGTTCGGCGGGACTGGGGTCCCACCGCAGAGCGACCTCCACCTTGGCCAGGCCCTTGCGTACACCGGTCACCGAACTCCCCCTTCGCTTACGGGTATTGCCCGGCCATGTTCCCACGTGTCCCCCGCCGCGGCCCGAACGACCGTACGTTCCCGGCCAGTGCGCTCACCTGGCGAGGTCGACGCGCACGGTCTCCACCCAGGCCGGGGGCGCGGGCGGGTCCTGTCCGACGAGCGCGGCGATCAGCCGGCAGGACGGCGTCTCGTCCGGCCACGGCGTGTACCCGTCGGTCAGCACGACCACGACGTTCGGCCGGTCCGGCAGGGCCAGCGCCGCGCCGATGCCGACGCGCATGTCGGTGCCTCCCCCGCCGGCCAGGGTCACCTCGCCGGCGCTGCGCACCCGGGTCACGGCGTGCACGTCGGCGTCGCAGGCGAGGACGGCGACCCGGTTTCCGCCGACCCCCACCTCCCGCAGGACGCCGGTGACCTCGGCGAGCGCGGCCGCCAGGTCGTCCGGGCCCATCGACCCCGAGGTGTCGATGACGATCGCGACCCGCGGCAGCGGCCTGCGCAGGCTGGGCAGCACCACGCGGCCGCCGAGCGCGGGCGTGCGGCGCGAGGGGCGGCGGTAGGTGTAGTCGACCGCGCCGGCCGCCCAGGCGGCCGCCTCCCGGACCGCGCCGGCCAGGGCGCCGCGCCAGTCGACGGAGGGCTCCAGCAGCTCCTCGGCCCAGCGGGCCCAGCCGTCGGGGATCCGGCCCCGGCTGCGCTGGTGGGCCCGTACGGCCTGGGCGGTCTGCCGGCGCAGGGCCTCCGCCTCCACCGGGCCGACCCGGGCCGGGCCGCCGTCCTCGCCCAGCTCCCAGGGTGCGGGGGCGCCGTGCGCACCGGAACCGCAGTCGGGCCCGTGGGGGGTGGGCGGGATGGCGGACAGGTAGCTCTCGAACAGGCCGCCCGCGGGCAGGCCGTAGTGCCGCGGCTCCATCCGCCCCTCGGGCAGCGCCAGCCCGTCGGCGAGCAGGTCGTCGTTGATCTCGCAGTCCTGGGCGATGTTGACCCGGACGTGGTCGCGCTGGTCGGCGGCGGGCAGGCGCTCGGCCCGGCCGTGGTGGTCGCGCAGCAGGTGGGCCGCCTCGTGGATCCACACCCCGGCCAGTTCGGCCACCGGGGTCGCCTCGACGAAGGCGGGCGCCACGTAGCAGCGCCAGTGCCGGTCGACGCCCATGGTGCGCACCCCGTCCGAGGGGACCACGGTCAGGGCGTACAGGGCGGAGGCGAGGTACGGGCGGGCTTCGGCGGCCTTGTAGCGGGCGGCCAGCAGCTTCGCTCGGTCCAGGGCCGGGCGCACGGCGGGCCGGCTCAGCCGCCGCCCGGCAGGGAGCCGGACAGCTGGAGCAGTTCCACGAAGGCGTCGATGCCGGCCGGGACCGGCCAGTCGAGGTCGCGCATCGCGGCGAGGTCGGCGGCGGCGCGGGCGGCGACGTCGGGCACGCCCGCGTCCACGGCCTTGGCCAGGACCGCCCAGCCGGCCTCCCAGCGGGGGCGGGTGAGCTCGCTCTGCACGGCGGCGACCACGGCGATGAGGAAGGCCAGCTGCCGGTCGCCGCGCTCGGGCAGGGCGAAGGCGTCGGGGTCGGCGAGCACCCGGTCCGGGTCGGGCAGGTCGAGGTGTTCGAGGTACGAGAGCAGTTCGATCCCGGCGGCTTCGCCCACGGCGCCGGTCAGCGCGGCGGCCAGCGCCTCGCGGCCGGTGGAGGCCGCGTACCCGGTGGCGAGGAGCCGCAGGGCCATCTCCCAGGTGCGCGGGGAGGGCCAGCCGCGGCCCCGGGACGCGGCCTCGGCCGGCATGTGGTGGACCAGGCCCGGCCGGGCGGTGAGGAAGCCGGAGACGGCGCCGCGGGCGCGGGCGGCCGAGCCGGAGGCCTTGGCGGGGTCGACGGCCGGGATGGCCACCTCGGGCCAGGTGCCGGCCATGCCGCGGGCCACGGTGCGCGGGTTGTGCGTCCAGTCGAGGTGGACGAAGCGGTTGGCGAGGGGCGGGCTGAGGTGCCAGCCGTCGGCGGCGCTGGCGGGCGGGTTGGCCGCGGCTACGATCCGTACCGACGTCGGGAGTTCGAGGCTGCCGACCCGGCGCTCCAGGACCACCCGCAGCAGGGCGGCCTGCACGGCGGGCGGGGCGGAGGACAACTCGTCGAAGAACAGCAGTCCGTGGCCGGTGCGGGCGAGGCGGACGGCCCAGTCCGGCGGCGCCATGGGCACACCGGTGGTGGCGGGGTCCTCGCCGACGATGGGCAGCCCCGCGAAGTCGGAGGGCTCGTGGACGCTGGCGATGACCGTCTCCAGCCGCACGCCGAGCGCGGTGGCGAGCTGCTGCATGCCGGCGGACTTTCCGATCCCGGGCTCACCCCACAGCAGGACGGGCTGATTGGCCGTCACGGCCAGCGCCAGCGCCTCGAGTTGGGGGTTGGCCGCGGGTTCGGTGCGGGTCGCGCCCAGCCGCTCGCCCAGGGCGTCGGCGGCGGCCAGGGCGCGGGAGGGCTGCGGCTGTGCGCTCATGCGTCGTCGTCCTCGTCTTCCTCGCGGTCTTCCATGTGCTCGTCGAACCAGTCGGCGCCGATGCCGGGGTGCTCCGCGTCGACGCGCTCCCGCAGGAACGCGAGGTCGGCGCGCCGGTAGCGGCGGATCTCCTGGGACAGCGAAAGCTCCGTCTCGTCGAGGACGTCGATCCGGGAGCCGGCCGCCAGCAGGGCCCTGACCAGCTCCGGAGAACCGCCCCAGTGCACGGCGGACAGCAGCGGGGTGCGCTCGTGAGCGTCCCGCGCCTCCAGGTCGAGTCCGGCCGCGAGCAGCCGGGGCAGCAGCGCCTCGTGGTCGAGCAGGTGGAGTTCGTGCAGCAGTCCGCGTCCGCGGGCGTCCCTGACGCGGGGGTCCACGCCCGCGTCCAGCAGCGCCACCACTCCCGGAGTGTCGCCGTGCTGGACGCGCAGGAAGAGCTCCCGCCGCTGCTCGCGCAGACCGCGTGGCAGCCGCCCCTCGCCCGTGGTCCAGCTCTGCTGTACGGCGAAGCACCCGGAGACCTGGCCGCCGAAGGCCCGCATGGCGCGCTCGCGCTGCTGTTCCTCGGGGGTGTGCGGCACGTCGAGTACGCCGCCCCGCGAGCGCACTTCGTGCCACAGGCCGCGGCAGCGCACCCGTACCGGCCGGCCCGGGTCGGGGCCGGGCGGGCCCACGGCCGGTCCGGCATCGGGGAACAGCGCGGCGGACACCAGCGGGTGGAGCTCGCGCGGGGCGGTCCGGCCGGTCCGCACCAGTTCGAGGTCGGGGAGCGGCTGCCAGGTGTAGCCCGGCAGCGCGGGGACGGTGAGGGCTTCGGCCTGGTCGGCGAAGCGGGCCCGCAGCCGGTCGGTTCCCTCGGGCTCCAGCAGGAGGAACGCGGGCCAGCCGAACGCCACCCGGAACCGGTCGCCCGCGCCGGCCGCCACGAGCCGCCTCGTCTCCGGGACCAGCCGGGCGAGCGCCAGTGGCGGGTGCGCGAAGAGGGCCCGCGGGTCGACCGCGCGCTGGTAGCGCCGCGCGGCGGGCACGGTCAGGTCGCGCACGATGCCCGCCGCCGCGTAGGCCGCCTCGAAGTCCCCGGCGGCCTGGAGCCGGGCGATCCGGTCCGCGGGGCCGGCCGGTTCGCCGAAGCGCGCGCCGAGCTCGGGCGCGCGGCGGGCGTCCCAGAACGGGCGGGCGGCGACCCAGCTCTCCGGGCGGAAGCCGCCTCCCCCGTACGACCTCCACTTCACGGGGACGACGGGCGCGCAGTGCAGCCGCAGCCGCTGCGGGCCCTCGATCATCGTGGGCGTGGTGACGGACAGGCTCGGGCCGTCGGCGCCGCCGTACGAGGCGAGCACGATCCGCAGGTCGGGCTCGATGGTGGTACGGCCGCCCAGCACCCGCGGCAGGTGCCAGCGCAGCAGGTCCGGGGCGAGGTGGCGCAGGTCGTCCGCCACTGCCCCGGCGACGGCCGCGCCGTAGCGGGCCTCGATCTCGGGGAGTTCGAACGCCACGTCCACGGCGGCGGTGGCGCAGGCGGCCCGCCAGTCGCCGGCGAGCCGGTGCGCGGTGGCCTGCTCGATCATCCAGGCGGGCACGGCGTAGCGGCGGATCCGCTGCCAGGCCGGGCCGTCCTCGGGCCGGAAGGCGCCGGGCTGCCGGATCACCGGTACACGCTGCCGATGGCGCGCAGGTCCGGGTGGGCGGCGCGGGCGGGGCGGAGCCGCTCGCCGAAGGAGCGCTTCACGCGGCGGGGCAGGCCCGGGCCCAGGCCGACGTACTCCAGCGGGGTGTCGGCGGGCACCGCCGCGAGCAGGCCCTTCGCGCCGCGCCCGGTGAGGCCGGTGTGGCGCAGCTCCAGGCAGCGCAGGGGGCTGCCGGGGAGGGCGGCGGCCAGGGCGTACGCGCCTTCGTCTCCGGGGTGGTTGGCGGGGGCTCCCAGGCTCCGCTCGGACATGGTCCGTCCGAGGTCGAGGGCTTCGATGCGGCCGAGTGCGTCGGCCAGGGAGCGCGCTCCGGCGGGGCCGATGCCGTTGCCGCCCAGTCCGAGGCGGACCGGGTGCGCGGAGTCGGCCGCGGCGCCTGCGAGGGTGGCGGCGCCCTGGTCGCCGAGGTGGTTGGCGGGGAGGTACAGCTCGCGCACCCCGGCTTCCCGGATCAGGGCGGCGAGCAGCGGGGCGTCTTCGGCGCCGAGGCCGTTGCCGCCGAGGAAGAGCCGTTCCAGGGGCTGCCCGCGGTCCAGCAGGGCGTCGAGCAGGAGGCGTACGCCGTCGGCGCCGATCCCGGTGTTGACCAAGTCGAGGGTGCGCAGGGCGGTGTTGCGGCGCAGCAGCGCGGCGAGGCCGCGGGCGCCGCCCCCGAGGAGCGGGTTGCGCTTGAGCCAGAGCGCGCGGACGGTGGTGTCGTCGGCGAGGGCTCCGGCGAGGGCGCTGACCCCCTCGGGGCCGATCCGGTTGCAGCCGAGGTAGAGGGTGTGCAGCCCGTGGCCGCCGTTGAGGGTCCCGGCCAGGGTGCGGGCGCCCGCGTCGCCGATGGCGTTGGTGCCGAGCAGCAGGTGGGTGGCGTGCGCGGAGGCGGCCGCGGCCGGCAGCAGCCGGGCGGCGCCGTCCGGGCCGAGCCCCTGCTTGCAGAGGTCGACGCGGCCGTCGGTGCGCAGGGTGCCGAGCGGGAAGGCCTCGTCGGTCTCGACGGGCCGGGCGGCGGCGAGCCGGGCGAGCAGCGGGCCGAGTGCGGCCGGGTCGGCCGGCGGCAGGTCGGGGTGCTCGATCGCGGGGCACCGTACGGGTGTCGGCTGTGTCATCACCACTCCACCGGTTCCATCGCCGGTGCCCGGCGTCGATCGCGTATCCAGCGCGCATTCATCACGCAGACGCAAGACCGGTCGGATTCGAACCGACGTCCTCCAGCTTGATGCGTGGGCGCGACGACCTCTGCGCTACGGCCTTGCTGCGGACGATCATAGCGAGCCGGCGGCCGAAAATCGATCACCAGTTTGGGCGACCGATCTCCGACTGCCCCGCTATGCCTACCAGTTGCCGTCCTGGACCGGTTTGCCCGGCCTCGGGGCGTTTCCAAGCGGTTTGACCTGCGAGGGGTCCGGCTCCGCCCACGGAGCGTGGTCGTCCCCGAGCCACTCGCCCACCGGCTTGACCCCGGTCAGGGGTTCGCAGGGCGCGAGGTCGGCGCCGGTCTCGTCGTAGTAGTCGTACCAGGGCAGCCCGGCCTGGGTGTAGGCGGCGCGGTCCACCGGCGAGGGCGGCGCCTCCTCGCCGGTGATGCGGCGCCACGCGGGCGGGGTCACCAGGTGGACGAAGACCCGCGCCGCCGGCTCCCGCGCCCAGGCGGAGAGCGGCCGGTCGTCACGGTAGACCTCCTGGCGCATGGAGCCGCCGACGCCGAGCCCCATGGCCGGAGCCGCGGGGGCCGCGCCGCGGGCGGGAGCCGAGCCCGGTGCGGGCATCGCGGCCGGCGCCATCGCCATCGGCATGGCCGGGGGACCGCCGTAGCCGCCGAATCCGCCGGGGGCCGCCGGGCCCCCTCCGGGCCGGGGCGCCGGCCTGCGGGCCTCCCGCTGGGCGCGCCGCCACTCGGCCAACGCCTGCTCCCCGAGCGGGAACGCCTGGAGCTGCACCCCGCCGGTGGTCTCCTCGCCGGTGACCTGCCCCTCGACGGTGGCACCGAGCCCCAGCGGTACGGCGACGAACTGGCGCACCGTCCCGTCGCCCGAGTTGATCCCGTCCAACCACGGCTGCCGGGGCAGCACCACGTAGTTCTGCGGGTCGCGGCCCAGCCGGCCCGTCCAGCGCTCTCCCGACACCGCGCACACCTTGCCGACGCCGACCTGGAGCGCGGCGGGTTCGCCGCTCCGGCCGAAGCTCAGCCACATCGCCTCGCGCAAGTACACCGGCAGCATCACCCCGCCCTTCGCCAGCCACTCCGGCGGCACCGTGTCCGGGTAGTCCTCGACCCGCCTCAGCGGGAACTCCCCCAGCCCCGGCGGCAGTGCGTGCGTGCCCGATTCGGGCAGCCGCAAGGTCCGGATGAAGCGGATCTGCACCCCTTCGCCCAGATGCAGCGCATTGCCGTCGACGCGTACCGAACCTGTCCCCATGCCCGCCCTTTCTCCCGCCCCGGTGCGGACCCGCCACAGGTTCTGCGGCCGAACCGGATCGTTATGCTCAAGTTTTGCTCAGATCTAGTGACGCTGCGCCCGTCGCCTTCCTAGCTTCCTCGTACACGTGTCTAGACGTCCCCCCACGTTCCCGCGGTTCCACGCGCCCCAGCGACCCTGGCGGCCGTCCCGCGTTTTTCGAGGAAAGAGTGCAGCAATGAAGGTTCCCCAGGCCGGCGCGGTCGCCGCGGTGATCGCCCTCGCCCTGACCACCTCCGGCTGCGGCGGTGACGACGAGGCCGCGGGCACCCTCTCCATCGGCATCAAGTTCGACCAGCCGGGCATCGGCATGCGCGAGCCCGGCGGGGTCTTCTCCGGTTTCGACGTGGACGTGGCCACCTACGTGGCCAAGCAGCTCGGCTACCCGGCGGACCGGATCGAGTTCAAGCAGGTCTACAGCAACGACCGCGAACTGCTGCTCCAGTACAACGAGGTGGACTTCGTCGCCGCGAGCTACTCGATCAACGACAAGCGCAAGGAGAAGGTCGACTTCGCGGGGCCGTACTTCGTGGCCCACCAGGACCTGCTGGTCCGCGCCGCCGACACCTCCATCACCAAGGCGGAGGACCTCAACAACAAGCGGCTCTGCTCGGTGACCGGCTCCACCTCGGCCGAGAACATCAGGAAGGGGCTCGCCCCGAAGGCGAGCGTGCTGGAGCTCCCCGGGTACTCCGAGTGCCTCGTCGCCCTCCAGGACAACCTCGTCGACGCCATGACCACGGACAACTCCATCCTGGCCGGGTACGCGGCCAGGAAGGGCAACGAGGGCAAGTTCAAGCTGACGGGCCAGAACCTGAGCGTCGAGAACTACGGCATCGGCGTCAAGAAGGGCGACAAGGAGCTCCAGGGCAAGATCAACTCCGCGCTCAAGAAGATGGTCGAGGACGGCTCCTGGGAAGCGGCCGTGAAGAAGAACTTCGGCCCCGACTACAAGTACGAGCCGGCCCCGCCGATCACCACGGGCAGCTGACGGCCGTCGAGGCGGCGGCCGAATCCGGCAGGCCGGGCTCCGCCTTCGTCCGCCGATGGCGGCCTCCCGACGCCGGGGCCCGTCCGGCACGGTCCGCCGGACGGGCGAACAGCTGGTCCCGGCCCGCCTTGCCGCGGTAGTACTTCCAGTTGCCGCGCCGCAGGGCCCGCTCCCCGCGG
>NZ_JBEZLV010000040.1:0-52779 GCF_040652335.1 Streptomyces sp. NPDC048270
GGGGGACCCTGTGGGAGAGTAGGACGCCGCCGAACAATCATTGCGGGAAGCCCCGCACCAGCCCTTTCGGGCTCGGTGC
The DNA here is from genome assembly GCF_040652335.1 of Streptomyces sp. NPDC048270. Lineage (NCBI taxonomy): Bacteria > Bacillati > Actinomycetota > Actinomycetes > Kitasatosporales > Streptomycetaceae > Streptomyces > Streptomyces sp. NPDC048270. The sequence goes on from NZ_JBEZLV010000040.1 coordinate 80, forward strand.
GGGGCTTTTCTGCGTTCGGCGCCAGAATCCGTCGTATGCCCGGCATGGGGTCCCGGTGGATCCGGGTTGACGGCTCGTAGGGTTGGGGGATGGGCTATGACCTCGTCATCTTCGACAACGACGGCGTACTGGTGGACAGTGAGCCGCTCGCCAACACCATCCTCGCCGGATACCTGAGCGAGCTCGGGCACCCCACCTCGTACGAGGACTCGCTGCGCGACTACATGGGTTCCGCCGTGCACCGCGTGCACGACCTCGTGCTCGAGCGGACGGGGCAGCGGCTGCCGGATGACTTCGACGAGACGCTGCACACGCGGACCGTCGCCGGGTTCGAGCGGGAGCTGCGGCCGGTGCCCGGAGTGGAAGAGGTGCTCGGGGAGCTGACCGCGCACGGGATCGGGTACTGCCTGGCCTCCTCCGGAAGTCACGACCGGATCCGGGTCGGTCACCGGGTGGCCGGGCTCGACGGGTGGTTCGAGGAGGAGTGGATCTTCAGCTCCCAGGACGTGGGCCAGGGGAAGCCGGCGCCGGACCTCTTCCTGCACGCGGCCCGTGCCATGGGCGTGGAGCCCTCGCGCTGCGTCGTCGTCGAGGACAGCCCGCTGGGCATCCAGGCGGCCGCGGCCGCGGGGATGGACGTGTTCGCGTTCACGGCGATGCTGCCCGCCGAGCGGCTGCCCGGGGCCACCGCGTACTTCGGGGACATGAAGCAACTGCCGGGGCTCCTGCAACTGCCCGTGTGATCGCTCTACCCACCGGTAGCCCCGGGGCCTACGCTGACCCGCCATGACGGTTGATGTGCGGCTGCGGCGCGGCCGCAGTGCCCTCGGGCTCAGCTTCTTCGCGCAGGGTGTCGCCTTTGCGCTGCTCGTGACCCGGATCCCGGCCATCCAGGACCGGTACGGGATATCCGACGGGCTGCTGCCCGCCTTCCTGGCCGCCGTGCCGGTTCTCGCCGGGGTCGCGAGCGTGGCCACCGAGCACCTGGTCAAGCGGGTGGCACCCAGCACCGTGCTGAGGTGGGCGCAGCCCCTGGTGCTGCTGGGGCTGCTCGGCGTCGGAGCCGGCAGCCGGATGTGGCACGTGGCGGTGGCCCTGGGGGTGTTCGGGCTGGCGGTGGGGGCGCTGGACGCCTCGATGAACATGCTCGGGGTCAGCCTGCAGCGGGAGTACGGGCGCAGCATCATGCTGGGCTTCCACGCCTCCTACAGTCTCGGGGGGATCCTCGGCGCGTCGGCCGCGTGGGCCGGGGCGCACTGGCATCTGGACCTGTTCCTGAGCTACCTGCCGGCCGTGGCGGTGCTGGTGCCGCTGGTCCTGCTGGGCAGCCGGAGCTACGTCGACGCGCCCTTCGAGGAGGTCCGGGAGAAGGGGCTCGGTGCCGGCGGCGGCAAGCTGCTGCTGCCGCTGTGCCTGGTGATGGCGTGCGCGTACATCGGGGACTCGACGGTGGCGAACTGGAGTGCCAAGTACCTGCAGGACGTGCTCGGGAGCTCCGAGCAGCTGGCGACCGTCCCCTACAACGTCTACATGGTCACCACCCTGATCGGACGGGCCGTGGGCGACCTGGGCGTGCGGCGCTTCGGGGCCGCGGCCGTGGTGCGGGGCGGGACGGTGGTCGCGGCCGGCGGGTTCGCCGTCGTGGCGGCGGCGCCGGGGCCCTGGGTGGGGATGCTGGGCTTCACGATGCTCGGGCTCGGGCTGTGCGTGATCGTGCCGCAGACCTTCGCGGCCGCCGGGAGGCTGTTCCCCGGCAACTCGGACACGGCGATAGCGCGGCTGAACATCTTCAACTACGTCGGCTTCCTGGTCGGCTCGCCGCTCGTGGGCGGGATCGGGGACGCGTGGAGCTACCGGGGCGCCATGCTCGTGCCGATGGTCCTGGTGCTGATCACGCTCTTCTACGCCCGCTCGTTCGGACCGGGGGAGGCCCGATACGGTGTCGGGCATGAGCGGCGAGCCGGTGACCGGGCTGTTGATGTGGGACGAGGCGGTAACGGAGTATGACTTCGGGCCCGGCCATCCGATGGATCCGGTGCGCCTGGCGCTGACCATGGGCCTGGTGCGCGCCTTCGGGCTCGACCGGGCCATGGAGGTACGGGCGGCCAGCGCGGCCGGGGAGTCGACGCTGAGGCTCGTGCACCGGGAGGACTACGTCGCCGCGGTGCGGGAGGTGTCCGCCGATCCCGGGGTCGCCGACGGCTCGTACGGGCTGGGGACCATGGACGATCCGGCGTTCCACGGGATGCACGAGGCGTCCGCGCTGATCGCCGGGCAGTCCGTGGCGGGCGCGGAAGCGGTCTGGCGGGGCGAGGCCGAGCACGCGGTGAACTTCGCGGGCGGGCTGCACCACGCCATGCCGGGCGGGGCGGCGGGCTTCTGCGTGTACAACGACGCGGCGCTGGCCGTCGCGCGGCTGTTGGAGCTGGGGGCCGAGCGGGTCGCCTACGTGGATGTGGACGTGCACCACGGGGACGGTGTGCAGGCGGCCTTCTGGGACGACCCGCGGGTGCTGACGGTCTCCCTGCACGAGCATCCGCGGACCCTGTTCCCGCAGACCGGCTGGCCGGAGGAGACCGGCGGTGCCGAGGCCGAGGGTTCGGCGGTGAACGTGGCGCTGCCGGCCGGGACCGGGGACGCGGGATGGCTGCGGGCCTTCCACGCAGTCGTGCCGGAGCTGCTGGCGGACTTCCGGCCGCAGGTGCTGGTGACCCAGCACGGGGCGGACACGCACTTCGAGGACCCGCTGGCCCATCTGGCGGTTTCCCTGGACGCGCAGCGGGCCGTACAGGAGGCCTGCCACCGGCTGGCGCACGAGTACGCGGACGGGCGGTGGCTGGCGCTCGGCGGCGGCGGGTACGCGGTGGTGGACGTCGTACCGCGGTCGTGGACGCACCTGGTGGCGATCGCGGCGCACCGGCCGATCGACCCGGCGGCGGCGGTTCCGGCCTCGTGGCGGGACGAGGTGTACGCGCGGACGCGACAGTTGGCGCCGGCCCGGATGACGGACGGGCGTGACGTGGAGTGGCGGGATTGGGACGCCGGCTACGACCCGGCGGACCGCACGGATCAGGCCGTCCTCGCCACCCGGCGGGCCGTCTTCCCGCTGCGGGGCATGCTGACCTGATGATGCATCGTTACGCCAACTGTGGGGCGGTTCTCCGGAATTGATGATCCGCCAGGTGTGGTGGGGCAGCATCGGAGGGTGTTGAGCTCCGGCGCGCTGCGTGCGCATCTGCTGGCCGCCCGGTTGGCCGGGCCCGTCGCGACGTCCCGGGAGGAGAGCCTGCGCAGTTACCGGCTGTTCGCGGCGGGCGATCCGCGGGTGCTGCTCGGGCTGGATCCGGAGTGGTCGTGGGGCGAGGGTGACCTGCTGAGGCTGATGGCGGACAAGTGCGGTGTCTCGGCGGACCCGGCGCACGTCAGCGGGCCGGACGTGATCGATCCGGAGCGGACGATGGCGGCGCTGGAGGCCTTCGCGGGGCGGCTGCGGGCGGCGGCCGGCGCGCGCTCGCCGGTGCTGTTCGGGACGGGGCATCCGCACCGGCTCCTGGGCTTCTACGCCGGGTTGGCCGAGGCGATGTCGGCGGCGGGCTGTGTTGTCCTCACTCCGGCGCAGGGGGTGAGTGTCGACATGGCGACCCGGTTCGGCGTACGCACGTACAGCATCGATTACGTACGGGGGGTCGCACTGGTGCGGGAGCCCGGCGTGCGGTCGCCGGGGAATGCCACCGGCGCGCACTCCCATTCGCCGCTGCCGGTGCGGCTCGCGCTGGGGGCCTTGGCGGAGGCCGGAGGGCCGTTGCCGGAGTTGGTCGTGGGGGACCACGGTTGGGTCTGCGGTGCTGGTCAGCTGGGTGTGGAGGCGATCGGGCTGGCGGATACGGACGATCCGGCGCTGTTCGTCGGCGAGGCCGAGGGGCGGGTCGCGGTGGCCGTTCCGATCGATGACGCGGTGCGTGCGGACTACTACCGGCCGCTTACTCGCTATGTGCTCAATCGGGCCAGTCTGTCGGGGTGGCAGGAGTGGCTGTAGCTCCTCTTCCCCACTCGTATCACGCGCCCCTACTCTGGGGAGTGAGCGTGCGACGACGAGGAGTAACCGGAGGGGAAGCCGGTGCCCGTCATGCGCGGAAGGTCAAGGTGTGTCATGGCTGCTGGCGAGAGGCCTCTCAGCGAGGTTCAGTTCCTGACCGTGGCGGAGGTTGCCTCGGTGATGCGAGTGTCGAAGATGACCGTGTACCGCCTGGTGCACAACGGTCATCTGCCCGCAATCCGGGTGGGCCGGTCCTTCCGGGTCCCCGAAAACGCGGTTCACGAGTACCTCCGAGAGTCCTATGTGGGGGTGGAGTCGGCCTGAGACTGACCTCGGCATGCCCTCGGATTACAAGCTCAGAGCTCGGGACGGTAGGCTAGGCCGACGTAGGTCGTGTGGGCCCCGACGCCCCGCACCGAATGAAGAGAAGTGAGCGAGGGTAGTCGTGGGCTCTGTTATCAAGAAGCGGCGCAAGCGGATGGCTAAGAAGAAGCACCGCAAGCTGCTCAAGCGCACCCGCGTCCAGCGCCGTAACAAGAAGTAAACGGCAGCTGTACGTGTTCTCCGCAGCCCCTCCACCATTCTGGTGGAGGGGCTGCGGTGCAGCCGGGGGACTTCTTCGAGGGAGGCGCTGAGCTCGTGGGGAAGGTCGTACTGGTCACCGGGGCTGCCCGGCAGCTGGGGGGCCGCTTCGTGCGCCGCATCCAGCGCGACCCGGATGTCGAGCGGGTGATCGCGGTCGACGCGGTGACCCCGCCGCACCGGCTCGGATCGGCCGAGTTCGTCCGTACGGACATCAGGCAGTCGGCGATCGCCCGCGTGCTGGCCGAGCACGCCGTGGACACGGTGGTCCACCTGGCGGTCACCGGAGGCAGTGTGGGGACCGGCGGGGCGCACAGCACCGTCAAGGAAACGAACGTCATCGGGACGATGCAGCTCCTCGGGGCCTGCCAGAAGTCCCCGACGGTACGGCGGCTCGTGGTGAAATCCAGTACCAGTGTGTACGGCGGCACCTCGCGGGATCCGGCCGTCTTCACCGAGACCACGCAGCCGAAGTCGCTGCCGGCGGGCGGGTTCGCCAAGGACGCCGCCGAGGTCGAGGGGTACGTACGGGGCTTCGCGCGCCGGCGGCCGGACGTGGCGGTGTGCGTGCTGCGGTTCGCGAACATCCTGGGCCCCTTCGCCGATTCGGCGCTCGCCGAGTACTTCTCGATCCCCGTGATGCCGACCGTGCTGGGCTATGACCCGCGGTTGCAGTTCGTCCACGAGGACGACGTGCTGGACGTGCTGCGGCTGGCGGCGAAGGAGCCGCGGCGGGGGACGCTGAACAGCGGCACCTTCAACATCGCGGGCGACGGCGTACTGCTGCTGTCGCAGTGCTCGCGGCGGCTGGGGCGGCCCACGCTGCCGCTGCTGCTGCCCGCCGTGACGTGGGTGGGGTCGGCGCTGCGGGCGGTGGGAATCACCGACTTCTCCCCGGAGCAGATAAGGCTCCTCACGCACGGCCGGGTCGTGGAGACCTCGCAGATGCGGGACGTGCTCGGCTTCGAGCCGGTGTACACGACCGCCGAGACCTTCGCGGACTTCGCGCGGAGCCGCGGGGGCGGGCTGCTGCCTCCGGAGCGGGCGGCACGGGCCGTGGACCGGATGGCGGCCGTGCTGAAGGTGGACGGGCTGGATGTCGACGTGGACGCGGTTGAAGGAGCGAAGCGATAGTGGCGGACGCCAAGGTCATTCCGTTCGACGAGGACCGGCCGCGCCGGCGGGCGCCCCGCAGGGTGCGGGCGGTGTCCGCTCCCGAGCCGGAGACCGAGCCCACTGCGCCCGCCGAGGCGGCGGAGCCGGCGCCCGCGGGCGGTGGTCTGGAGCGGCGGATCGCCGGCGGGCTGGCCTTCCTTCGGCGGCGGGTCACCGGGGAGTACGACGTCGACGAGTTCGGCTACGACAAGGAGCTGACGGACCAGGTCCTGATGTCCCTGATGCGGCCGTTGTTCGACAAGTACTTCCGGGTCGAGGTCAAGGGCATCGAGAACATCCCGGCGCAGGGCGGTGCGCTGATCGTGGCGAACCACTCGGGGACGCTGCCGCTGGACGGGCTGATGCTGCAGGTGGCCGTGCACGACCGGCACCCGGCGCAGCGGCACCTGCGGCTGCTCGCGGCGGATCTGGTGTTCATGCTGCCGGTGGTCAACGAGCTGGCCCGCAAGGCCGGCCACACGCTGGCCTGTGCGGAGGACGCCCAACGGCTGCTGGAGGCCGGGGAGCTGGTCGGGGTGATGCCCGAGGGCTTCAAGGGGATAGGGAAGCCGTTCGGGGACCGGTACAAGCTGCAGCGCTTCGGGCGGGGCGGGTTCGTGTCGACGGCGCTGCGTGCGGGGACGCCGATCGTGCCGTGCTCGATCGTGGGGGCCGAGGAGATCTACCCGATGGTCGGCAACGCGAAGACGCTGGCGCGGCTGCTGGGGATCCCGTACTTCCCGATCACACCGACGTTCCCCTGGCTGGGGCCGCTCGGGGCGGTGCCGTTGCCGACGAAGTGGACGATCCAGTTCGGCGAGCCGATCCCGACCGCGGGGTACGCGGCGGAGGCGGCCGACGATCCGATGCTGATGTTCAACCTGACGGACCAGGTGCGGGAGCAGATCCAGCACACGCTGTACAAGCTGCTGGTGCAGCGCAGGTCCGTCTTTTTCTGACCCTTGGGCGCGGCTGAACGGCGCGGGGCGGGGCTGCTGATCGCAGTCCCGCCCCGCGCCCTTCCGCTATTCCGCGTCCTCCGCGTCGATGCCCAGGCCCGGCAGGAGGCCGGGGAGCAGGGGCGGGAGGGTGATGTCGGGCCTGGGCTGTTCCGCGGCGCCCGGGGAGGGCGGCGCGGACTGGCCCGCGGGCGGGTTCAGCAGGTCGCCCGTGCCGCCCAGGAGGCCGCCGCCCGGGGTCGCGGGCTTGCTGCTGCTGCCCGAGGGGGTCGGCGCGGGGCTGCTGCCCGACGGGGTGCCGGCGGCCGGCGCGGACTGCTGCTTGCCGCTCGGGGTGCCCGGCTTGGCCGGGGTGCCGGAGGAGCCGGAGCCGCGGGTCTGCTCGGGTGGCTTGGGGAGCAGGCCCTGCAGCGGCGCCACGTCTTCGTCTATGGCCTGGAAGACCGACTCCACTTCGCCTCCCACGTCCGTGAGCTGCGCGGGGAGCTTCTCCTTCAGCTTGCCCCAGGCGTCCCGGTGGGAGCGGGAGAACGAGGACAGCGCCTGGATCGGGCCGAGCTCGCCGTTGCGTTCGTACGCCGCCTGGAGGAGCCGGTGGCCCTCTTCCGCGTCGTGCTTCACCCCCGCCAGTGCCCGCCGGATCTCGCCCAGGACCTCGTGGTCCAGCACGCTTCCGCCCCGGCCGCGCTCCATCAGCCTGCGGGCCTCCGAGAGGCGGTTCGAGGCCTGGTCGAGATAGAGCTCGCCCCGGTCCGAATCGCCGTCGGCCATCCCGAGCTTCAGGTCCTCCATGCCCCGCTTCACGGGATAGAGGTGGTCACCCGGCAGGGCGTCGGAACTGGCAGCGGCCACACCGCTGAAGGCCCCCGCGGCCACACCTACGGTGAGGCCGCCTGCTGCGATGCCCTTGGACCAGCGGGAGCGGGGCCGCATTTTCCGGAGCGAGGTCGCCCGGTGGGCGCCGCGGCCGGTCCGCTGTTCGGGCACCTGAGGGTCCGAGGCGGCACCGCCCCCGGCCCTCTCCTCCAGCACCATGGCCTCCATGGCGGCAACGAGCTGGGCTCGCTGCACCACTTTGACCTCTGGGTCCAGCACTGGGCGCGGCATTCGTTCGCCGAGCACGCTCGCCAGGGCCAACAGCCGGTCGTGGTCGGCAGGTTCGGCAGGTGCCTCGGACTGCTCGGCCGCCGGGTCCGGTTCCGAAAGGTCGGACGGGGTCCGATCCTCCAGGGCCTGGGCGAAGGCGTTCGCCCGCCGGTGCGGAGTCACGTTCGCGATCACTGGCGGCACCTCCTCTCGTCATGACGATCGACTCCCCAGGGTGTCCGGAAGGTTGCCTTCCTTGAGCACATCCACACTTTCGAGTGAGCGGCTTCGGTCAGGGCGTGTCCACAGGGGGTCTGCATTCCGCACAACGAGCGTCGCGGCACTTGGGTTACGGACGAAGGATGATCGGACCACAGCGTCATCGAGGGGTCACCGGATGTATGTGAGTTCGTGTTGTTGTGTGAAGGGGATCAGCGGGCGTCGTCCGGGAGGAGGCGCGCCAGCGTGCGCACCGCCCGGTACTGGAGCGTTTTGATGGCTCCCTCGTTCTTCCCCATGACCCGGGCCGTCTCGGCGACCGACAGGCCTTGCAGGAAGCGCAGGGTCACGCACTCCTGCTGCTGCGGATTGAGTTTCCGTACGGCCTCCAGCAGGGCCGCGTTGGAGAGGGACTCCAGGACGGAGTCCTCGGGACTGCGCTCGACCTCGTTGGCGTCGAGCATCTCGCCGGTGGTGACCTCCAGCCGGAAGCGGCTGGACTTGAAGTGGTCGGCCACCAGGTTGCGGGCGATCGTCACGAGCCAGGCGCCGAAGTCGCGGCCCTGCCAGGTGAAGGTGGAGATCCTGCGCAGGGCGCGCAGGAAGGTCTCGCTGGTGAGGTCCTCCGCCGTCGCCTTCCCGCCGACGCGGTAGTAGATGTAGCGGTAGACCGTGTCGCTGTACTGGTCGTAGAGGCGGCCGAAGGCCTCGGCCTCCCCGGCCTGGGCGCGTTCGACCAGGTCCATCATGCGGGCCTGGTCGCTGTCCGCGGTGGGGCGGCGGGGGGTGGTCTGGGTGCTCGCGCCGGCGGTGCCGTTCGAGCCCCCGGCCGCGCGGCCTCGTCTGCCCACCGTCGCTCCGCCGTCGGTCAGGGCATAGCAAGGACCGGCCGGGCCGAGGCCGGCAGGGACCGCGGCGGCGAAGGCGGGGACGGCGTACGCGGTGGGGACGAAGCCGCGCAGGTGGTCGAGGACCGTTGCGCGCAGCGTAGCCAGGCCCGAGGCGTCAACCCCGACAGGTGGGTACACGGGACTCCCAGAGGCAGAGCTTCCATCACGTGCAGTGCGGGACCGTTCACCCGTCGTGGCGACAGATGGCCGGTGGCATGCGTTTGAGGAGAATAACGCTTCGTACAGGCAGCGCTACACCCAGTTGCACAAATCACCGGTTCCGACACTTCCGTTGCGTGTCGAGGGCATATTCAGTCGCAGTTGGTGATCGGTTGGTGATCACTTGGGTGCGCGGAATGGACGCTTCCATGGGGGCTCGCGACCGAGTCGGGCAGGTCGGAGTGCCGGGTCCGGTCCGGGGGTAGGGCTGGGGGAATGCCCGGTCGGCCGCGGGCCGGAGCGGGAAGGGCGTGCGGGCGGCGGGGGCTGTGGCGCCGGCACCGGTGCGGGCCCTGGACCGGTGCGGGTTCCGGCCCGGGCGGCGGGCCGGCGCGCCGCTACCTCCGGCGGCGGTGCAGGGCGATGGCGGCGGCCGCGCCGCCTGCGATCGCGCCGACTCCGGCGGCCGCCGGGACGCCGACCTTCACGGCCTTGCGGCCGGTCCGATAGTCGCGCAGCCGCCAGTCGTTGGTGCGGGCATGCTTGCGCAGTTTTGTGTCGGGATTGATCGCGTACGGATGCCCGACCAGCGACAGCATCGGGATGTCGTTGTGCGAATCGCTGTAGGCGGCGCAGCGTTCGAGGTCGAGGCCCTCGGCGGAGGCCAGGGCGCGGACCGCCTCCGCCTTGGCGGGGCCGTGCAGGGGCTCGCCGACCAGGCGGCCGGTGTAGATCCCGTCGACCGACTCGGCGACCGTGCCCAGCGCGCCGGTCAGGCCGAGCCGGCGGGCGATGATCGTGGCCGTCTCGACGGGCGCGGCGGTGACCAGCCACACCTTCTGGCCGGCGTCGAGGTGCGCCTGGGCCAGGGCGCGGGTGCCCGGCCAGATCCGCTCGGCCATGTACTCGTCGTAGATCTCCTCGCCGATGGCCATCAGTTCGGAGACCTTGTGGCCCTTGACGATGGACAGGGCGCTGTCGCGGGCGTCCTGCATGTGCTCGGGGTCCTCGACGCCCGCGAGCCGGAACCAGGCCTGCTGCCAGGCGAAGCGGGCGAGCTCGCGGCGGCGGAAGAACTCGCGCTTGTACAGGCCGCGGCCGAAGTGGAAGATCGCGGCGCCCTGCATGACGGTGTTGTCGAGGTCGAAGAAGGCGGCGGCGAGGTCGTCGCCCGCGACGGGGAACTCCGCCTCCTCCCCTTCTTCCAGGAGGACGTCGAAGTCGGTGTCGAGGTCGAGGTCGGGTTCCGTGACGTGCGGGGCTTCGGCCAGCGCGGTCTTCCGGGCGGCCTCGGCCGAGGCCTCGCCTGCCAGCACGCTCCGCGCGCTTGCGGAGTGTCTACGGGGGGTGAGCCATCCGAGAGCGGCCATGCGGCGAGCATAGCCACTGTGTTCGGGAGTTCTCGAACCGATGGGAAACGGAGGCGTTAACACTTCGGGAGAATGGGGCCATGAGCCCTTTGTTGCGACGCAAGGAGAAGAAGCGTCCGGCCGACCGGCTGGTGACGCTGATCGGGAAGCCGGGGTGCCACCTGTGCGACGACGCACAGGAGGTCGTCGAGAAGATCTGCGCGGAGACCGGTGCGCGGTGGGAGAAGAAGGACATCTCGCAGGACGAGGAGCTCTACCGGCTGTACTGGGAGCAGATTCCGGTGGTGCTGGTGGACGGCGAGCAGCACACCTTCTGGAGGGTGAACCCGGACCGGCTGCGGCGGGCATTGGAGGGCTGACCCTCATCCCGGTTACCATCATGGGCGATTTGTGGGGTCTCGGGGGCGTATCTGTGAGGAGTGTGTACGGTTTTGCCCCCCTTGGGATTTGAACGGGTTCGGCGTGCCGTTGGTTCCGCTCTTCCATGCCGATGGCGCGTGACCCCGGTCACTTTGGTCGGACAAATTGGACACAATCTTTGTGCACGCGTTCACAAAGGCATAGCCTGCTGTCGACGGGGCGGTCCTGGGACAAGTGGCCGCCTGCAGCCCCGCTCATCCCGCAGGAGCATCGTGGCAACTGGCCGAACTCACCGACCGGCGACCCGCAGCCGAGGTATTCCCGAGGCCACTGTCGCCCGGCTTCCGCTGTACTTGCGCGCCCTCACCGCGCTCTCCGAGCGATCGGTGCCCACGGTGTCCTCCGAGGAGCTCGCGGCCGCGGCCGGAGTCAACTCCGCGAAGCTGCGCAAGGACTTCTCGTACCTGGGGTCCTACGGCACGCGCGGCGTGGGCTACGACGTGGAATACCTCGTCTACCAGATCTCCCGTGAACTCGGGCTCACCCAGGACTGGCCGGTCGTCATCGTCGGCATCGGCAACCTGGGCGCGGCCCTCGCCAATTACGGCGGGTTCGCCTCCCGCGGCTTCCGCGTCGCCGCGCTGATCGACGCCGACCCCGCGATGGCCGGCAAGCCGGTGGCCGGGATCCCCGTCCAGCACACCGATGAGCTGGAGAAGATCATCGAGGAGAACGGGGTCTCGATCGGCGTCATCGCGACGCCGGCCGGTGCGGCGCAGCAGGTCAGCGAGCGGCTGATCGCCGCCGGTGTCACCTCCATCCTGAACTTCGCCCCGACCGTGCTCTCCGTGCCCGACGGCGTGGACGTGCGCAAGGTGGACCTCTCGATCGAGCTTCAGATCCTCGCGTTCCACGAGCAGCGCAAGGCCGGCGAGGAAGCAGCCGCCGCGGCTGCCGAGGGCGGCTCCTCCACGGGTGGCGCCGCCCCCGCCGCGGCCGTGGTGCCGCCGGCCGGCCGCGCCGCCGCCGAGGCGCGCAAGGGTGGGCCCGAGGGCGACGTGCCGGCGGTGATGCCGGCATGAGTCTGCTCGTCGTAGGGCTGAGCCACCGCAGCGCGCCCGTGAGCGTGCTGGAGCGTGCCTCGCTGTCCGCGGACGCCAAGGTCAAGCTGCTGCACGACACCCTCGCCGCCGAGCCGGCGACGGAGGCCGCGGTGCTCGCCACGTGCAACCGCATCGAGCTGTACGCGGACGTGGACAAGTTCCACGCCGGTGTCGCCGAGCTGTCCACGCTGCTGGCACAGCACAGCGGGGTGGCTCTGGAAGAGCTCACTCCGTACCTGTACGTGCACTACGAGGACCGGGCGGTGCACCACCTGTTCTCGGTGGCGTGCGGGCTGGACTCGATGGTCGTGGGCGAGGGGCAGATCCTCGGCCAGATCAAGGACGCGCTGGCGCTGGGGCAGGAGCTGCACACCGCCGGGCGGCTGATCAACGACTTGTTCCAGCAGGCGCTGCGGGTCGGCAAGCGGGCGCACTCCGAGACCGGGATCGACCGGGCCGGGCAGTCGCTGGTCACCTTCGGGCTCGAGCAGCTCGCGGTGCACCTCCCGGTGGGGGAGTGGGCCGCCGGGAAGCGGGCGCTGGTGATCGGCGCCGGGTCGATGTCCTCGCTGGCCGCGGCCACGCTGGCGCGGGTCGGCGTCGCCGAGATCGTGGTCGCCAACCGGACCGCCGAGCGGGCGGAGCGGCTGGCCGAGATTCTGGTTGCCTCGGGCACCGGGGTGAAGGCGGCCGCGGTGCCGATGGCTCTGGTCGCGGATGAGCTGACACGAGTCGACCTGGTCGTCTCGTGCACGGGTGCGACGGGGCTCGTGCTGACCGCCGACGATGTGCTCGCCGCCGTGTCCCGGGGCTCCGCCCCGGACCCCGCGCCTCAAACGCCGGCGGGGCTGGATTCGGCTGACGCCGCCGCTGGCGCGCGGGGTGTGCCGGTGGGGCTGGGTTCGGCTGACGCCGCCGTTCCCGCGCCGGGCGTGCCGGCGGGGCTGGATTCGGCTGACGCCGGCGCTGGCGCGCGGGGCGTGCCGGCGGGGCTCGATCGCGCGGTGGTGGCGCGGCTCGCCGCTGCCGCTCAGGGCGGCGGCCGGCTCACCGATGCCGGGGCCGCGCGGACCATCAGCGCCGTCGAACCCGACGGGTGCCCCGTGGGGCCCGACGGGCGGGCCGCGCTGGCCGGGGTCGACGCCGGCTCGCTCGAGCTGCACGGGACCTGGGCCGACCAGGGCGAGGCCACCGCGCAGCGCCAGCCCCGGCGCAGTACCCGTACGCAGGCCGACGGCGCGAGCGGCGCCCGGCTGGCGCTGCTGGACCTGGCCATGCCCCGGGACATCGACGCCGCCGTGCACCGGATCCCCGGGGTGCGGCTGGTCGACATCGAGAGCCTCGCCGAGGCGTCCGCGGACGCCCCGATGGCCGCCGACGTCGACGCCGTGCGCACGATAGTCGCCGGTGAGGTGGCGGCCTTCGGCGCGGCCCAGCGGGCCGCGCACATCACGCCCACCGTCGTCGCCCTGCGCGCCATGGCCGCCGAGGTCGTGGCCATGGAAGTGGCGCGGCTCGACGGGCGGGTGCCCGATCTCGACGAACGGCAGCGGGCCGAGGTCACCCAGACCGTGCGCCGTGTCGTCGACAAGCTCCTGCACGCGCCGACCGTGCGCGTGAAGCAGCTCGCGAGCGAGCCCGGCGGCGCCGGGTACGCCGAGGCGCTGCGCGAACTCTTCGACCTCGACCCCCAGACGGTGGCTTCCGTCAGCCGGGCAGACGCGGCCGATCCCCTGAACGACGACGACCCAGGACGGGCATCATGAACACACGTCCCGACCAGCCGCTGCGGCTCGGTACGCGGCGGAGCAAGCTGGCCATGTCCCAGTCGGGCCACGTCGCCGAGGCGGTACGGGCGATCACCGGCCGGCCCGTCGAGCTCGTGGAGATCACGACGTACGGCGACGTCTCGCGCGAGCACCTCGCGCAGATCGGCGGGACCGGCGTGTTCGTCACGGCCCTGCGCGACGCGCTGCTGCGCCGCGAGGTCGACTTCGCCGTGCACTCGCTGAAGGACCTGCCGACCGCGCAGCCCGACGACCTCGTGATCGCGGCCATGCCGCTGCGCGAGGACGCGCGGGACGCGCTCGTCGCCCGGGACGGCCTGACCTTCGAGCAGCTGCCCGACGGGGCGCGGATCGGCACCGGTTCGCCGCGGCGGACCGCCCAGCTGAACCACTACGCCCGCTCGCTCGGCAAGCGCATCGAGACCGTGCCGATCCGCGGGAACGTCGACACCCGCATCGGATTCGTACGGGACGGGGAGCTCGACGCCGTCGTGCTCGCCGCCGCCGGCCTGAACCGGATCGGGCGCAGCGACGAGGCCACCGACCTGCTGTCGGTCGACCACGTGCTGCCCGCTCCCGGCCAGGGGGCCCTGGCCGTGGAGTGCCTCGCGTCCGACGCGGACCTCATCGCCGCGCTCGGTGAACTCGACGACCCGCACACCCGGGCCGCCGTGACCGCCGAGCGTTCCCTGCTCGCCGCCCTGGAGGCCGGCTGCAGCGCACCCGTGGGCGCGTTCGCCGACCTTCTGGCCGACGGACAGACTGTCAATGAAATGCGCCTGCGCGGCGTCGTCGGAACCCTCGACGGCTCGACGCTGGTGCAGCTGTCCACCACCGGTCCCGTGCCCCAGTCGTACGACGAGGCCATGTCTCTCGGCCGCGAACTCGCGGACGAGATGCTGGCCAAGGGCGCGGCCGGTCTGATGGGGGAGCGATCGCTTTGAACCCCTCAAGTCCGACCACCTCCGCTTTTCCGGCACTCGCCGCCCACGGACACGTCACCTTCCTCGGTGCCGGCCCCGGCGACCCGGGTCTGCTGACGCTGCGCGCCGTCGAGGCACTCGCCGCCGCGGACGTACTGATCGCGGAGCCCGAGGTGCTCGACGTCGTACGGACGCATGCGCGCGCGGGTGTCGACACGCCGCAGCTGACGATCGCTGACGAAGTGTCAGCGGCCGCCGGGGTCCCGGTGATCCGCGACGCCGCCAATCTTGTCATGGAGGCCGCACGGTCCGGCAGGCGGGTCGTGCGTGCCGTCACCGGCGACCCCGGTCTCGACGGCAACGCGGCCGAGGAGATGCTCGTCTGCGCCACCGCCGGCATCCCCTTCGAGGTGGTGCCGGGCGTCGCGACCGCCGTCGGCGTGCCCGCGTACGCCGGTGTGCCGCTCAGTGACAAGCAGGGCGCGGACGTGCGGTTCGTGGACGCGAAGAACGCGTCGGCGCGCTGCTGGAGCGAGGTGGGGGCGAGCGACGGCATCCTCGTCGTCTCCGCGACCCTGGAGACCGTGTCGAGTGCCGCCGCCGAGCTGGTGGGCGCCGGGCGCAAGCCCGACACCCCGCTGACGGTGACCGTCGCCGGCACGACCACGCGCCAGCGGACCTGGTCCGCGACGCTGGGCACCATCGCCCAGGTGTTCAAGCAGGGCAAGGTGCTCCCCTCGCCCGAGGGCGCCCGGCCGGTCATAGCCGTGGTCGGTGAGCACAGCGCCGCCGCGCGGCGCGAGGAGCTGGCCTGGTTCGAGTCGAAGCCGCTGTTCGGCTGGCGGGTGCTCGTACCGCGCACGAAGGAGCAGGCCGCCTCGCTCTCCGACCAGCTGCGTTCGTACGGCGCGGTGCCGCACGAGGTGCCGACGATCGCCGTGGAGCCGCCGCGGACCCCGCAGCAGATGGAGCGGGCCGTGAAGGGCCTGGTGACGGGCCGCTACGAGTGGATCGCCTTTACCTCGGTCAACGCCGTGAAGGCGGTGCGCGAGAAGTTCGAGGAGTACGGGCTCGACGCGCGGGCCTTCGCGGGGATCAAGGTCGCCGCGGTGGGCGAGCAGACCGCTGCCGCGCTGGTGGAGTTCGGTGTGAAGCCGGACCTGGTGCCGAGCGGGGAGCAGTCCGCGGCCGGGCTGCTGGAGGACTGGCCTCCGTACGACCCGGTCTTCGACCCGATCGACCGGGTGTTCCTGCCGCGGGCCGACATCGCGACCGAGACGCTGGTCGCCGGGCTGATCGAGCTCGGCTGGGAGGTCGACGACGTCACCGCCTACCGCACGGTGCGCGCCTCGCCGCCGCCGGCGGACACGCGTGAGGCGATCAAGGGCGGCGGTTTCGACGCCGTGCTCTTCACGTCCTCGTCCACGGTCCGCAACCTGGTCGGGATCGCGGGCAAGCCGCACAACGTGACCGTCATCGCGTGTATCGGGCCGGCGACGGCCAAGACCGCGGAGGAGCACGGGCTGCGCGTGGACGTGCTGTCGCCGGAGCCGTCGGTGTCGAAGCTGGCGGAGGCGCTGGCCGAGTACGGCGCGGCGCGCCGCGAGGCGGCCAAGGAGGCCGGCGAGACGGTGTTCCGGCCGAGCGAGCGGAGGCCGGGGGCGCGGCGTCGTCGTACGACGTGAGCGGCTTAGCGCAGGAGGAGGGAAGGGCCCGGGTGCGGTGCGCACCCGGGCCCTTCCGTGTGTGATCCACGTCGCACCGGGCCCTTCGGCCCGTTTGGGACCGCCGTGATCGCGCAGACGGGAGGGCTGGAACACCTCCGAGGAAAGGACCGTCCATGGCGGCCCCCCGACCCCAGCAGACGGCCGATCCCGAAGCGGTGAAGCGCCATCCCGGGCTCTTCCGGGCGATCAGACAGCGCCAGAGCCCGCGGCTGCGCCGGACGGACATCACCGTCACGGACGACCGCGCGGTCAAGCGCGCGGTGAAGGCGGCCTCGCTGGGCAACGCCATGGAGTGGTTCGACTTCGGCATCTACTCCTACCTGGCCGTCACCCTCGGGCACGTCTTCTTCCCGTCGGGGAACGAGACCACCCAGCTGCTGTCCTCGTTCGCGACGTTCGCCGTGGCCTTCCTGGTGCGGCCGCTCGGCGGGATGTTCTTCGGGCCGCTGGGGGACCGGCTGGGCCGCAAGAAGGTGCTGGCCCTCACCATGATCCTGATGGCGGTGGGCACGTTTGCCATCGGCCTGATCCCCTCGCACGGCGCGATCGGCCTGTGGGCCCCGGCCCTGCTGATCCTCTTCCGGATGCTCCAGGGCTTCTCGACCGGCGGTGAGTACGGCGGCGCCTCCACCTTCATCGCCGAGTACGCGCCCGACCGGCGCCGGGGGTTCTTCGGCAGCTTCCTCGAATTCGGCACGCTGGCCGGCTACGTGGGCGCGGCCGGGCTCGTGACCGCGCTGTACGCGGTGCTCGACGACGCGCAGATGGAGACCTGGGGCTGGCGCGTCCCCTTCCTGGTCGCCGGTCCGCTCGGCCTGGTGGGCCTCTACCTGCGGCTGCGGCTGGACGAGACCCCGGCCTTCCGGAAGCTCGACGGCGGGGCCGCCCGGGCCACCGAGGCCGCCGACGGCGTGGAGACGTCCGGCAAGGGCGACCTCGCGCGGATCTTCCGCGAGCAGTGGCCGACGCTGATCCTGTGCATCTGCCTGGTCGGCGCGTACAACATCACCGACTACATGCTGCTGTCGTACATGCCGACCTACCTCTCCGACGAGCTCGGCTACAGCGAGACCCACGGCCTGCTCATCCTGCTCGCGGTGATGGTCTTCCTGATGCTCCTCATCAGCCGGGTCGGCGCGCTCTCCGACCGCTTCGGCCGCAAGCCGGTGCTGATGGCGGGCATGGCGGGGTTCCTCGTGCTCTCCCTGCCGGCGTTCCTGCTGATCCGTCAGGGCGGCATCCCGGCGATCACCGCCGGGATGCTGATGCTGGGGCTCTCGCTGGTCTGCATGCTCGGCACGATGTCGGCCGCGCTCCCGGCGCTCTTCCCCACCCAGGTCCGCTACGGCTCGCTGTCCGTGGGCTACAACCTGTCGGCGTCGATCTTCGGCGGGACGACTCCGCTGGTGATCACCGCCCTGATCGGCTGGAGCGGCTCGAACCTGATGCCCGCCTACTACGCGATGGGCGCGGCCCTGGTCGGCCTCGTCGCGGTGGCGTGCATGAAGGAGACCGCCCGCCTGCCCCTCGAAGGCTCGCCGCCGGCGGTCGAGACGCACGAGGAGGCGGCGGAGCTGTGCGCGGCGCAGTCGCCTGAGCCGAGGTTCTGAGGGGCCGGGGCCGTCGGCCCCGGGCCGCGCGGCTCCCGCCCGGGGAGGGCTCTACGCTTGGTCCCGACTGCTGTCGAAGCTCGAAGAGGCGACTGAAGATGAGCGCGTACGGATCCTTCCCCGGCTCGCGGCCCCGCCGGCTGCGCACGACCCCGGCGATGCGGCGGATGGTCGCGGAGAACCGGCTGCACCCCTCGGACCTGATCCTCCCGGCGTTCGTGCGCGAGGGCATCAGCGAGCCCCTGGCGATCTCGGCGATGCCGGGCGTGGTCCAGCACACGCGGGACACGCTGCGCAAGGCCGCCGTGGAGGCCGTGGAGGCCGGGGTCGCGGGGATCATGCTGTTCGGTGTGCCGGCGGACGAGAACAAGGACGCGCTGGGCACGGCGGGCACCGAGCCGGACGGGATCCTGCAGGTCGCGATCCGGGACGTGAAGGCGGAGGTCGGCGACGACCTGGTGATCATGTCGGACCTGTGCCTGGACGAGTACACCGACCACGGCCACTGCGGGGTCCTGGACGAGGCCGGCCGGGTCGACAACGACGCGACGCTGGAGCGGTACGCGGAGATGGCGCAGGTCCAGGCCGACGCGGGCGTCCACGTGGTGGGCCCGAGCGGCATGATGGACGGTCAGGTCGGGGTCGTCCGCGACGCGCTGGACGAGACCGGCCACGAGGACGTCTCGATCCTGGCCTACACGGCGAAGTACACCTCCGCCTTCTACGGCCCCTTCCGCGAGGCCGTCGCCTCCTCCCTCCGGGGCGACCGCAAGACGTACCAGCAGGACCCGGCGAACGCACGGGAGTCCCTGCGGGAGCTGGCGCTCGACCTGGAGGAGGGCGCCGACATGGTGATGGTCAAGCCGGCCGGCCCCTACCTGGACATCCTGTACCGGGTGGCCCAGTCGGTGGACGTCCCGGTGGCGGCATACCAGATCAGCGGCGAGTTCGCGATGATCGAGGCGGCCGCGGAGAAGGGCTGGATCGAGCGCGACCGCGCCATCCTGGAGACCCTGCTGGGCATCAAGCGCGCGGGCGCGGACACGATCCTGACGTACTGGGCGACGGAGGTCGCGGGCTGGCTGCGCGACGCCCGCTGAGGGCGTGACGCCCCGCTCGCGCGGGGCATGCCCCGGGCGCACCCTGGAGGGAAGGGTGAGCCCCTGGAGGTGATGCACCATGGCCACGCTCGTCGGGTGGCATGTGGAGCTCGGATTCACCGAGGAGGGCCACCGCACCAGTGCGGCGGCTCTGGTCAGGCTCGGGGACGGCTCCGAGATCAGGGCGCACGGCTATGCCATGCGCCACCCCTCCGACCCGGAGCAGCTCAGGGTCGGGGAAGAGATCGCGGGTGCTCGCGCGCTCATGGATCTCGCGTCGCAGATGCTGCAGAAGGCCCACGCCGAGATCGACGAGGCGACGGGCCGGCATTCCTACCCGCTCAACCGCTGAGCGCTACGGCAGCGGTGCGGCGGCCGTCGGCCCGCCGGCGGCTCCCTCCGGAGCCCGTCAGCGGGTCCGTCGGTCGAAGAGGACGGCCGCCAGCGCCACGGACCCGGCCGCGATCGCCGCGCACCAGGTCAGGGCCACCCAGGGGGCGTTGCCCGCGGGCTGGTCCAGGAGCAGGGCGCGCAGGGACTCGATCACCGGGGTCAGCGGCTGGTGGTCGGCGAAGCCGTGGAGCCAGGCGGGCATGGTGTCGATGGGCACGAACGCGCTGGACGGGTAGGGCAGGAACATCATCAGGAAGGTGAACCCGCCCGCCGCCTCGGGGGACTTCGCGAGCAGGCCGAGCGTCGCGGCCAGCCAGGAGATCGCCGTGATGTAGGCGACGAGGAGCGCCGCCGCGGCCAGGTAGGCGGGCGCGGAGGCCTGCGGGCGGAAGCCGATGGCCAGCGCGACGGCCAGCACCAGGGTGGTGGACACCAGGTTGCGCAGGACCGAGGCCGTCACGTGGCCGGCCAGGATCGGGATGCCGCCGACGTTGCGGGACCGGAAGCGGTCGATGACGCCGTTCTTCATGTCGTCGGCGACGCTGACGGCGGTGCTCGCCGCGCCGAAGCCCGCGCACAGCAGCATGGCTCCCGGGACCACGTACGTCACGTACCGCGTCCCGGTGTCGATGGCCCCGCCGAAGAAGTAGACGAAGATCAGCATCAGCATGACCGGCAGCATCAGGGCGGTGATCAGCGCGTCCGGTTGGCGGCGGCTGATGCGTACGCTGCGGCCGGCGAGGGTGAGGGCGGAGGTGTTCACGTGGCGGCTCCGGTCAGGGTGAGGAACACGTCGTCGAGGGTGGCGCCGCGGACCGTGAAGCGGTCCACCGCGGTGCGGTCCGGGTCGAGTTCGTCGAGCAGCGCCCGGACGTGCGCGGCGCTGCCGTCGGTGGGCAGGCCGAGGGTGAGCTCGTCCGGGGCGAGGTGGACGGCCCGCGCGGCGAGCGCCTCGTAGGCGGCCCGGGTGGCCATCGTCAGGTCGAGGCGGTGGCCCGCGACGCGGGACTTGAGCGCGGCGGGCGTCCCCTCGGCGGCGATCCGCCCGTCGGCGAGAACGGCCACGCGGTCGGCGAGCCGGTCGGCCTCCTCCAGGTACTGCGTGGTCAGCAGCACGGTCGTGCCGTCGGCGCGCAGTTCCCGTACGAGGTCCCACAGGTCCTGGCGGCTGCGCGGGTCCAGCCCGGTGGTCGGCTCGTCCAGGAAGATCACCTCGGGCCGGGAGACGAGCCCGGCGGCGAGGTCGAGGCGGCGGCGCATGCCGCCCGAGTAGGTCTTCGCGGTGCGCCCGGCGGCCTCGGCCAGTCCGAACCGGTCCAGCAGCTCGACGGCGCGGGCACGGGAGTCGCGTGCGGAGAGCCCGGCCAGGCGTCCCATCATGCGGAGCATCTCGGCGCCGGTCTGGAGGTCGTCCACGGCCGCGAACTGCCCGGTCAGGCTGATGCGTTCGCGCACCCGGGAGCGTTCGGAGGCGACGTCGTGCCCGGCGACGCGGGCCGTTCCGGAGTCGGGGGCGGTGAGGGTGGCCAGCAGCCGGACGGTGGTGGTCTTGCCGGCGCCGTTGGGACCGAGCAGGGCCAGGACGCTGCCGCGCGGGACGGCCAGGTCGATGCCGTCGAGGACGCGCAGGCCCCCGTAGGACTTGGTCAGGCCGATGGCGTGGATACCGAGGTCGTTCGTGGTCATCGGGGACCACGCTCCCTTCTGCGTAGGGGTTACGCTCTTCTGTGTAAGTAATACACAGAACTAGGATGTGGGTCAACGGCTTACGAGGGAGGTGACGGCGGCGATGGCGAAGGAACCGGTGGGCGACACCGGGCTCCCGGCGAGCCTCGAGATGGCCTGGGGCCTGCGCGAACGCCCCGGCAAGGGACCCCGCCCCACGCTCACCCTCACGCGGATCGTGGACGCGGCCGTCGCGCTCGCCGCGGGGGAGGGGATGGACGCCGTCTCCATGGGCCGGGTGGCCAAGGAGCTGGGCGTCTCGACGATGTCCCTCTACCGGTACGTCACGGCGAAGGAAGAGCTCTACATCCTGATGGCGGACGCGGGTGTCGGCGCGCCCCCGGAGGCGGCCGGCGGGGAGGGGCGGACCTGGCGGGAGCTGCTGTCGGAGTGGGCGTACGCGCAGCGGGCCGTCCTGATGGCCAACACCTGGATCCTGCGCATCCCGCTCACCGCGGCCCCGGTCAGCCCCAACCAGCTCGCCTGGATGGAACGCGGGCTCGCGGCGCTGGCCGACACCGGGCTGGACGAGGGCGAGAAGATCTCGACGATCATCCTGATCGGCGGGCTCGTGCGGAACGAGGCCACCATGGCCGCGGACATGATGGACGCCATGGTGAAGTCCGGCGTCTCACCGGACGTGGCGATGTCCCAGTACCTGCGCACGCTCCGCCTGATGACCGGCCCGGACACCCACCCGGCCGTGACGCGGCTGCTGGACTCCGACGCGTTCACCGGGTCCGACGAGCCGGATTTCCAGTTCGCGTTCGGGCTGGGCCGGATCCTGGACGGCCTGGCGGAGCTGATCAGCTCGCGGAGCCGGCCCACGCCGTGAGATCGGCCCAGGCGGCGGGGGCCAGGGCCAGGGTCGGGCCATCGGTGACCTTGGAGTCACGGACGTGGACGGTGTCCCTGCCCGCCGCGACCTCCAGGCAGTTGCCGCCCTCGCTGCCGCTGTAGCTGGACTTGAACCACGTGAGTTCGGTGCTCATGGATCTCCTAGCAGCCGTTTCAACAGGTCCCTGGTTTCCTCGGGGTTGAGGGCCTGTGTTCGCAGCATTGCATACTTCTGCGAGAGGATGCTGACCTCGTCGAGGTCGGAGACGACCAGGCTGCCGCGGTGCGTTTCCAGGTACGCGATGTGCTGGTGGTCCGGGGTCTCCAGCAGGACGAACGGGCCGTCCAAGGCCGGATGGCGGACACGGTTCAACGGTAGAATCTGGATCGACACGCCCGTCAGTTCGGAACAGGACAGCAGGTACCGGAGCTGCTCGTCGAGGACTTCCCGGCCGCCGAGCGGGCAGGTGAGTACGGGCTCCCAGATCACGAAGCTGGCCAGCATCGGCTTCTCGCGCCGCAACGTGGACTGGCGGTCGATGCGTGCGGCCGTCTGGTCCGCGATCTCGCTGTCGGCGTACAGCGGGACGCGGCTGTGGAAGACGGCCTGGGTGTACGCCTTGGTCTGGAGCAGACCCGGGATGACCTGGTTTTCGTATGAGGACAAGGCGGCGGCCTTCTGCTCCAGGTTGATCAGCGGCTCTGCCCAGGCAGGGATCACGTCGATATGCGGCATCTTGTGCGCGGCAACGGTCAGAACGCCGGGCAACCCCAGGATCTGGTCCATCAACTCAGCCACATCCGGCATCAAGGGCCGCCTGCCCTGCTCGATGGAGGCGATGCTCTCCTCCTGGAGGCCGACGCGCTTGCCGAGCTCCTTCTGCGTCAATCCTGTCGCGACGCGGCAGACAGCCAGCTGCTCGCCGACCATCTTCATTGCTGTCGCGTTGGGCCGTGCCCGCTTCCTTGGTGGCATGAACGTGAACTCCCCACCTGCGCCCGCCAAGTACCCGTACCAACCCGTACTGGTAGCGGGTACGGGTTGGCCTACTGATCCACGCTAGTCACGTAACGCGACGATCACCCCGTGAACGTGAATACTCAACCCGCCCTGATGCGGGACCGCTTCTACCCCCGCTCACGCCAAACCGTGGCTGCGGCCAGGCACTTCGCCGGAGAGACGTTTGACGTGTGGGGTGTGACATCCCGCAAGCACGACATGTTGCTCTGCGTGAGCGAGCTGGCCACGAACGCCCTGCGGCACGGGGTTCCCCCAGGCCGGGGCTACCGGGTGCGGCTGCTGGTCTTCGAGGACGCGACCGTCCGGGTCGAGGTGCACGACAGCGGGCCCGGGCTCTCGCGGATGGCGGAGCGGCGCCCGGCCGGGCTGGGGCTGACGATCGTGGCGGCCCTCGCCGACGCCTGGGGCGTGCTGCCCCGGGCGCCGGGCAAGGTGGTGTGGTGCGAGTTCCGCTGACCCCGGCAGGGATCAGGCGGGCTGCTCCGGGGCCTTCGCCTTGATCACCGCGAACACCGCGCCCTGCGGATCGGCCAGGACGGCCATCCGGCCGGCCACCATGTCGAACGCGGGCATGAGGACCTGCGCTCCGGCCTCGGCGGCTTTGGCCTGGATGCCGTCCACGTCGTCCGCGTGGAAGTACGGCAGCCAGTTCGGGGGCGTGCCGGGCGGCAGGTTGTCGAGGCCCATCATCCCGGCCACGGAGCGGCCGGCGACCTTGAACTCCGTGTAGTCCGGGCCGCCTTCCATCTCGCTGGGCGCCGTGGTGACCGGCAGGATGGCCGAGTAGAACGCGGCGGCGGCATCGGTGTCACCGGTGCTCAGCTCGCTCCAGATCAGCGCCCCGTGCTCGTTGACGATGCCCGCGCCGTCGAAGGTGCCCGGCTCCCACAGGCCGAAGACGGCGCCGGTCGGGTCGGCGGCCACGGCCATCCTGCCGAGGTCCATGACCTCCATCGGGCCCATGAGGACCTCACCGCGCGCGTCGGTGAGGGACTTGACGGTGGAGTCGATGCCGTCGGTGGACAGGTACGTCGTCCACACGGTCGGCGGCAGCGGGTCGGGGATGCTGCCGTCCGGGTTCATCGCCTTCATGATCCCGGCGACCGGCTTGCCCTTGAGGGTGCACACGGAGTACCCGCCCTGCTCGGGCGGGCCGATCTCGCCCTGCCAGCCGAACAGGCCGCAGTAGAAGTCGAGGGCCGCCTGCTGGTCGGGGGCCATCAGGTCGATCCAGCACGGGGTGCCGGGCTTGTAGGGGCCGTTCATGTCGGGCACGGGGGCCTCCGGTGGGGGCGGGGACGGACGGGCCGTCCCCTACCCGGGCCGGAAAACACCGAACCGGGCCGTTCGGGTGAACGGCCCGGTCGCGCCTCAGGCGGTGGTGCGGCGGCGGCGGCCGGTGCCCGCGACCAGGGCGGCGCCCAGGGCGAGGGCCACGCCCGCGCCGCCGAGGGCCCAGCTGGTGGCCGCGTCGGCGCCGGTGGCGGCGAGTTCGCCGCCGGTGGAGCCGCCGGTGGTGGTGTCGACGATCGGCTTGGCGCCGCCGTTCGGGTTCGGCTGGTTGCCGTTGTCGCCGGTGGCCGGGTCGGCGGCGACGATCTTCGTCAGGCGGCCCTGCGAGCGCGACTGCGCCCACGGCGCCGGGGTGTCCGGGCCGACCTGCGACGAACCCCACGCGGTGAGGGTCAGGTCGCCGAGCGGCGCGTCCTTCGCCAGGCGGACGCGGACCTGGACGTCGAAGCTCTGGCCCGCGGCGACCGGGCCGCCGGCCAGGTCGGCCCCGAAGAAGACGCCCTCCTCCTGGTCGCGGATCTCGGCCTCGTGCCAGCCGGCGTTGCCGTCCTTGTCCTTGCTGAGGACCTCGACCTCGATCTGGGAGCCCTTCATCGAGACCCAGTCGGGGCGGGACAGGCCCAGTCCGACGTTGAAGCCCGCCAGGGCCTCCTTGCCGGAGTTGTCCACGCGCACCGACAGGTTGCTCCAGTCGCCGCCCGCCTTGACGGTCTCCGCCACGCCGTTGAGGGTCAGCTTGGGGCCCTCGACGAAGGGGTTCTCCTCGCCGCCCGTCGCCCCGCTGATCTTGGTGCTGTACCAGGTGGCGGGGGAGTGGTTGGTGTCGGCCCCGCTGCGGCTCTTGCCGTCCGAGTACAGCTCGAAGGGCAGCACCGGGGTGTCCGCCGCGAAGCTGATCCGCACGTCGACCGTGTAGACCTTGTCCGTGGGGAGGTTCGGGGTGGTTCCCAGGTCGTACTGGAGGCCCGGGCCGAGCTCGGCGCTCTGGACGGGCTTGGCGGCCTGCCAGGCCCCGTCGCCGGCCCGCCATTCGACCTTGACCTGCGAGGACTTGAACTTGTCGTTCTCCTCGAACACGGTCAGGGAGGGCGTGTAGTTCGGGACGGCGAGGTGGCCGGAGTTGTCGACCGTCACCTTCAGCGGGGTCCAGCCGCCATCGGCCTTGAAGCCGTCCTTCGGGATGCCCGCGACGGTGACCTCGGGGCCCATCAGGATCCCGTCGGCGTCCGCGTCCTGCTCGTCCGTGGAGGGCTTGGCGTCCTTCGCGGGCTGCTCGGCGGGCGCCGGGGCCGGGGCCGGTGCGGGCGGTGCGGGCTTCTCCACGACCGGGGCCGGCGGCTGCTCGGCGGGCTTCTCCGCGACGGGAGTCTCCACGACCGGCGTGGTCGGCGCGCCGGCGTCGGCGGTGGCGTCGTCCTTCGGCGCCGTGTCCGGGACGCTCACGGCCGGCTGCTCGGCGGCCAGCGCGGGCGTGGCGGTCAGGATGGTCGGTCCCGCCACGGCCACGGCGGCTACGGCCGCGATGCGCTTGATCTTCTTCATTTGTGTTCCCCCCATGCATGTCTTTTGAACGTGATCAGATTAGTGGGGATGGCGTGAATGTGGGTGGCTTGAACATCACGAAATGCCAACGGCGTACGGGCCGGCGTTAGGACCGCGTCATACCGGGCGTTAGGGCCCTGCGGCAGCGTCTCCTCCCGTCGGAGAGACGGACCAGACGCAGACAGGGAGACGGCCGTGGACGCAGCGGTTCAGTGGTACGGGCAACGCAGTACGTCCCGGGGACGGATGGCACGGCGCCTGGCGGCGGCCGGGGCCGCGGCGCTCCTCGCCGGTGTCGCGGCCGGCCCCGCGCACGCGGTGGCGCAGCCCGCCGGGGCCGCCGCGGAGCGGCAGCAGACCGTCCCCGGGACCCAGGCGGCACGCAGCACCAAGGTCACGCTGACCAACAGGACCCCCCTGGCCTGGACGCGTTGGGAGGCCTCGCTGGTCCACGGGATGTGGTACCCGGAGCCGCCCGCGACGATCGCCGCGGACTCCTCGGGCACCTGGCAGTCGGAGTCCAACGGCGTCCTGACCGGCACCGAGGGGCTGGCGGTCTTCGGGACGCAGCACGGACCCGTGGAGATCTACTGGAACAACCCGTACTTCGGCAGCAACAAGTACGGCTGCCGCGCGCCGTCCGGCTACTCGTGCCGGCAGACCGGAGGCCCCGGCAACAACGCCTCGGTGACCTTCGAGGTGGGGTGGCTCTGACGCTGCTGCCCGCGGGCCGGAGCCGGTGAGCCCTCGCCGCCCGGCGCCCGGCGCCCGGTGAGGGCCGCCGCCCGCGACAGGCAGCGGCGGGCCTCCTCGCCGCGGCCGAGGGCGCGCAGCGCCTTGCCGCAGGTGTCCAGCAGCAGCGCCCGGCGCTCGTCCGACTGCTCCTCGGAGGCCAGCTCCAGGCCCCGGCGGCCGTGGGCCAGCGCCTCGCCCGGACGCCCGGTCGCCAGGCAGTGCGCGGCCAGGTGGTAGAGGGCCAGGACCTCGGTGTGGGGGTGACCGAGGTCCTGAGCCATGCGCGCGGCCCGTTCGCGCAACTCCCCGGCGCCCGGCAGGTCGTCCGCGCGCTCCAGCGCGCCGGCCCAGTTGACCAGGGCGATGACGTGGCCGACCGGGTCCGCCGCCCGCAGTGCCAGCTCCGGCGCCCGGCTCAGGTGCTCCAGTGCCTCGGTGTGCTGTCCGTTCTCGGTGAGGACCCAGCCGAGCAGCGAGCCCAGCCGCGAGCGGGCATCGGGATCGTCGAGCGCGGTGGCGGCGTCCAGGGCGCGCCGCAGGGTCGGCTCCCACCCGTCGTGCACCTGGCGCACGACGAGCGGCCACAGCTGTACGGCGGTGCGCCAGGCCAGCTCGGGGTGCCCGGCGTCGGCCGCAGCGGCGACCGCCGCGGTCAGGTTGGCCCGCTCGGTGCCCAGCCAGGCCATCGCCTCGGCGCGGCCGGCGAAGACGGGCGGCGGACCGGGCGGGAGCACCCCGGCGGGCAGGGTGCAGCAGGGCTGGCTGCCCGGTTCGGCCGCCGCCGTGGCGGCCCGGGCGGCGGCCAGGTAGTGCACCAGCAGCCGGTGCAGGCCCCCGGCGTCGGCCAGGCCGGCGCAGGAACGGGCGTACAGGCGGGTCAGATCGTGCATCAGGTACCGGTCGCTGGTCCGCTCCTCGAGGAGGTGGGCCGTGGCGAGGTCCTCCAGGGCGCCGCGGGCGGCCGGGGCGGGCAGGCCGCTGAGGGCGGCCGCGGCGCCGGCGTCGAGTTCGGATCCCACGTGCAGGGCGAGCTGCCGGAACAGCAGCGCGGCGTCCGGCGGCAGTTGCTGCACGCTCATCCGCAAGGTCGCCCCGACCCCGAGGTCCTCGCCGCTCAGCAGGGACAGCCGCTGGTGTTCGTCGACCAGCCCGTCGGCCATGGTGCGCAGGGCGAGCCGGGGCCGTGCCGCGAGCCGGGCGGCGGCCAGCCGCAGGGCCAGCGGAAGGCCGTCGCACAGGACGGACAGTTCCTCGGCGGCGGCGGGCTCCGCCTCCACCCGGCCGTCGCCGATGACGGTGCGCAGGACCCGCACCCCGTCGGCGGGGGCCAGCCGCCCGAGCGGCAGCAGCCGCGCGCAGTCGGTGGCCACGAGCCCTTCCAGCCGGTTGCGGCTGGTGACGAGCACGGTGCAGCCGGGCGCGCCGGGCAGCAGGGGGCGGACCTGGACCGAGTCGCGGGCGTTGTCGAGCAGGACGAGCGCGCGGCGACCGGTGAGCGTCGCGCGGTACAGGTTCTCCGCGGCGCGCGCTTCGGCGGGGAGGCGCTCCTCCGGGACGCCGAGGGCCTGCAGGAAGTCGTGCAGGACACCGGTCGTCTGGGGGCCGGTGCCGTCCGGCTCCCCGGCGCGCAGATCGGCGTAGAGGATGCCGTCGGGGAAGTCGGCGGCGTGCGCGTACGCCCAGTGGACGGCGAGCGAGGTCTTGCCGACCCCGGCCGGGCCGGTGACCACGCTGAGCGGTGCCTGGTCCGAGCGGGCGATGCCGGTGAGCCGCGCCAGGTCGTCCGTGCGGCTGACGAAGCCGGCGGGAGCGCGCGGTAAGAGGAAGGGCGGCGCGGGCCGGGACCCGGCCGCCGGACGGGTGGCCGGCTGAGCCGCCTGAGCTGCCTGAGCTGCCTGAGCTGCCTGAGCGGGCTGAGCCGTCTGAGCGGGCTGAGCCGTCTGAGCGGGCTGAGCCGTCTGAGCGGGCTGAGCGGGCTGAGCCGCCGGACGGGTGGCCGGGCGGGCGCTCTGCCGCCGGGCCGGCGTCCGCGAAGGCGCCGCCGGGATGCGCGCGGCGGGGCCGGCGGGCGGTGGGGGCGGCGGGATTTGCGGAGACGGTGGGGACCGACGGGGCCGTTGCGCCTGCACGGCCTGCTGGGGCCTGCCGCGCAGCAGGGCCACGTACGCCTCGGACAGCGCGGCGCCCGGGTCGACACCGAGTTCCCGGGCGAGCCGGCGCTGCGTGCGGCGGTAGAGCTCGACGGCGTCGGCCTGACGGTCCGCGTGGTGCAGCGCGCGGACGAGTGCGGCGATCAGGGACTCGCGCAGCGGGTGCCGCTCGGCGGCCGGCCACAGCAGCGCCAGGGCCTGCGCGTGCCGGCCGCACGCGTACGAGGCGGCGGCGAAGTCCTCCAGCGCGGCGAGGTGTTCCTCCACCAGCCGGTCGGCCGCCGCGGTGATCAACGGGGTGTCGCCCGCCCCGGCGAGCACCGGGCCGCGCCACAGCCCGAGGGCCTCCCGCAGCAGCTCCGCCGGCTCCTGCCCCGGCGGCGCGGCCGCGGACCGGCGCACCAGCTCGCGGAAGCGCCACAGGTCCGCCGAGCCCGGCGCGGCGCGCAGCACGTACCCGCTGTCCCGCGTGACGACGTCGGTGTCCCGATCGGCGCGCAACAGGCCGCGCAGGGCGGACACGTGGCCGTACACGACCGTCCGGGCGTGTGTCGGCGGCCGGTCGTCCCACAGCGCCTCGCTGATCCGCTCGGCCCCCACGGGAGCGCCGTCCGCCAGGACGAGCAGAGCCAGCAGGGCTCTGCGCTTGGGCGGCCCGAGCGGTATCTCGGCCCGCCCCGAGAAGGCCGACACCGGCCCGAGCAACCGGAAGTCCATCACGTGCCCCACCCGCCCCACGTCGTTCCTGACCAGCACCCTACGAACCCTTGGGAACCCACTCGGGGGCGAAGAGGCATAAAGGCGGGAAGTGGTTCACCAACTACACCAACACAGCCGGAATCCGCGTTAGATCCCCGTTAGGCCGCGTCGGCAAGCTCATCGCTGCGAAGCCGGAACGAGGAACAAGGAGACAGACATGTCGACCCACTCGGGATTCCACAGAGGAGCACGCGGCGCCGCCGTCGCGGTCATGGCGGCCGCCATGGCGCTCGCCCCGGCCGTCACGGCCGTCGCCGCGACCGGGAACGACACCTCACAGCAGTCCGCGGTGGTCGCGCAGTCGGCGCGCAGCACCGAGGTGAACGTCGTCAACGAGACCTCGACGACGATGTACCGCAACTACACGGAGCTCCTGCACGGGGTGTGGGACGACGCAACACCGCCGGAGACGATCGCGGGCCTGAAATCGGCCACGTGGGGCTCTCACTCCTCGGGGATGATGACGGGGACGCAGGGCAGCGCGTGGTATTCCCTCGGGAACGACGGCGAGGCCGCCATCCACTGGAACAATCCCTACGTCGGAGGCAACTCCTACAGCTGCTCCGTACCCACCGGCTACACCTGTTCGCGCACGGGCGGCGGCGGCAACAACGCGACGGTCACCTTCACCATCGGCCGGAACGGGGCGAAGGCGGCCGCCGCACCCGCGGGTGCGCAGGACGGGTCGTTCTCGGCGACGGCGGCCCGCAGCACACAGGTCAAGCTGCAGAACCGCACCCCCCACACGATGGACCGCACCTCGTCGAGCCTGGTGCACGGCACGTGGAGCGACAACATGGTCCCGCCGGACCGCGTGTACCCCTTCGGCGACGGCACCTGGCGCTCGGAGTCGAACGGCTTCATGACCGGGACGGAGGGAGCGGCGGTGTTCAGCATGGTGGACGTGGGCAACGTCAGCATCGGCTGGAACAACCCCTACGCGGGCAGCAACAGCTACTACTGCCACGTCCCGGAGGGCTTCAACTGCAGGCAGGGCGGCGGCAGCGGCGACAACGCCTCCGTCACCTTCACCGTGACGAAGGGCTGACGATGAACCGACGCATCGCAGCGGTGGCGTGCGCCGCCGCGCTGACCGTGATCGCCGGCGGTTCGGCCTCGGCCGCCCCGGCCCCCGCCCCGGCCCCCGCCTCCGTGGGCGTGATGGCGGTGACACCCGGGCAGACCTACGTCATGGCACCCCGGGACGCGCCCGACCAGTGGCTCGGCGACAACGACTACTTCGGTTCCGTCGTGTGCCAGGCCAGCCGGCTCTGGTACGGCAGCCGGCACGACAACGCCGTCTGGCGGGTGGCCGGGAACAACGACGGCTCCATATCGCTCGTGAACATGGACGCGTCCCAGGACAGCTTCAGCCTGGCGTCCGCGGGCGAATCCATCCGCATCGACCAGGGCACCGGCGAATCGTTCCACTGGGATGTGGTCGCCGGTCCGGGCGGGTCGGTCGCACTGCAGAACAGGCAGACGAGGCGGTTCCTGTCCGTCGTCGCCGGGACGGTCGTCGGTGCTGCCCAGGCCTACTACTGGTACATGACCAACGCCCGCCCCTGAACGACGGCGGCCCCGCCTCCAGGAAGGGGAGGCGGGGCCGCCGTGCGTGGGGCGCCGGGGAAGCCGTCAGAGCTTCTCGGGCGTGCGGATGCCGAGCAGGGACATGCCCTTGGTCAGCGTGCGGGCCGTCAGGTCGCACAGGAACAGGCGGTTCTCGCCCACGACGAGTTCCGGCTCGGGCTTCACGACCGGGCACTGGTCGTAGAACGTCGTGAACAGCGAGGACAGCTGGTAGAGGTACGCGGCCACCTTGTGCGGGGCGTGCTCCGCGGCCGCCTCGGCGATCAGCTCGCCGAAGTGGTCCAGGTGCAGGCCCAGCGCGCGCTCGGCCGGGGCCAGCTCCAGCTCCGGGTGCGCGACCGGCTTGCGGTCGCCCGCCCTGCGCAGGATGGACTTGATCCGGGCGTACGCGTACTGGAGGTACACGGAGGTGTCGCCGTTGAGCGAGACCATCTGGTCCAGGTCGAACTTGTAGTCGCGCGCGGCCGAGGTCGACAGGTCGGCGTACTTCACCGCGCCGATGCCGACGTACTGGCCGTTCTCCACGATCTCCGCCTCGGTCAGGCCCACCTTCTCGGCCTTCTCCCGCACCACGGCGGTCGCCCGCTCGACGGCTTCGTCCAGCAGGTCCACCAGCCGGACCGTCTCGCCCTCGCGGGTCTTGAACGGCTTGCCGTCCTTGCCGAGGACCGTGCCGAAGGCCAGCTGGACGGCCTTGACCCCGTCGTTCAGCCAGCCCGCCCGGCGGGCCGTCTCGAAGACCATCTTGAAGTGCAGGGACTGCCGCGCGTCGACCACGTAGATCAGGGTGGTCGCCGACAGGTCGGCGACGCGGTTGCGGATCGCCGAGAGGTCGGTGGCCGCGTAGCCGAAGCCACCGTCCGACTTCTGCACGATCAGCGGGGTCGGGTTGCCGTCCGGGCCCTTGACGTCGTCGAAGAACACGCACAGCGCGCCGTTGGAGCGGACGGCGACGCCCGACTCCTCCAGCAGCTTGCACGTCTCGACCAGCATGTCGTTGTAGCCGGACTCGCCGACCACGTCCGGGTCCTGGATGTCCATGTCCAGCTTGTTGAAGACGGAGTAGAAGTAGATCTTCGACTCGTCCACGAACCGCTGCCACAGCGCCAGCGTCTCCGGGTCGCCGGCCTGGAGGTCCACCACCCGGGCCCGGGCGCGGGTCTTGAACTCCTCGTCGGAGTCGAAGAGGGCGCGCGAGGCCTTGTAGAGCCGGTTCAGGTTGGACATGGCCTCCTCGCCGGAGACCTCCTCGTCCGACTTGTGGTCCAGCTCGTGCGGGTGCTCCAGCAGGTACTGGATGAGCATGCCGAACTGGGTGCCCCAGTCGCCGATGTGGTGGCGGCGGACCACCTTCTCGCCCGTGAACTCCAGGATCTCCACCATCGCCGCACCGATCACGGCGGACCGCAGGTGCCCGACGTGCATCTCCTTGGCGACGTTCGGCTGCGCGTAGTCGATCACCGTGGTGCCCGGGTTCGCCGCGAGCGGCACGCCGAGCCGGTCGTCGAGCGCACGCGCCGCCAGGGTCTCGATGATCGCCCGGTCGGTGATGGTGATGTTGAGGAAGCCCGGACCCGAGACCTCGATCTCCTGGATCAGGTCACCGGTCGCGATGCCCTCGACCACGGTCGTCGCCAGCTCGCGCGGGTTGGCCTTGGCCTTCTTCGCGAGCGCCAGGATGCCGTTGGCCTGGAAGTCGGCCCGGTCGCTTCGTCGCAGCAGCGGGTCGGCGGCACCGGCCTGCGGCAGAGCCGAGGCGAGGGCGTCCGCGACACGCTGATTGACGGAAGAAGCGAGGGAAGGGACCGAGGCCATGAGCTGCCGTTCCTGTGAGGTTGTGCCGGTGGGTGCACTTGGTTGTTCCGACAAGTGCCGAGTATCCCACGTGAGGGCCATCCGTTTCGCGGGAGAAAACGGCGGGAGAAAACGGCGGAAGAAAACAACCGCGGAGCGACCGCGGACGTCTGGGAGAATGGCTGGAGCCAGCATTCGAGATAGAAGGACGTGTCGTGGCGCAGAGCAGCACCGAGACCGACTGGGTCTCCCGTTTCGCGGACGAGGTCATCGCCGAGGCGGAGCGCCGAGCACCCGGCGAGAAAACTCCGGTTGTCGTCGTCGCGTCCGGCCTCTCCCCCTCCGGCCCGATCCACCTGGGCAACCTGCGCGAGGTCATGACCCCGCACCTGGTCGCGGACGAGATCCGCCGCCGGGGCCACGAGGTCCGCCACCTCATCTCGTGGGACGACTACGACCGCTACCGCAAGGTCCCCAAGGGCATCCCCGGCGTCACCGAGGAATCGCACGCCCGGCACATCGGCCGCCCGCTGACCGCCGTGCCCGCGCCCGAGGGCTCCCCGTACCCGAACTGGGCCGAGCACTTCAAGGCCGCCATGGTCGAGGCCCTGGCCGAGCTGGGCGTCGAGTACGACCCGATCAGCCAGACCGAGCAGTACACCTCCGGCGCCTACCGCGAGCAGGTGCTGCACGCGATGAAGCACCGCGGCGACATCGACGCCGTCCTCGACCAGTACCGCACCAAGCAGAAGCCGGGCGGCAAGAAGCCCCAGCAGAAGCAGGTCGACGAGGCCGAGCTGGAGGCCGCCGAGGGCTCCGGCGCGGCCGCCGAGGACGACGGCAGCACCGGCGAGGGCGGGTACTACCCGTACAAGCCGTACTGCGCCGAGTGCGGCAAGGACTTCACCAAGGTCACCTCGTACGACGACGAGACGACCGAGATGACCTACGTCTGCACCGAGGACGAGTTCACCGAGACGGTCAAGCTCAGCGAGTTCAACCGCGGCAAGCTCGTCTGGAAGGTCGACTGGCCGATGCGCTGGGCCTTCGAGGGCGTCGTGTTCGAGCCCTCCGGCGTCGACCACTCCTCGCCCGGCTCGTCCTTCCAGGTCGGCGGCCAGATCGTGCACATCTTCGGCGGCGAGCAGCCGATCGGCCCGATGTACGCGTTCGTGGGCATCAGCGGCATGGCGAAGATGTCCTCCAGCAAGGGCGGGGTCCCGACCCCGGCCGACGCGCTGAAGATCATGGAGCCGCAGCTGCTGCGCTGGCTGTACGCCCGCCGCCGCCCGAACCAGTCCTTCAAGATCGCCTTCGACCAGGAGATCCAGCGGCTCTACGACGAATGGGACAAGCTGGAGACCAAGGTGGCGGACGGCTCCGTGCTGCCCGCCGACGCGGCCGCGCACAGCCGCGCCGTACGGGTCGCCTCGCACGAGCTGCCGCGCACCCCGCGGCCGATGCCGTACCGGACGCTCGCGTCCGTCGTCGACATCACCGCCGGCCACGACGAGCAGACCCTGCGCATCCTGAGCGACCTGGACCCCCAGAAGCCGCTCACCTCGCTCGACGAGGTACGGCCGCGCCTGGACCGCGCCGAGAACTGGATCACCACCCAGGTCCCCGCCGACCAGCGGACCCTCGTACGCGAGGAGCCCGACGCGGAGCTGCTGTCGTCCCTGGACGACGAGGGGCGCGAGTCGCTGCGCCTGCTGCTCGAGGGGCTGGACTCGCACTGGTCCCTGGACGGGCTGACCACGCTGGTCTACGGCGTGCCCAAGGTGATGGCCGGACTCGAGCCCGACGCCAAGCCGACGCCGGAGCTCAAGGTCGCGCAGCGGACGTTCTTCGCGCTGCTCTACCGGCTCCTCGTGACCCGCGAGACCGGGCCGCGCCTGCCCACGCTGCTGCTGGCCGTGGGCGCCGACCGCGTGCGCAAGCTGCTCGCCGTCTGAGCCGGCACCGCCCTGCGCAAGGGCCCGCACCCCTCGGGGTGCGGGCCCTTTTGCGCATGGCCGGCGTGTGGTGCGGGCTCAGGCGATGTGCTCGTTCTCCAGGTCCTTCTGGTAGCGCTGCTTGAACGCCGGGATCATGCGGCGCAGCAGCGAGCCGCTGCGCGGGTGGGTCACGCCGTAGCCGTCCGACAGGTGTATGTCGAGCGCCTCCGCCGTCGGGAAGTCGTTCTGCTCGTCGACCAGCGCACGGAACACCTTGTACGCGACCTCCGCGAACTCCGCCTCGTCCGGCCCGTCGGCGGCCTCCGGAGCCTCCTCGTGGCGGGGCGCCGGCACCGGCTGCTCCTGCTCCGGACCCTGCGGGGGGCCGGGCTGCGGCTCTTCCGGGCCCGCCGGGCGCATGACCGGGGTCGGCTCCAGGCCCTCGACGTACTGGGGGTTGTAGCCGCCCTCGTACGCCGCCTGCGGAGCCAGCGGCGCCGCGAACCAGGCGCTGTTGTGGGCCGCGGGCATCGCCGTCGGGTCCACCGCGAACGGCGGCGGGGCGTGCCCGCCCGCGACGGCCGGGACCGGGCCCTGGCCCGCGAGCTGGCCCTGGTCCACGAGCTGGTCCTGGGGCTGGTCCGGGGCGAAGGCCTGGGTCCGGGCCTGGCCCTGGGCGAGTGCCTGGGCCTTCGCTGCGGCCTCCTGCCCGGGCCCGGCGGCCGGCGCGGCCGCCGCCTCCAAGGCCGGCGCCAGCGCCGGAGCGGCCGCCACCGGGGGCAGCAGCGCCGGGTCGATGCCCGCCGCCGCCAGCCCCTCCGGGGCCGTCTGCGCGAGGGGTACGCCGATCCGGGCCAGCTTCAGCGGCATCAGCGCCTCCACCGGAGCCTTGCGCCGCCAGGCCCGCCCGTACCGCGCCTGCAGCCGGGCCTGGTAGATCAGCCGGTCCTGCTCCATGCCGACCGCCTGCTCGTAGGAGCGCAGCTCCCACAGCTTCATCCGCCGCCACAGCTTGAAGGTGGGCACCGGCGACAGCAGCCACCGGGTGAGGCGCACGCCCTCCATGTGCCGGTCCGCGGTGATGTCCGCGATCCGGCCCACCGCGTGCCGGGCGGCCTCGACCGTCACCACGAACAGGATCGGGATCACGGCGTGCATGCCGACACCCAGCGGGTCCGGCCAGGCCGCGGCGCCGTTGAAGGCGATCGTCGCCGCGGTCAGCAGCCACGCCGTCTGGCGCAGCAGGGGGAAGGGGATCCGGATCCAGGTCAGCAGCAGGTCCAGCGCGAGCAGGACGCAGATGCCCGCGTCGATGCCGATCGGGAAGACCAGCGAGAAGCTGCCGAAGCCTTTCTGCAGGGCGAGGGCACGGACCGCGGAGTACGAGC
Organism: Streptomyces sp. NPDC048270; assembly: GCF_040652335.1. NCBI lineage: Bacteria > Bacillati > Actinomycetota > Actinomycetes > Kitasatosporales > Streptomycetaceae > Streptomyces > Streptomyces sp. NPDC048270. The sequence goes on from NZ_JBEZLV010000040.1 coordinate 36,310, forward strand.
CCGCGAAGCCGATGCCCGCGATGACGACGGCTCCGGCGACCACGACGCCGATGAGTATCCGGTGCGTACGAGTCAGCTGCATCGCCGCCATCCGCGATCCCCTCCCCTTGTCGAGCACACTTACCGAGTCTTTACCCGGCTGCGGCAGGCACAGCGTACGGGTGACCCGGTGTCAACGCCTCAGGCGGGCCCGCCCCTACTGCGCGGGCTGCGGGGACTGAGCCTGCTCCGGCTGCTTGTTGGCCGCGTCGACCGAGGCCACCGCCTCCTTCGCCGCCGCGATGGCGTCCTCCAGCAGCTTCGCCTGGTCCGGGGCGCCGGCACCCTCGTACGCGGCACCGTTGTAGTCGAGCGTGACCACCGCGTTCTGCGTGCGCGCCACGATCGTCGTGTTGAAGAAGTCGACGTCCTTCTTCACGCTGTACACGACCGACGTGCCCTGGTCGCCGATCCCGCCCGCGGCCTCCGCCTTCACGTTCTGCGCGCCCTCGGCCGCCTTCGACGCCTCGACCTGCTTGTTGTACTGCTCCTCCGCGCGCTTGTTCGCGCTGCCGAGGGAGGCCTGCGAGTCGTAGCGGAAGAAGGAGATCGACAGCCAGCGGTACTGCGAGCCCTTCAGACCGTCCTCGTCCAGACCGTTCCAGGAGCAGCTGGCTCGGCTCGCCAGGTCGTTCGACTTGGTCGCCGTGCCGTTCTTGTCCTTCGCCTCCGGGACGAGCGTGTCGACCGTCGCGGCCTGGACGGCCTTGCAGGGGTCCGGAAGCGTGGCGTACGCCGCCTTCTCCAGGGTCGCGGAGGGCTTCGCGCTCGGCTGGCCGGAAGCGGAGGAATCGGACTTCTTGCCGCCGTCCGAGCCCGAGCCCTTGCCCGAGTCGGACGAGCACCCGGCGACGGTGAGTATCACCGGGACGGCTGCGCAGGCGAGAACGCGGGTGAGGCGCGAGGCTGATCGGTGCATGTTTCCTTCTGCGTTTGTGGGTCTTCTTCGGACACGGGGCCGGACGCGGGACCCAGGCAACGGTAGCCCGATCGGGTGGCGGCGTGCTGTGCGCGCCGTCACCCCCGGCCCCGGCCCGCCCCCCCTCACTCGCCCAGACGCTCGACCAGAGCCTGCGCCAACTGCCTTGTCCTGTCCTGGGTTTCGGCGCTGGACGGGACCGTGCCGGGCACCGCGGGCTGCACGCTGTACTCCAGCGTGACGATGACATTCGAGGTACGGAACACAATCCGCACGGTGCGCGACTGCGCCGCGGCGGCCCCCGCGGGGCTCAACTTGTCCTCGACGAACGCCTCGCTCCCGAGGCCCTCCAGGACGCGCGAGCCCAGCTCGACCGGGACGGACGGGCTGCTCGCGGGCGAGGGCGATCCGCCGCCGGGCTGCGGGGCGGCCGCAGTGGTGGGCGCGACGGTGGCGGTCGGCGTGGGGGCCGGGCTTGCCGTCGGGCCGGGGAAGGGCAGCTTGGCGTCGGTCAGCTGGCGCACGTACACCGCGTGCGCCTTGTCGTCGTCGCTGGCGACGGCCCGGTCGTAGGACACCACGCGCTCGAAGCCGACCGACAGCAGCCGGGTCTCCTCCGGCGTCTGCGCGCTCCAGCGGCAGCCGACGCGCCGGTCGCCGTCGTACGAGGCGTCCGCGGTGCCGGCGTAGACCTGGTCGCGCTGCTCCGGGGTGAGCGACTCGGCGGCCGGGAGCATGGCCTTGAGCCGCTTGCTGTCGGCGCCGGCCTTGCAGGGGGCGGGCAGGATGCGGTACTTCCCGGGTTGTGCGGGCGCGGCCTGGCTGCCGCCGGCCTTCGAGTCGCTGGTGCTGCCGGTGCCGCTCCCGCCGGTGCACCCGGTCAGGCCGGCCGCGCCGGCCACGAGTGCGGTGAGCATCGCGATGCCCGGCAGGGCTCGCCGTACCGCCTTGCGCTGCACGTCCAATGGCTCCCTTCGACCGGCGGGCCCCCCGACGGTCAGGAAAATGCGTTGCCGCGGCTCGGGCGCGGATGGACACAATGTCTATCGCACACGCTGGTGCTGGCGCCGGTCCCCTGTCGTATTTGGGATCAAGAGCGAGGCTTTTTGCGCATTCCGACGTTTCTGTGGTTTTCGGGGGATTGATTCCGTATGTCGTATGTAGAGGTACCCGGGGCGAAGGTTCCGATCCGGATGTGGGCCGACCCGGCGTCGGTCGAGGACCACGCGATGCAGCAGCTGCGCAACGTGGCCACCCTTCCCTGGATCAAGGGCCTGGCCGTCATGCCGGACGTCCACTACGGCAAGGGCGCCACGGTCGGCTCGGTGATCGCGATGAAGGACGCCGTCTGCCCGGCGGCGGTGGGCGTGGACATCGGCTGCGGCATGTCGGCGGTGAAGACCTCCCTGACGGCGAACGACCTGCCGGGGGACCTGTCGAAGCTGCGGTCGCGGATCGAGCAGGCGATTCCGGTGGGGGCCGGGATGCACAAGGAGGCGCTGGATCCGGCGCGCCTGTACGGGTTCACGGACGCCGGGTTCGGGGACCTGTGGGAGAGGTTCGACTACATCGCGGACGCGGTGAAGTTCCGACGCGACCGGGCGATGCGGCAGATGGGCAGCCTCGGCCAGGGAAATCACTTCTGTGAAGTATGTGTGGATGCGGACGGTTCCGTATGGCTCATGCTGCACTCGGGCTCGCGGAACATCGGCAACGAGCTCGCGGACTTCCACATCAACGTGGCCCGCGGCCTTTCGCACAACCAGGGCCTGGTGGACCGGGACCTCGCGGTCTTCCTCGCGGCCACCCCCGAGATGGAGGCCTACCGCAACGACCTCTTCTGGGCTCAGGAATACGCGAAGTACAACAGGGCCGTGATGATGAGCCTGTTCAAGGAGGTCGTCCGCAAGGAGTTCCGCAAGGCGAAGGTCTCCTTCGACCGGGAGATCAGCTGCCACCACAACTACGTGGCGGAGGAGCGGTACGACGGCATGGACCTGCTGGTCACCCGTAAGGGCGCGATCCGCGCCGGCAGCGGCGACTACGGGATCATCCCGGGCTCCATGGGGACGGGCTCGTACATCGTGAAGGGCCTCGGCAACGAGAAGTCCTTCAACTCGGCCTCGCACGGCGCGGGCCGGAAGATGAGCCGGACGGCGGCGAAGAAGAAGTTCTCGGCGCGGGACCTTGCGGAGCAGACCAAGGGCGTCGAGTGCCGCAAGGACTCGGGTGTCGTGGACGAGATCCCCGGCGCCTACAAGTCGATCGAGCAGGTCATCGACCAGCAGACCGACCTCGTGCGGGTGGTGGCCAAGCTCAAGCAGGTCATCTGCGTCAAGGGCTGACGCCCGGGCGCGGTCCTCGGGGGAGTGGAGGAGCCCGGCCGATCACGATCGGCCGGGCTCCTGTCCGCGTGCTCAGCCCGCGTGCTCAGCCCTCGTCTCCGTCGAGGAGGCGGTCGACGGAGAGTTCCAGCCGGAGGCCTACCTGCTCGGGAAGCGGGACGGACATGCCGCGCTTGAAAGACTTCCTGGAGCGGTACTCGCCGGCGCGGGGGTCGGTGTAGAGGACGGCTTCGTCGTGACGGCGATCTGCCACGAGGTAGACCGGGATGCCGGCCTGGGCGTAGCAGTCCACTTTGGGGCCCAGGTCGTCGGCCCAGTTGGACGAGGTCACTTCCAGGACCATGCGGAAGACGTGTGGTGCGTAGCAGTTCTTCTCGACGTGTGCGTCACGGAAGTCGGCATCGACGATCGAGAAGTCCGGGACCGCGAAGTCGTCCGGCCCGGAGGGCAGCCACAGGCCGATCGCCTGCAGGTACCTGAGTCCTGCCTGTCGGGCCCCCGCTGTGAAGAATTCCTCGGTGAGCCAGGTCAGGGACTCCGCATGTGCCCCGTCGGCAGGTGGTGTCACGGTGAGCCTCCCCTGGAGAATCTCCACTCGGTGCCCGGGAAGCTCCCTGGAGAGTCGATCGGCGGCCTCCGCGATCGTGGTCTCGTGCTGTATCACGGCCATAGCTTCCTCCCTTTCGTGACGCATGCTTTCGGAGCGTAGCCGCGGCCGCGGGGGATCCGCTCGACTTCACCCGTGCGGGCGGACGCGGGCCGGGACGCACGTGTGCCGTGCCCGGGAGGGGCCCGGGCACGGCACAGGGTTCAGCGGGGGTCTGACGGGGTCAGGGGTGCATGTTGAGCTTCGACAGGCCCTTGTTCGGTGGTGCGCTGACGCCGGGCCTCAGGGGGGCGCCCTGGTTGACGAGGGTCGTTCCCGGGACCTGCGGGCTGGCCGGAGTCCAGATGCGGGGGCTCGGGCAGTCGAGCGTGTTCGGCTCACCGCCGACCACCGCGCAGCTGGTCTCGTAGACCTGGCCGGCCGTGGTGACGACCTGGACGGTGACGGTGCCCGAGGTCTCCACGATCGAGATGCCGCAGGGCTCCGCCGGGTAGGTCGTGGACGGCTCGCTCAGGTTGTACCAGGTGTAGGCCGGGAGCACGGGGTTGGGCGCGTTGAAGTCGTACACGCCCGCCCAGGCGGTGCCGTCGGGGGCCAGTACCGCCGTGTACTTGACCTCCGCCTCGTCCCACGAGGAGGAGACGCCGACACAGGCGCCCGCGGGGCCGGTCGCGCCCGTGGCACCGGTCGCGCCGGTGGCTCCCGTTGCTCCGGTGGCCCCCGTGGCTCCCGTGGCTCCGGTGGCTCCGGTGGCACCCGTCGCTCCGGTGTCTCCGGTCGTTCCGGTCGCTCCGGTCGGGCCCGTCGCTCCGGTCGCACCCGTGGCGCCCGTGGCTCCGGTGGCGCCGGTCGCTCCCGTCGGGCCCGTCGGGCCGGGCTGGCCCTCGCAGTCCTTGTCGTGGCGGTCGGCGCCGGAGCCCATCACGCCGGGGCCGTCGCCGGGCCCGCCGTCGGGACGGTTCTGGGGGCCGTTGCCCTCGCGACAGTGGTCGCCGCCCGACGTGCCGATCGGCGGCGGCCCGGCCAGCGGTCTTTCCGCGACGGCGAGCGCCGGGTTGGCGAAGCCGAGCATCACGATCGCCAGTGATGCCAAGGCCCCGCCGGCGACCCACCTGCCCTGCCGCGGAAGCGGGCCCATGCGGGACGGTGTCCTTTTCTCAGGACTCATCTGTGTGTGCTCCTCGTGGAACCGGATGGATTGAAGCGTGTGGGCTTCGAGCGGGATCCTTGGGGCAGGCCGTGCGAAACGGCGGGAGGCGCGAGGGCTGATCATCAGATCGGAGGCACGTGCGCAGCCGATCAGGCGAATGCCGAAGTCACGGTCCGTGGCCAGCCCCGGGCGGCGCCGCGGCGGCGCTATGACTGTGCCGTGACCACTCTGATCCGTCCTGCCCGTAACGCGGAGGTTCGGCCCGGGGAGAGGAGACGACGACGCCTTCCCGGAGCGCGATCCGGGCTGTGGCTGTGGCCGATGGCGGCCACCCTGGCGGTCGTCCTCGTGGGGATCGGCGACCCCCAGCTGGGCACCGACGAGCTGGTCACCTGGGACGTGGCCGGACGCGGCACCGGCCGGATCACGGCCCTGGTGCGGAACGTCGACGCGGTGCACGCCGCGTACTACCTCCTGATGCACGGCTGGACGGCCGTCTTCGGCGACTCGCACCTCGCCCTGCGCACGCCCTCGGCGATCGCCATGAGCGGCGCGGCGGCGTGCGTGGCGCTGATCGGGGCCCGGCTCTTCGGCCGACGGGCCGGGCTGTGCGGCGGGCTGCTCTTCGCGCTGATCCCCGCCGTGAGCCGGTTCGGCCAGGAGGCCCGCGGCTACGCGCTGGTGGTCCTGGCCGCGACCCTGGCCACGTACCTGCTGCTCCGGGCGCTGGACAGGCCCCGGAGCGGGTGGCGTTGGACGGGGTACGCCCTGTGCGTGGCGGTCGTCGGGCTGCTGCACCTGGTCGCGCTCACCGTGGTGCTGGGGCACGTGGCCCTGCTGGTCTTCCGCTTCGTCCGCCGTGAGCGCGGCGGCCTGTGGGGCTTCGGCCTCGCGGTCGCCGCCGGCGCGGCCTGTGTGCTGCCGGTGGTGGTGCTGGGCAGGGCGCAGGCGTCCCGCCAGCTGTTCTGGCTGCCGGCACCGGGCGTGTGGGGGCTCGTGGAGATCTGGCCCCAGGTGTTCGCCTCGGCGCTGTGTGCCGGGGCGGTGATCACTCTGGCGGCCCTGGCGTGGAAGGAGGCCCGAGAGGGGCTCGTCCTGTGCCTGGCGGTGGCCCTGCTGCCCCCGCTGGTGCTGTGGGCGGCGTCGCACGGCGCCGTCTCCTACTTCCGCTTCCAGTACGTGCTGTTCACCGTGCCGGCGTGGGCCGTGGCGGCGGGAGCGGGGCTGGCCGCGGCGACGCGCGGGTCCCGGACGGCACCGGCGTCTCGGACGGCGCCGGCGCCCCGCACATCTCGGATGTCCCTGCCGTTGCGGGCGTCCTGGCTGCCGGTCGCGGTGGGTCTGGCCGTACTCGCGCTCCTCGTACTCCCCGACCAGCGCAGGATGCGGGGCGCCTTCGAGCACGACGTCCCGCACGCCGCCGACTACGCGGGCGCCGCGCGGACGATCGAGAAGTACCACCGCCCCGGGGACGCCGTGGTCTACGTCAGGGGTGCGCCCTGGATGCTCGACCAGGGGGTCCGCTACTACCTGCGGCGGGACCTTCCGTTGCGGGAGGTGTTCCTCGCCGCGACGGCGGCCGAGAACAACGAGCTGTATCCGACCCATTGCGGGCGGCCGGAGGCGTGTCTGAGGGACGAGAGCCGGATCTGGGTGGTGGTGCCCGGAAACGTCCCGGACTCCCTGGACGCGGTTCCCGTGCAGCAGGCCAGGGCGCTGCGCGCGAAGTACACCGCCTACGGGGCGGAGCACCTCAGCGGTCTGACGGTGACGCTGCTCCAGCGCAAGCCGTAGGCCCGCGGGCCCGGCACCTCTTCCCTTCCCCTTCCCTTCCCCTTCCTCCCTCTTCCCTCCCTCTTCCCTCCCTCGTTCCTCCGGTAGCGACATCCGACCTCACAGAGATGGATGGGCTGTGACATCAACGGTCTGCCTGAACATGATCGTCAAGGACGAGGCGCCGGTCATCCGGCGCTGCCTCGAATCCGTACGCCCCCTGATCGACAGCTGGGTCATCCTGGACACGGGGTCGACGGACGGCACCCAGGACGTCGTCCGCGAGGTGCTCGGGGACCTGCCGGGCGCCCTGCACGAGAGCCCGTTCAGAGGGTTCGACGCGAGCCGCAGTGAGGCGATCGACCTCGCGATGGCCCGTGGCGACGCGGACTACCTGCTGTTCATCGACGCCGACGACCTGATGGAGGTGGCGCCGGGCTTCCGCATGCCGCCGCTGACCCACGACGCGTACCGGGTCGCGCTGCACGACGGGCCGATCATCCACTGGCGTCCGGCCCTGGTCTCCACGCGGCTGCCCTGGCGCTACGTCGGCATCCTGCACGAGTACATCGAGTGCGGACAGCCGTACGACCTCGGGACGCTGGCCGGCGCCCACATCCTCTCGGTGGGGGGCGGGGCGCGGCTGCGGGAGGACGGCCAGCGCACGAAGTACCTGCGCGATGCCGAGCTGCTCCAGCAGGGTCTGGCCAAGGAGCCGGACAACGCCCGCTACGTCTTCTACCTGGCCCAGAGCTGGCGGGACGCGGGAGAGCCCGAGAAGTCGCTGGAGGCCTATGACCGGCGGGCGGCGATGGGGGGCTTCGCCGAGGAGGTCTTCTGCGCGCAGCTGTACGCCGCACGGCTCGCGGTGGAGGTGGGCCGGCCGCCGGGTGAGGTGGTCGACCGCTTCCTGCGGGCGCACGAGAGCCGTCCCTCGCGTGCGGAGGCCCTGGGCGACCTGGCCCGGCTCTGCCGGGTCAACGGGCAGCGCTGGTCTCTCGCGTACCTGTTCGCGCGACAGGCGGCGCGGATCCCGTACCCGGGTGACGTGCTGTTCGTGGAGTTCGACTGGTACGACTGGCGCGCGCTCGACGAGCTCGCGGTGGCGGCGTACTGGGTCGGCGAGTACGAGGAGTCGGCGCGGTGCGCGGAGCGCCTCCTGGCGGGCGGCAAGCTGCCGCCGGGCGAGCGCGAGCGGGTGGTCCGCAACCTCGGCTTCGCCCGGGACAAGCTCGGCGCGACCGCGACCGCGGCCGGTGAGTGCGGTACGAAGGACCTCGTGGACGCCTGACGGCGGCTCGGTGCGTACCGGCCGGCCCGCCGGGGTGTCACAGCTCGCGGTGGACCTTCGTGTTCGAGGCCTGGGCGCGGGGGCGGACCACCAGGAGGTCGATGTTGACGTGGCTGGGGCGGGTGACCGCCCAGGTGATGGTGTCGGCCACGTCGTCGGCGGACAGGGGTTCCGCGACGCCCGCGTACACCTTGGCGGCCTTCTCGGTGTCGCCGCGGAAGCGGGTGGTCGCGAACTCCTCGGTCTTGACCATGCCGGGGGCGATCTCGATGACGCGCACGGGCTGGCCGACGATCTCCAGGCGGAGGGTCTCGGCGAGGACGCGGGCGCCGTTCTTGGCGGCGACGTAGCCGGCGCCGCCCTCGTACGTGGAGTGGCCGGCGGTGGAGGACAGGACGACCACCGTGCCGTCGCCGGAGGCGGTGAGGGCCGGGAGCAGGGCCTGGGTGACGTGGAGGGTGCCGATGACGTTGACCTCGTACATCGTGCGCCAGTCGGCGGGGTCGCCGGTGGCGACGGGCTCGGCGCCGATGGCGCCGCCCGCGTTGTTGACGAGTACGTCGCAGCGCCCGAGGGAGGCGGCGAAGGCGTCGACGGCGGGCCGGTCGGTGACGTCGAGGGCGTGGGCGGTGGCCTCGTGGCCGGCGGCGGTGAGCTCGGCGGCGAGCGCCTTGATGCGGTCCTTGCGGCGGGCGGTGAGGACGACGTGGTAGCCGGCCGCGGCGAGCTGCCGGGCGGTGGCGGCGCCGATGCCGCTGCTCGCTCCGGTGACGACGGCGGTCTTGGTGGCGGCCGTGCTCATGTGCGGGGCTCCTCGTTCGTTCGTACGGGCGATTACCCGCCAGCATAGGTCGGGCTCAGCGGCCCCGCGGAACGTACATGATCACGGCCATGCCGGCGAGGCAGACGAGGGCGCCGACGACGTCCCAGCGGTCGGGGCGGTAGCCGTCGGCGACCATGCCCCAGACGAGGGATCCGGCGACGAAGACCCCGCCGTAGGCGGCGAGGACGCGGGCGAAGTCGCCTTGGGGCTGGAGCGTGGCGACGAATCCGTAGAGGCCGAGGGCGATGACCCCGGCGCCGATCCAGGCCCAGCCCCTGTGCTCGCGGACGCCCTGCCAGACGAGCCAGGCGCCGCCGATCTCGAGGAGGGCGGCGAGGGTGAAGAGGGCGGCCGAGCGGGCGATGAGCATGGCCGGAAGCCTACGGGGGCGGCGGGGCGAGGGGCGGTGGCGGCGGCCGGGGTCGTGGTGGGGTGCGGTGCGGTGCGGTGCGGTCGAATGGCGGGACGGCCCGCCCTCATTCGTGTGATGGTCCGACCGGTTGGGCCGGGTGGTGGCTAGCGTCCGCGCGTGGAGGTGGTGGCGATGCGCCGTATTGCCGTACGGAGTGTGGTGCTGGCAGGGCTGCTGGCGTTCGGTGGGGCGGTGCCCGCGGGCGCGACCCCGGTGGCGGCGCCCCCGGTCGGGGCGGGGCCGGAGGCCGACGTGGCGTACCACGGGCGGGTTTCCCTGGCCCGCGGCCAGTTGCGGATCTGGCTGGTCCCGCAGAACGAGGGGCCTTCGGCGCTGCCCAACGCGACGGTGCGGGTGCGGCTCTCGGCGGATCTCGCGGACCGGCAGGAGCTGTCGGAGGGCTGTGCGCGGGTCGGTCCGCGCGAGGTGGTGTGCGAGACGGGTCCGCTGCCGCTGCGCGGGCGCGGGCGGCACATCGGGCTGGTGCTGGAGCTGCGGGAGCGGACTGCGGAGGTGGTGGTGCGGGTCGACACCTGGTGGAACGGCGGGGCGACCGACCGGAACCACGCGAACAACGAGCACGTGGTGCTGGCGCTGGACACCGGGGACGCCTACGCCTTCTGAGCGGGGCCGGCCGTGGGGGCGGCGGTGGCGGCGGGCAGCAGCCGGGCCGCCACGGCCGCCGCGAGTTCGGCGTCGGTGGCCCGGGGCGCGCTCCAGGCCACGTACCCGTCGGGGCGTACGAGGACGCAGGCGGTGCGGGCGGCGGTACGCCGGTCCGTGCGCCAGTGGACGTGGGTGAGGCGGGCTCCGGGCGGGGTGGGCCGGCCGGGCGGGGTGACGAGGACGAAGCCGCCGGCGCGCAGGGCCTCGTAGAGCCGCTGCCCGTGCGGGCCGGGTTCGAGGGCGAGGTCGGGGGCGCGGCGGCCGGCGGGGCGGCGGCTGCCGGGCGGGGGCGGGTAGGCGATCCCGATGCCGGAGACCAGGCCGAGGGCGCGGTCCTGGGCGGCGCCGATGCGCGGAAGGACGGCGGCGCCGAGGCTGCGGGCGGTGCGGCGGACGGGGCCGGTGGCCATGACGGCGCGGACCAGGGCGCCGCTGATGCGCAGGACGAGGCGTCCGACGGGGTGGCGTTCGCGGTGGTAGCTGTCGAGGAGGGCCTCGGGGTCGGGGGCGTGGCCGTGGAGGACGGCGGCGAGCTTCCAGGAGAGGTTGGCGGCGTCCTGGAGGCCGGTGTTCATGCCGAGGCCGCCGGCGGGGGAGTGGACGTGCGCGGCGTCGCCGGCGAGGAAGACGCGGCCGGAGCGGTAGTGGGGGACCTGGCGCTCGTCGCTGTGGAAGCGGGACATCCAGCGGGGGTCGTGCATGCCGTGGTCGGTGCCGAGGGCGGTGCGCAGGATGGTGCGCAGTTCGTCGAGGCCGACGGGGTCGCCGTCCCGGGCGCGGCCGTCGCGGTGCCAGCCGATGGCGCGGTACCAGCCGTCGCCGAAGGGGACGAGGAAGCCGAAGGCGCCGGCGTTGCCGTCGACGGCGAGGAGGTCCTCGGGCGGGTCGGTCAGCCGGACGTCGGCGAGGATCATGGAGCGGACGACGGCCTGGCCGGGGAAGGGCAGGCCGAGGGCGGTGCGGACGGTGGAGCGGACGCCGTCGGCGCCGACGGCGTGGCGGGCGTGGAGCGTGGTGCGGGTGCCGTCGGTGGTGCGCCGCAGGTCGAGGGTGACGGTGTCCCGGTCCTGGGTCAGTTCGATGAGCTCACTGTCATATCGGATGTCGGCCCCTGTGGACAGCGCACGGCGCTCAAGGAGTTTCTCTGTCTCATATTGAGGAGTGATGAGAACGAACGGGTAGCGGGTGCGCAGCCGTTGAAGGGAGAGAGCCATGCCTCCGAAGGGGCGCAGGCGGTCGATCCGTCTGCCGGTGGAGACGAGCGCGTCGGCGAGGCCGCGCGCGTCGAGCTGTTCGAGCGTGCGGGCGTGCACGGCGAAGGCGCGGGTCAGGTTGGCGGCGGTGCGGGGGCGGCGTTCGACGAGGGTGACGCAGAGCCCGGCGGCGGCGAGGTCACCGGCCAGGAGCAGTCCGGTGGGCCCGGCGCCGACCACGACGACGTCGATGGTGTCCTCTGCGTGCTGCGCGTCCTCTGTGCCCGGAGCGGCGGTCATGCCTCGGCAGTCTGCCAGCCGCGGGCCGCCGCGGCACGGCATCGCGCCGCTCGGGGTCAGACGGTCCCCGAATCGGCGGTGCCGAACTCGCGGAGCGCCTCGTCGACGATCCGCTCCAGGCTGGCGTGGTGGGCGCCGCGCCAGTAGACGCGCTCGCAGTCGGTGCACTGGGCGAAGACGTCGTAGGAGCGGTGCGTGCCGTTCTCCAGGCGGTCGCCGACGCTCTCCTTGTCGGCTTCGTGGAGCGGGCCGTTGCAGGCGGTGCAGCGGGTCCACGGAGCCAGCGCGGGGGCGAACCGGCCCAGGATGTCGCGCAGTTGCTCGTCGGGGCTGTCGCTGTAGACGTACGCGCCGGCGAAGATCTCGCGGCGGCGCAGCAGTCCGCGGTCGCGGGAGAGCAGTACGCGCTGCTCGGCGGCGGAGCGGGTGGCGAGGGCCGGGTCGCCGATGTCCTCGTTCTCGTAGGCGGCGTCGACGCCGAGCAGGCGCAGGCGGCGGGCGAGGGTGCCGAGGTGGACGTCGAGGAGGAAGCGCAGCGGCGCGCCGACCACCCGCTGGGGGCGGTCGACGCCGAACACCTCGACGGACTGGCCGTCTTGGGGCACGTAGGAGACGGGCACCTCGCGGCCGTCGACGAGGAGGCGGCCGACTTCGGTGAGCGGGACGCCGGCCGATTCGACGACGTGGCCGAGGCTGGAGGCGCCGTCGGTCGCGGTCGGTACGCGATCGGCGCGCCGGCTGGGCGCGGCGAAAAGGCGCAGTTCGGGGGCGAGGGTGAGCTGAATGCCGGGTCCGTTCACCCTGCCAGCATGCCACCGCACGGGGGTGGACGCGGCTGAATTACGAGGCGGCGGCGGCCCCGTCGCGGCTTCTGCGGGGGCGCCGGGTGGGCGGGGTGGGGTGGGGTGGGGGCGGGCTGGGGGCGGGGGTGATCGGGTCGGGCGGGGTGGTGGCCGGGTCGGGCGGGGTGATGGCTGGGTCGGGCGGGGTGGTGTCCGGTCCGGGCGAGGCGGTGGCTGGGCCGGGCGGGGTGATGGCCGGGTCGGGGGCGCCGGGCGTGGTGGGGCGAGGGTGTGGCCAAGTCGGGCGAGGGGTGGTCGGGGCGGGGCTTCGCGTTTACGGAAGGGAGGGGCCTGATGGTGCGGGTGCGGCGTCCCTGAGCCGGTAGCACCAGTCGAAGCTGGGGTGGGGGACTCCGGGCGGGTACTCGAAGGGGAACTCGCCGAGGCATTCGAAGCCGGCGCGGCGGCAGACCGCGTTGGAGGCCGCGTGGTCCGTGCCGGGGAAGGCGTGGACGGTGTCGCGCGTGCCGTGGGTCCCGGCGTAGGCCAGGAGTTCCGTCACCGCGGCGACGGCCAGCCCCCGCCCCTGGAACTCGGGCAGGACGCCCCAGCCGGTCTCGTACACCGGCTCGCCCTGCCACTCCCGCTCCCAGAAGCCGACGCTGCCGACGCTCTCCCCGGTGGCCTCCAGCACCACCCGGAACATCCGTCCGGCCGCGGGCTCCCGGGCGCTCAGGGCCTCGTACCGCCGCTGCCGGTCGAGGAGCTTCTCCGCCGGCTCCGGGCCGCCCAGGTACCGGGTCATGGCGGCTTCGTTCTTGCGTTCCAACAGCCAGAAGTCCCCGGCACTCCAGGGGGTCAGCAGCACGGATTCCATGCGCCCAGGCTGCCAGACGCCCGGTGCGCGCCTACGACGGCGGCGAGCCGGTCGGCTGGGGCGCCCGGTCCCCGCTGCCCGTTGCCCGCTGCCCGGCGTCCGCTGCCCGGTCCCTGGTGCCCGCTGCCCGCTGCCCGGCGCCTGGTCCCCGCTGCCTGGCGCCCCGCTGCCCGGTCCCCGGCGCCCGGGGGAGGGTGCCCGGGGGAGGGTGTGGCCGGGGGCCGGCGTGCCTCCTCAGTCCTCGATCAGCTGCTCCAGCTCCCGGACGGACAGGCGGGCGGACGGGGCGGCGATTCCCGCGGTCAGGGGTACGCCCTCGGCCGTCAGGAGGGCGTGCGGGGTGTCGGTCCGGGCGCCGTCCGGCCACCGGAAACGGGTGCTGACCTTGCCCTTCGCGTTCAGGACCCGCCATGGGTGGGTGCAGCGGTCGCAGGCGGCCAGGTGGGTGCCGACGGGCAGGGCGTGGCTCGAGATGACCGTGGCGAGGTCGCCGTAGGTGGTCCAGCGTCCGGCGGGCAGCCGCTCCAGCAGGGTGTGCAGGCTGGTCCAGTCCCGGCCCGAGCCCTCGACCTGGTTCGCCAGGTCGACCAGGGTCAGGCCGGCCAGGGCGGCCCATTCGTCCGCGTCGACCCCCTCGGGGGTGTGGTCGGGGTCGATCTCCCACCAGGTCGTGCCCTGGATGCCGTCGGGGGACCGGCCCGTCACGGTACGGAAGACGTGGTCGGCCAGGCCGGTCGGGGTGTAGGGGCGCCCGTCGGCCTCCCAGGTCAGCGGCTTGGCCTTGTCGTTCGTCCAGACGGCCGTGCCGCGCCCGGCCTCCGCGCCCGCCCAGCCGGAGATCCGGGCCCGCAGGGCGGCCGGCCCGCCGCCGCTGCGCGGGACGAGCCTGAGCCTGGCTCCGTCCGGCAGCAGACCCGCGTCCACCAGGACGTGCACGCGGTTGCGCGACCGCGAGCGCTCTTGCAGGGTCTGGGCGACGGCGCCCGATGCGCTCCGGGCCGGGGCGAGGGTGAACTCCTCGACCTCCGGGACCGGGTAGACCTTCTTGAACCCCGCGACGAGCTGTCCCGCCACCTTCCACATGCTCACCTGGACGAGATCGATGTCCAGGTTCATCTCGGAGAGCCACACCACGGTATGGGTGACCTGTTTGGGAAAGCCGCCGGCGATGATCACTTGCCGGGGCCTGCGCAGCAGTTCGGGCCGCAGCTCCCCGCCGACGTGCTCGCGCAGCACCTGCCGGCACTCCTCCAGCCCGAGGCTCTGCCCGCGCGCCGCGAGGAAGGCTCGGTGGGCGTGCGCCAGGGTGTCGAGGCTGAACCGCGAGACGAGCGCCGCGTACGTGATGGCCTGGAGGTGGACGTCCCGGTCGGCCATGCCCCGCTTGAGCTCCGCCACCACCAGCTGGCCCGTGGAGTCGAGCCCGAGGATGTCCAGCCGGTCGCGCGCGGGTATCCCGTCGGTGTCGGCCCAGCGGTCGTACTCCGAGGTGACGACGAGCACCGACTCCCCCAGGATCCGGGGGTTTCCGATCACCCACTCCTGGAGGTGCCGGCGCTCGTACAGGCTCTCGGTGGCCAGGTCGGTCTGAGCCGCGGGCTCGGCCGACTGGCCGGTGACGGTGAGCAGGTGGTCCACGGGTCCCCCTCCGCAGTCCGGCGTGTGCCGTGGCGGCGTGTGCCGTGCCGGCGTGTGCCGTGGCCGGGAGTCTAGGGGTCTCCTCGCGTCCGCAGGTCAGCTGCGCTGGAAGAACTCCACTTCTGCCAGGGCGACATGGCGGTCGGGGGCCAGGCCGGCGGGGGAGTCGAGGGTCAGCCGGACCGTGGTGGCGTGGCTGATGCCGGTGGGGAACGTCTGGGGGCCGGGCTTGTCGCTCAGGGTGAGCTTCTTGTGCGTCTTGTGCCCGTCCCGGTCCGTCACCTCCATGTCGACCTGGAGTGCCCGGGCCTGCTTCGCGTAGTCCTCCGGGGCCGACGAGGCGCCGTTGGTGATGATCACGGCGACCAGGCGGAACGGCTTGCCGAAGGTGTACGTCACCGAGGCGCCGGGGGCGGGCGCGCCCCAGTAGCGGTTGCTGAGGCCGTCGGTGGCGTGGGCCACCGGGTGCCCGGGCAGCTCGGCGCTCGCCTCGACGCGGGTGGCGGTCACGGCCTTGGCCTTGCCGAGCTTGTCCCGGGTGTCCTCGATCAGGTGGCGTCCGGCGGGCATCAGCAGGAAGCCGCCGGCGCACAGGGCCAGTACCACGGCCAGGACCACCAGGAATCGGACCATCCGGCCGGAGCCGGCGCGGGTGCGGCGGCGCAGCGGCCAGACCGTCCGCCACCAGGGCAGGGGCGCCGGGGCGGTGGCCGTCGTCAGCGGTGCGGCGCAGCGGCGGCAGAAGCGGCGGTCGGGGGGGTTGGGTGTGCGGCAGTTGGGGCACGGCACCCCGGCTACGTCGCCACCGACCGCCGCGGCCCGCACGACGGGCCGCGGCGCGACGGCCTTCGCGGGGCGCACGGGAGCGGGGTTCGGGGGGGTTGCTCCTGCGGGTGTCGCTCCTGCGGGTGTCGCTCCCGCGGGTGTCGCTCCCGCTGGGGTGGCGGGGTGTTGGGGTGCGCGGGGCGGTGGGTTCGTTTCCGCGGGGGTGGTGGGTTGTCGGGGTGCGGGGCGCGTTCCCGTTGGGGTGATGGGTTGTTGGGGGGCGCGGGGCGGCGGGGACACCGGCGCCGGGGTGGCGGGCGGTACGGAGGCCGGCGGCCGTGCTGTGCGAGGTGCGCGGTGTGCGCCGGGTGCGCCGGGTGCCGGGGTGGGTCGGTACGTGCCGGTGCCGGGCGGGAGCCCGGGGCTCCCCTCCGCCGCACCGTCCGCGCGAGCGGCCGGTGCGGCTTCCGCGGAGGGCTCGGCGCCGCCCGTTTCCGCTCCGGCCGGGGCTCCGGCTCCGGCGGGTGCGGAGGAGGAGGCGGACGGATTGGCCCGCCCCCGCCCCCACCCCCGCAGCCAGGCCAACGGCCGCTCTGCGGGGGCCGGCTCCGCCGCGGCGGGGGTGGGCGGGGCCGACGCGGCGCTGTCGCCCGTGGCCGGACCGGACGCGTTGCCGGCCGGGCCGGGGTCCGCGGCGGCGGGCGCGACCGGGCGGGGTGCGGTGGCGGGAGGCGTTGTCGGGCGGGGCTCCGGGGCGTGGGGTGTGGAGGGGCTGCTCCGCCGGCGGGACCAGGGCAGCCGCCGGCCTCCCCCGACGGGCGCGACCGGGCCGGACGCGGCGCCGCCGGGCCCGGGCGGGCCAGCCCCGGCGGCCCACCACGTCCTGGACC
>NZ_JBEZLV010000041.1:0-49346 GCF_040652335.1 Streptomyces sp. NPDC048270
GACCTGGCGAGGGTGGCCGGGATGCGGTGGGCGATCGAGGAGTGCTTCCAGGCCGCGAAGAACGAGTGCGGCCTGGACGAGTACGAGGTCCGCCGGTATGTGGGCGGGTACCGGCACATCACTCTGGCCATGCTCGCCCACGCCTTCCTCGCCGGCCTGGCCGCCGACGAGGCGGCAAAGGGGGACGCAGAAACGACTCCCCCTGCGACATCGCCGCTCTCACCGTGGCAGAGATCCGACGGCTCCTGGAGCATCTCCTGCCCCACCACCGACCAGAACGCCCTCGCCCACGAGATCACGCACTGAACTGGTCCCACTGGCGCCGACGCCGCCAAGCCACCGCCGAGCGCAGTCACTACCTGAGAAGAACCAGCTCAGGACACGAACCGCTGCCGGAGTACTAAAGGAACGGTGAAACTCCGATCACGGAGGATTGCGGCTTCGCCGGGTATCTCCCGTCGGCTGTGGGCTGCAGAACCGGTGGTCTATCCGCGGCGGGTGTGGTCCGGCTGGCTGCACGGCGGCCATGGCATGGCCCACCGGCGCGAGGCACTGGCCCAGTTCGCCCGCGGCTGGGGCGCGGACGGGGTGGTGGTGGAGCGCTGTGTGCTCTCCAGTGCCCGGGTGCTGGCCGAGGGGGTGGACATCCCCGAGGTGGACGCGGTGGTCTTCGCCGACCCCAGGGAGTCGATCGTCGACACCGTCCAGACGGTCGGACGCGCGCTGCGGCAGGGTCCACGCGGTGACAAGGTCGCCTCCCTGGTCGTGCCGGTCCTTCTGTCCCCCGACGAGCGCAGCGAGGACTGGCTGTCATCTGGCTCGTATCTGCCGCTGGTCAAGGTCCTGGCCACGCTCGCTGCCCACGACACTGACGTGATCGACCGGCTCGCCGCCTGGCCCGGCGGGGGCGACACGGGCGCGGCCCCACCGGTCAAGGTGCCGCTGTTGTTCGCCACCGCCCGCCATCCCGCCGACATCGCGGAGTTCGTCAGGCTGCGGGTGATCAACATCGAGCGCCGCGGATGGCTGCGCGGCTGGACAGCCGCCCGCCGCTTCCATGCGGCCCACGGCCACCTGAACGTCCCTTACCAGTGTAAGGACGGCGCATTTCCGCTGGGGCGGTGGATCGCCGAGCAGCGCAAAGCCAACAAGACCGGCCGCCTGCCCGCCGTGCGCATCGACGCGCTGGAACGCCTGGGCATGGTGTGGAGCCACCCCGACCACGTGTTCAGCGCTGGGCTGTCGATGGCTCGCGCCTACCACGCCGTCCACGGCCACCTCGCGGCCGGGCACGAGGCCGTCATGGACGGCTATCCGGTCGGGACGTGGCTGGCCAACCGGCGCCGGGAGGCACGCCTTGCCGTCGGCAGCCAGGGCGCGTTGTCCGACACGCGCAAGGCGGCGCTGGCCGACATTGACCCGTGCTGGTGCCCCGCGTGGCCGCTGGTGTGGCAGCGTCGCTACACCCTCCTCAAGCGGTACCTCACCGCGGGAGGAGCGGTGAAGACGCCGGAAATCGAGCCGGGTCACATGATCGCCGGGGAAGACGTCGGCGCCTGGCTGACCCACCAGCTCAGCCAATGGGACACTCTCCACGAGGACAGCGCCGGCTACTGGCCGAGCTCGGCGTGACGCCCAGCGGTGGCGGCATCCAGAGCGCGCCGCGTCTCACTCAAGACCACAAGTTCGCGCGGAACCTCGCCGCCGCGGCCGCCTACGCCCAGCGTGAAGGACACCTGAACGTCCCCCGCCAGCATGTAGAGATCACCGACGGTACCGAGATCAAGCTCGGGATATGGATCTCCAACCAGCGCTCCCGCCGAGCGAGACTGCACCCACAGCGCATTGAGGCCCTCGACCAGCTCGGTATGCGCTGGAACTGAAGCCAGCGGCGGGGCCCACCGCAGCGGAGTCCGCCCCGGACGCATGACCTTCCGTCCACGCGGCCCTCGGCGACCCCTGCTACCTCGGCATCGGGGGAGCAGCTCACGCCGCGGGTTCCGCGTGGCCTGGTCATGATGCGTCGGCCTGGGGCTTGTTGACAGGCCGTACACGCGGTCGCGGACGCCGGGTGTGCTGGGACACCTCTGCGTCCATGCCTGACTCCGCCAGCTCGCGGTAGAACCACTCGATCCCACGACCAGGAACGGCGCCGCGCTCCTGGTCAATGCTCGGCTGGGGTGGGCGAAGCCGGGCCTGTTCTGCGAGCCGAAGCAGGCCAGGGTGCTCCTCGGGACGAATGAGCACAGGTGCGCCGGGTGCAGGGGTGAGGCGGGTGAAGCGGGCTGCGGCGCAGGAAGACGGTCGCCCAGGCGGGCACGGGGTGGGTAGCGCAGCCGTCGATCTGCCCGAGGGGGTCGTGCAGGGCCAGGGTGGAGTCGTCCTCGCGCCAGTCCGCCAGGCGCGCGGTGCCCAGCTGCTGCCCGGCGGCGCCGGTGAAGACGGCTGCGGCCAGCACGGCGGCCAGACGGGGATGCGCGGTGACGCCGTGGATGCGGCGGGCGATCTCCGCGCCGGTCTCAGACGAGCGTGGTCGCGGCCGGGTCCGGTAACGCCACCTGATCGGCGGTGGAACGCATCCGATGCAGTGGCCCTCCCCGTCCCAGTCCGCCAGCCGCTCCAGCGCCGGCATGGTGATCCAGCGGCCGGCAGCCCGCTGCGGCGCGGCAGGCTGGCCCGGGCCAGGCACGGCCGCCCCGGCGAGGAGGCCGCCGGCAGACGATGCCTCGACGAGCCTGTGGGGCACGCCGGTAAGAGCGTCACGCAGGGCAGCGGTCGGACGGGAGCGGTGGCACACCAGGACCAGGTGCGCTCTGGTGAACGCCCGCAGGTCGAGCAGGCGTTGCAGGCGGGTACGAGTGAGCAGGTGAGCACGCAGGACCGTCAGGCGCCTTACGGGGAGCGCCGCCAGCCAGGCGGTGGCGGCCTCCCACACCGGAGCGCGCGCGTCTGGGAAGCCCGGGAGGCGTGCGGGTTTGCCCAGCGCCGCCAGGAGGTCGTGGGCGAAGTAGCGGTCGCTGGTGGTGCCCGGGGTGGGGTGGACGGTGACGCAGCCGGCCGTCGGGGCGTGCCCGGCGAGCGCCGCGCGAGTGACAGCGGCGTCGTCACCGGGGTCGAGCAGGACAGTGACGTCAGAGGATATATCGTTCACGGGTCGTGGGCGTCTTTATCGTCGGCGCCAGGGCGCGGCGGGCAGATGCGGCGGGCGGGTCCGGGAGTGCTCATGGCCGGGTGCGGCGGCCGAGTTTGCTGAAGACCCAGCGCAGCAGGTCCCGGTTGACCTCAAGACCGAGGGTGGCCTGAAGGGCGCGCCCCAGGTGGTAGGTGATCTTGGCCCAGGTGCGGAAGACGCCGTGGGCGGCCACGTCGTCGCAGTACAGAAGGTCATCGGGTCCTTGGCGGCCAGGACCTCGTAGGTGTTGCCGCCGCCGACGAAGACCACCGCGATGTCGGTGTAGAGGTCGTCGAACAGGTGCCGGAAATACTCGAAGGACTCCTCCCGCAGCCACTGCGCCTCGTCGCAGACCAGGACCCGGAACTGATCGGCCAGCACGTCTTTCAGCAGGGTGTCGAACGCGGTCGGCTGCCTGGGCGGCCTACCCGGCAGGTCGAGCACGTTGAACAGGTTGTGGCGGATATCCAGCACGGTGGGCCGCCCGCGGAACTCGATCCGGCGCGTCGCCCCCGGGGCCAGCTCCCGCAGCGAGGCGTTGACCGACATCGTCTTGCCCAGCCCCGCCGCCCCGTAGACGCACATCATCCCTCGGGCGGCGATCACCTCCCCGAGATTGGCCAGCGTCTCCTTCAGCGCCACTGTGCCCATCACGTGCGCGTCGGGCAGCGACAGGTAGTGGTCGGCGCGCGGCGGCGGAAGCGGGCCGCGTCGCGGACGTTCAGAAGGGTGTGCGGCGGGTATGGCGTTCATCGCGGCGCAAGCGTGCTTTCGTCGTCGTCTTCGGGGCAGGGAGCAGCCGGCCGGGCCGTGTCCGGTGCGGTCCAGGACGCGGGCAGCTTGGCGGGCAGCGGCAGATAGCCGGGCAGTGCCACCTCGGTCAGGTCCGCGGCGGCAACCGCGCGCAGATGCGCCTCGGCCTCCAGTTCGGTGACCGTGCCGAGCACCTCGGCAGGTGTGCCGCGGGTAGCGGCGGCATAGCGGGTGGCGCGGTCCTTCTCGGCCGCGGCCAGAAGCCGCTTGAGCCGGTCAGCCTCCCTGGCGCGGGCCCGCTTCATCTCGCGGATCTGCTCAGGCCTCGCCCGGTTCGACAGGTACGCCGACCCCAAGTGCCGCCCGCTCACGGCGTCGTAGACCTCGATCTCGTGCTCGTGGTGCGGCATGTAACGCAGCCGCACCTTCCGCCCAGCCTGCCCGGTCATCCACGCGTTGACGTAGTGCCGGCTGCGCCAGCGCACTCCCTTGTTACCCAAGGTCCGCACCCGGCCGCCGTCCTCGAGGGTGAACATGTGCAGCGCGCCCGGCTCCGCGTCCTCGATGGGGGTCAGATCTGCTTCCCACGCGGCCGCGGGTGTACGGCCGGCAAGCGAGCGGGGCTCGTGCTCGGTGTTCCACCAGGCCACCCACTGCCCCAGCAGCTCGATGAGCGCCTCAAGCGGCAAAAGCTGCTGCTCGGCGGTCGGTTTCCTGCCGCCCTTCAGGCGGGGAGCGGCGGTGTAACCAGGCAGAGAGGCGAAGAACATCTGCTTCGCCGCCGTGTTCGGCGCTTCCACGGTGCCCTTCAGATGCGGGCTGTAGCCGGGCAGGTCCACCACCGGCACCGCGAACGCACCCAACGCCTCACCCACTGTCCGGGACAGGAAGTCCTTGCCGCGGTCCACCCTCACCGCCCCCGGCAGACCGCCGAACGGGCCGTGCTCCCCCTCACGCGAGATCGCATCCCGCAGCGCCACCAGCACCGACTCCCTCGATGGGACCTGCGCGGTCACAGCGAACCCGCAGATCACCCGCGTCGCACAGTCGATGAACCAGGTCACCCACGGACGCCCCGGCGACCCGTCGATATCCACCTCGCCCTTCACCTGAACGTGGTCTGCCTCCCACACCTCATTACGGTGACCGGCAGGGCGCTGAAGAAACACGTCATGATCTCGGCGGGCGGCCTCGCCACCGCGCATCCCCGCCCGCAGCCCCGGCGACACATCCCGCGCAGCCGCCCGGTACAACGTCGCCAGCGACGGCACCGCCCCACCACCGGCCGCCTCCGCCTCTGCCACCAACTCCCGGTGCAACCCGGCCACGCTCCCCCGATGAAACGCAAGCCGACGAGCCAGCTGCGGCGTGAGAGTGAACCGGCAGCGCTCAGCTCGCTCCAGACGGCCGTCCACGCGCGCCACCGCCAGCCACCGGCGCACCGGCCGCTCCGACACCCCCAGCGTGTCAGCAACCATCCGCCGATGACCGGCCGTCAACTCCCCCGCTCGGCGAGTGCCAGCAGCCTGCGCACTGCGACCGGCCGCAACACCTCAGCATCCGCCACAGCCCCCACCAACACGCTCTCCCACCACAACGGGCATCCGCGGCCCACCAAAAATGATCGAGAAGGGAGAGACTACTCCATTGGAGCGTTCAGCCTGTTGACCAGCCGATTCTCAACCACTGACCACCCACCCTCATCTCACTGTCCAGCCCCAACGCCCTCCCCCACCACCCCGAACACCCTGCAAGACAACGCCAATCAGCCACTCAGCCGCATCCACCCACCAGGACACTGAAACGAGAACCACACCAGACAACAACGCGAGAACACCCACCCGACTTCCCCGCCCGAATGGTGTAGCGTAACTCTACGAATCTGTGCATTGTGGTGCTCGCGGGGTCGGCAGAAACGCCGCCGCAGGAATCAGTCAGCCGAGAGCTGGCGCATTCCGGAAGAAGCCGGCCCAGCCACTCAGGCCGGAGACCGCCGCCCCCTATTCCCTGGAAGCGATCATGTCCGAACCCAGCGTGTTTCCAACCACCGTCGCCACTCTGCCGTTCTCCTACTCCATTCGGATCGATCCGGCAGGTCACGCAGTCTTCGACGCCTTCCAAGAGGTCGGCGGCACGTCACAGCAAGTCGGCACCTTCAAGGCAGAGCCAACCGAGCACATCGAACTCCTGGCCACCAAGGCCCTGAAAGGGCGTCGGGTGGTTGATGTCACCGAAAAGGAGGCCATCCCCGGGACCGCCACCGGCCCGAGCGTGCCCGACATGGACGACGAACCCTTCGACACATGCTGGGTGGACGTTCGCTGGCACACCGAGAACGGCGACTTCGTCGACGGTGCCAAGGTCCAAGACCTTCGCCCCATCGCCAGCGGAACGTTCGCCCCACATGCGTCTTCGCAGTCAAGGCCCCGACCGTCGGGCACGAGGCGCTGCGGGAAGCAATGGTCCGCGTTGCACTCACACCCCGCCTGTTGCTTAATTCTATGAATCCATGTAACGTAGTAATCACAAGGGGCCGGGAACGGCAGTCCCGGCCCACGCAACACCCGTCCACAGGAGGACAGCATGACCACTCAGACCTTCACCACCGCCACCGGCGCCACCTACTCGGCCGAGGCCAGCATCGGCGAGAACGGCGAAGTGACCTACGCGGTCAAGCGGATCACCCAGGAGGGTGTCGTCCCGGTCGGGTCGTTCGTGGTCCACCCCGACTACCACGCCGAGCCGACGGTTCTCGGCCTGGTGAACTTCCAGTTCGGCGCTGGCTCGGCCGAAGACCGTCACCAGCGCACGGACGTTCCGGTGCTGGGGAGTGCCAACGCCCCGTTTGTCGTCGGGCACAAGATGGTGAACCCCCTGGACATCACCGATGCGTCGCCGAGCCTTCTGGCTTCGGGACCTGGCCGGTGCTCAGTACGCCACCGGCGTCAGCGCGGTCGAGGTTTCCGGCCGGACGGCGCTGCGCACCGCCGACCTGGTAACGGCCCTGGTTGTCCAGTGGATGAACCGCGACGATCTCACCGAGCTGACCGCGAAGTACGCGGCGTTCATCAAGTCGGAGACCCCCTGGACCGAGCAGCACGCCAAGTCCAAGTCCGACAAGATCGACAGGCTCAAGTTCGCCATCCTGTCGATCGGCGAGCGGATCGCGGATCTGACCAAGGAGCGCGACGAGCTTCCCGAGAACGGCATGACCAGCCCGGACGTCACGCCGGGCATGGATCCCGCCGCGCAGCTCACCGGCGCGATCACCGCGCTGAACCTCAAGCGCGCGGACCTGTCCGCCGAGCTGGCCACACTGACCAAGGCGTGACCTGTCGCCCGGGGGTGCGCCCGACGGGGCGCGCCCCCGGGCCGCCCGGCCCAACCCCCAGCCAGGAAGGAGTAGGACCATGAGCGACTCGCTCACCCCGAACGCACCCAACGGCGTGGCGGATGCCGTCGTGTTCATCACTGCCGTCGCCAGTACGCTGATCGCCCAGAAATGGGGCGTTCGAGCGCCCGTGGTCCACAAGGTGCTCAGCACGCCCGAGGCGGTCGCGGTTACTACCACCCGCTACCTCCTGGCTCTTGGCGCAGGGCAGAGCCCCGCAGAGGCTGCAGGAGACGTAGGCCGGTCCCTCCTGGCCGACGCCGAGCAGCGCGCCGCGTAGCGCCCGCCCCAACCCTGCCCAGCACCCGGCCCCCGCCCCGCTCACCACGTGAGCGGGGCTCTCTGCGCTTTCACCCTGCGCTCACCCCGCCCAGCTCCCGCCCCGCCTCGCGGAACGCGCCTATCCCGCCTGCCTCGTCCTCCTGCTGTCCCGTTTCCCCGTCGTCTCATCTGGCCAACCCGCCGCTCCGCTCCGCGCCACTCGTCTTCCTGCCCCTCCCTCGCCTACTCCCTCCCTCGGTTCCACCTCTGCTCCTCCTCTGTCTGTCGTCCGTACCGCTCCACCCCTCTCCTCCTACGTCCGTCGTCCGTCCTCCCGTTCCCGCGCCCGTCTCGGTTGCTCACCCACGTCTCGCTGCGCGCCGGCTCCGCTTCCTCTCCCCCTCCAGTTGATGTCTCTTCGCACGTCCATCCAGCTCTGCCATAGGCCCGTAGGGAAGTAGTCGGCGTGCCGCCAACCCCTTGTCTGCGCCTGTGACCTGCTGATTTGCCGGCGATCGGTTCGAATGGAATGGGACTCGAAACGGGACTCGAAACGGGATCCGAAAGGGGAGCCCAAGGAGGACTCCAAAGGGGACTCCAAAGGGGACTCGATTGGTCGCGCTACCCAAGCGTCTACAGCTCCTGGGCTCGCAAGGGAGATCTCTCCTCCCGCCGGCCCCGATCGGCCGTAGTGGCCCTGGTGGCGGGGAGGAGAGATCTCCTCCCCGCCACCAGGGCGATGGGGGAGATCTCTCTCTCCCCCCCACGGCCACATTCCGACGGTGCCGTCATCGGCTGGCTGGGCCGGCGCGGAGGGGAGATCTCTCTCTGTCGGAGCACGGCGGGAAGTCGGGGAGGAGATATCTCCCTCCGAACGGGGTTGGTCGGAGACTCGATCTGTGAGGACTCCCTGCACGAGGTGTCCAAGGTGTCCTCGCAGGTGGCGGGCGCGCCGGGATCTGTATGCGGTTCGTCCCCGCGGTGGTTCCGGGACGGAGTGAGGTTCAGAAGACGAAGTGCCAACGAGTTGCGGACGGTCCTGTCAAACGCGGCCGGTGTCGCCGGGCGCAGCCTTGAGCGCGGAGCCGGGATCGGATGGGGTCTCCGGAGGGAAGTCGGTACTCCTGGCTTCCCCCGTACAGGCGTCTGCCCGGCGAGGTAGGCCCGAGGGCTCGATTGGAAGCCGGTCCGCCCCCTGGCTGGATCGCAGATTGGCGCGACTCGCTCTCCGTCCGTCCCGCGAAAGCGGTGTGAGGCCACGGGCGGTGGCCGTCGCAGGTGCTCGAGGATCTGCCCGACGGTGAGGATGGGCGGGTCGCCGTGGACGGCGAAGGCGTCGAGTAGGTGTTGCGCGATGGCGGGAAGCGTCGCTTCGGGGGCGCCGGCTGCCCCGCTCAGGCGGAGGAGTTCGCCCCACGATGGCGGCTCGGCGGTCTGGTCGTTGCTGACGGCGAACTCCGGTAGCGGCGCACCCTGCGCGGCGGCGAGGCTGGTCTCGTCGATCTCGACCAGGCCGGCCGCGGCACGCTCGACGGCTCGGCGTTTTCCCTCGTCGAGGGTGATGTGGTGGATCTTGTGGATCATTGCTCGTCCGGGATGCCGGGGGCGCCTTCGATGTAGACCTGTGCGCACTGGCGCAGGTCGTCGCCGGACTTGCCGTTGAGGCGGTGGGGTAGCCAGCCTCGTCCATCATGCCGCCGCCGAGGGCGGCCTTGACGTCGACGTCGCGGCACGGGCCGAGGATCTTCAGGGCCGGCTGCTGGGCGAGGTTCGAGCCGAGGAAGGCGGTGGTGGCGCCCTGCGCGGCGAAGACGATCCACACGCCCTCTTGACGGCCGATGAGCAGAAGGGACGCCACCAGGACCTTGGAAAGCTCGGTGAACTTGGGGAATTCGTCGATGAATACCAGGATGGCGGGGTACTTGGCGGATGGTTGCCAGGCGTCTCCCATACCGAGGCTGCGGCGGATGCGGGCGCGGCCGGCGGCGAGGCAGTGCAGCCACAACAGGGTGCGTTCGATGGTCGCGGGGTCGAGGCTGGTGAGCCGGATCGCGTCTTCGTACGGGCCGGGGCCGTCGCCGCTGGGGTCGAGGAAGAGCGTGACCGCGTCGCGGCAGGCCGTGGTGACGTCGACGAGGGCGCGCAGCAGGGTGGACTTGCCGCCGCCGGAGCGTGCGATGACTTCGCCCATCAGGCCGGCGAGCGGGAAGGCGAGGGGCTGTCCGTTGGCGGAGCCGCCGTAGACGGCGGAGTCGGTGATGCTGATCGACTTGGGGGCGAGGTGCGGGGCGTCCGGCAGGTCGGCGAACATGTCGCCCTGGCGCAGCAGGAGGGTCGCGCAGGCGGTGCGGTTCTTCAGGGGCTGGACGATGACGTCGCCCTTGCCGGGGTCGAAGAGTGTTTCGAGGTCTGGGCTTTGTCGATGATCGCGGCGGGGTGCCCTTGGAGACACGGACGGTAACTGCCAGCCCCAGGGCTTGCGTTCGACGTCGGTGATCTCGGCGGCAGGGATGTTCTCGGCTCGCAGGGCGCGCAGGATGCACTCTGCTGCTTCGTCGGCGGTGGTGGCGCGGGCGATCGGGTACGGGTCTGCGGTCTGGACCGGTCCGGCGGCGCCGAGTGGCGGTTCGGGGAGGGTGAAGTCGAGGCGGGGTGGGGCGGGGTTCAGCAGGGTGGGCCGGCGGCCCTGGGTCCAGGCGGTGGCTGTTGCGAGGAGCGCGGCGGCGCTGGTGTAGGCGGCGGGGGTCGGGTTCTGTGTGGCGAGGGCGACGGAGATGCTGAGTAGCACGGTGGTGCCAAGGCGTCGGTTGCGTGCCCGTGCGGTGCGGGTGGCTGCGAGATCGGCGCCGGTGGGCTGGCGGGGGGTGAACGTTGCGGCGCGGACGGCGTTTGCCTCGCGGGTGTAGAGGGTCCGCTGGCGGTGGGCCTGGTGCTCGTTGGCGTTCTTCCAGTGCTTGAGCTGGCCGTTGATCTCCTGCAGGTCGGCGGTGCGGTGGCTCTTCTACTGGGTGTGCTGGTGGTTGAGGTGGAAGGCGGCCAGGTACTCGGTAGAGAGGTCCTGGGCGTTCCACCAGCGGATCATCTGCCGTGCGGTGTGGCGGGTTCCGGCGGCGAGTACGGCTCGTTCGCGTGCGGCGACCTTGTGTGCGTGCCTGGTGAGGACGGCGGCTCGGGTGGGGTTGCGCGGTGGGTGTTCCTCGTTGGGGTCGTCGATGGGTTCGACGGCGACGGCTTCCTCGTCGTGCTCGTCGAAGGGTGCAGGGGTGGCGGACATGCGGTGACTCCTGGCGGGGACTGCGGTTGCCGAGCGGGCGGACGCCGGACAACCGCGGCCTGGATCAGTTGAACGGGCCGGTGACCTGGCTGCCGATGCCGTTGACGAGTGGGACGAGCGTGGCGGCGGCCAGGCCGGCGCCTCCTGCGGACAGGCCGAGGCTGCTGCCGGAGGCGGCACCCAGGCCGAAGTCGAGGGAGACCGACTTGGTGATCGATTTCCAGGCGGTGGCCAGGCCTACGCACAGGAGGACCAGGACCATGGCGCCGGGTGGGGTGATCACTCCGGGGTGGGCCCCGCGTGGATGGCGGGGGTGTCCGATCCGGTCGCGCCGTACAGGACCTTGTCGCCGCCCATGTTCATGACGTGGGCGGCGAAGCCGAAGAAGTACCCCAGGGCTCCGCCGGTGCAGAGCACGGACAGCATGCCCAGGGCCAGGCCGAGGCCGAAGGTGATGAGTGCCTTCCAGCTGCGGTGGTCATGGCGGAAGAAGCGGACCGGCTCGCCAGACGACGATGGACAGAGCCACGGTGAGACCGCCGATGGTGACGTACGTGGCGGAGGCGAACATCAGGAAACTCCGGTCAGGGCGGCGACGATAGGAAGGAAGGTGGGCGCGTAGAACACGGCGGCGGAGATGTTCAGGACGAACAGCCAGCGGGTGACCACGTTGGGGTGGCTCATACGCCAGTAGCCGGTGACCATGCCTGCCATGAACGCCATACCGACCGGTGCGAGCGTGCCGGCGTCTTGGGCCAGGGCGTAGAAGGCGGGTTGAGGCAGCGCCCCTGCGGCCACCGCGGCCAGGCGGGGCTTATCCGCGACGACCCAGGCGAGACTGATCAGCCGGTCCCGGGCGGGCGCCGGGGACTGTGTCTCCGCGTAGTAGTGGTGATGGTGGACTTCGACCTGGTGGGCGGCAGTTGCGGGTTCGCTCTCCTGGGCGGAGTGGGTGCTCCACCAGGCCGGGGGGTGTGTGTCGGTTTCCCCGAGGGCGGCTTTGACGTACGTGCGGGCCCGGAGTTCGTCTCCGCCGATCGCCACCGAGTTGCCGCTGGGCGGGTCTGGTGTGGGGGACGCGGCGGCCGGGTCGGTTCGGTGAAGCCTGGTCGAGATCTTCATCGGCGTGTCCCGGTGTCGGCGGCCGTTCGGGGCGGCAGCGGGATGACGCGGGCGAGGCCGCGGGCGCTGGTGCTCTGGGGCCGGTCCACGGTGCGCGGGGAGCGCCGGTCGGCGACGAGGGCGAGCGCCTCGGCGACGTGGTCGTCGAAGGACAGGGCGGATGCGGTGGCCGTGCGGGTCATGGCGGGGTCCTCACAGGGGTTCGGGAGCTCGCGGGCGGCCGGGCCGGCATCCGTCGAGCGGGGAGGGTGGGTCAGCGTCGGTCGGCGCCCGCAGGGACGAGGAGCTGGCTGCCGGGGAGTAGCTGGTAATCCCCGGTCAGGCCGGCGCGCAGGAGTTCGTCGTCGAGGGTTTGCGCTGTGGGTGATGCGGGCGCCGGTTCGCGGTGGCTGCCCGGTTCGGGGTCCGGGTTGGCGAGGGCGAGGGCCTGCTCGATGTGGTCGTCCAGGCGCGGTGCCTCGGTCTGCGGGGCCTCGGTGCGGGCTGCCGCGGTCGTGCTGCCATACCGGGCCACAGCTGCGGGGAGCCACGTGTCCTGGGTGGTGAGGAACTTGCTGGCCCGAGGCGTGCCGATGCCGATCACGCGGGCGCACTTGTTGATGCCCCAGGCGAGCTTGCCGTCGGGGCGGCGTGGGACGAGCTGGGCGAAGCGTTCCTGCACCTCCTCGTCCGTGAGGACGTCGGTGCTGTCCAGGGCGTCCATACCGTCATCCACCTGGGGTTCTTCGGTGGTGATCGGGTCGGTGGACGCGGCGGTATGGGTGGCACCGGTATGGGCCGGAACGGCTGCTGGATACCGATCAGCGTGCCGCGCATGGCCTCGAACGCTGCCGCGGAGCTGAGATTCATACCGGCCCATTCCGCCTGCCGGACGCGCCCCTGTAGTCGGCTGACGACCTGTTCCAGAATGGCCGGGTCGGCGCACCGGGCGCGCTCGCTGGCGTTCTGGGCGCGGGTGTCGGCTCGCGTTTCCAGGTACCGGAACGCCCAGCGGGTCGGGCGGCCGGCTTTGCGGACCGCCTTCTGGGCGCGGCGGAGCCGGTACCAGCGGAAGGCGGCACGGGAGACGCGGACCTCGGTGGTGGCTTCTTCCTGGGTGAGGTCATGGCGGGCGGCGAGGAGCAGCGCGACGCGGACGGCCTCGACGGGGTGGAAGAGTCGGATCAGCGCCAGGCGGCAGTCTGGGCGGGCCCGGTGGCTGCGGGCTGCGCGGCGTTCTTCGAGGGAGCCGAGCTCCCACAGGACCGCGGCCAGGACCGGCCACACTGCGCGGACGAGGGCGCCGAGCGGGGAGGCTGCTTCGGCGGCGGAGAAGAGGGAGCTGGTGCCGGCCAGTACCCAGAAGAGGACTCCGGAAAGGCCTGGTCCTTCGCCTTCGCGGGCGCGGCGGCGGGCGCGGCGGCCGCAGACCATGGCGGCGATGTCGAGGGCGATGAAGGGCAGGAGGTCGAACGGATCGCTCAGGCCCATCTGGTGACGCCCCACGCGTCGGAGGCCGGTCGTCGAGAGCGCTGCGGCGGCGGCCGCGATGACCATGGTCAGGCGGTCTTCGATTCGGCGGCCGCGCAGCGCGGCTGCGGTCGAGCGTTCCTCCGCGCTGAGGGCGGCCATGACGGTCCGTCGACGGCGCAGGGCGAGGGTCGGGCCGAGGGTGAGGACGATGGTGCCGGCGACGACTGCCATGAGGTGAGGAGCTCGGTCACGGGGAGCTTCGTGCCCGGGAGCAGGTCGGTGGTCACGTGCTGTCCTTCCGCGCGGCTGCGCTTGCGGCCTCGGCGGCTCGTGCCAGGAGTTCCGCGGCGGCGACGAGGGGCGGCTCCTCGGTGACCCAGCCGCGGAACGCCTCGCGCTCGGCGGCGGCCTGGTGCCACAGCATGAGCAGCAGGACAGGCAGCGGGCCGACGTGGTCGTCGTTCGCGGTGGCCGCGGGAACCGGGACGGGCAGGAGGAGTGCGGGCTCGCGCCGGGCGAGGTGGCTGACCAGGGCGCGGTAGCGGCCGTGCAGTTCGGCCAGTTCACGGTGGGCGGTTCGGGCCTCGTGGCGTGCGGTTGCCGCCGCCCTCAGGAGGCGGGAGAGGGTGGTCGGCCTGATCAAGCGGATCATCGGCCACCTCGACTGTGCTGGCCGGCATCCGGTCCCTGGGGTGCGGAGGCGCCGGCGGCCGTCGCGATCACGGAGGGAATCATCAGGGGCGGGGTCATGCCGCATCCGTCCAGCCGGCGTCGGCCCGGTGGGCCCGACGAAGGATGTCTCGGCGCTGCACGGCTGCGAGGGTCGCCGCCGTGTTCGCGGCTCGCTTGCCGGCGGGGACCGAGGATCCGACGTACTGCTGGGCGATGTCCTGGACCTCGGCCGCGGCCTTGATCCGCTTGGTCTGGTCGCGGGCGGCGCGGGTGTCCTCGGTGCGGGCGGCGGTCAGGCGCTGGTGCTCGGCCTTCAGGCGCAGTGCGAGCTTCTGCTGGGTCAGGCCGCCGCGGACGCCGTACGGGTCGTCGTCCCTCAGGGCACGCTCGGCGCAGACGGCCCGGACGGGGCAGACCGCGCAGTGGTCACGGATGGTTGGCGCCCTGCGGCGCCGCCAGTCGCCGTCGGGCTCTTCGTCGCGCTGGTAGAAGTTGTCGGGGGCCGGCGCCACGGCGTGGCAGACGGAGTGCCCGAGGGCCTGGTTCAGCTGGGGCCGGCGCAGCTGTCGGGCGATCAGGTTTCCGTCGCGGCCTGCGAGGTAGCCGTCGGCCGCGAGGGTTGCGATGGGGGCGGCCTGGGCGAGATAGAGCGCGATCCCCGCCTCGTCGGTGCCTTCGGGGGCGGATCGAGCGTCGGCGGGGGCCGGGGGTCCTGCCATCATGCTGTTCATGGGTCGTCGTCTCCTGCGAGGTGGTGGGCGGCGCGCTCCACACGGCCTCCGGGGGTCCAGCCCCGGAGGCCGCTTTCGTGAAGACGCGCGAAGGCGGGGCGGATTCGGCGGCCTTGGCGGCCGCTCCGTCCCGCGGGTACCGCGCCTCGGCGCGGTCGAGGCGGGTCAGCGGGTGGTACAGCGCGGATCGTTCGGGACGACAGTGACCGAGCCGTACTTGTCGTTGCCGTGGAAGATCACGTACACGCGGTTCGGGCCGTCGCACTTCGTGCCGAGGTTCGAGAAGCCGTCGCTCATCACGACGACGTCCATCGGCTGCTTGTTGATCTGGCCCTTCGGCGCGTCCATGAAGGGCTGGTCGGCCTTGCCTCCGTTGAGGGCGGAGCCGGTGGTGCCGAGGGCGAGGGCTGCGACGAGGGCTACGGCGGCGGCGATTGGGGGTCGGGTGTTCATGACGGTCTCCATCACTCGTATTCACATATCTGGCTCATCTGGCTTAGTCCAGATGAGCCAGATATGTGATGATGGTGCACCTGAAGATCGCTCACGTCAAGGGGGATGCCCGATGAGGCGGACCAGGGCCCGGAACCGCCCACGTTGGTGCGGCAAGATGTGCCTCATGCCGAACCCGTACCAGCAGGACAAGATCACTGACGAACTGCGCCTCGACATCGTGGCCGGCAAGTTCGCCCCAGGGAGCTTCCTACCGTCCGGCCGGGTGCTCGCTGCCCGGTTCGGCGTGGCCCGGAACACGGTCTTGGCTGGCCTCGCCCCTCTCGTTGAGGAGGGCCTGGTCCAGTCGCTGCCCAAGCGCGGTTACCAAGTCATGGGCGCGCCCACGGCCTTCGAGGTGACCTGGACTCAGGACGGTCAGGTCCTTCCCGCCGGCGAGCAGCAACTCGGCGCCGGCAAGGAACTGCGCACAGAGGTGCGGCATGCCCCTGCGGATGTCGCCGGCCTCCTACAGGGCCCGGAGGAGATGACGGTGGTGGTACGCAGCACGGTGCACCGGCACGCGGGTGTGCCGTGGGCCCTTCGAGAGTTCCACGTCCCGCGGTCCGTGGCCGATATCGTCCGCCGGCTCTCGGAACCGGTCCATGTCGACGAACTACAGTCGCTGGCTGAGCACGACCTGGCCGTGACTGGCCTACGCAGCCGCTGGTCCACCCGGGCGGCCACCACCAACGAGGCTCAGCTGCTGAAGTCCGGGTCTTCGCCGGTCCACGTCATCCAGCGGACGGGATTCCACGACAGCGAGCCCGTCTTCTGCGAGTTGATGACGGTTCGCGCTGATCGCGTTTTCCTGTCGCAATCATCCGGCTCTGTCTCGGAAGTCACCGGCCCGTGACGGTATTTGGTAGGCGCGCACCATCCGCGTCGACCATGAATCGGCTACCCGTATGCGAGACGTATGGGGATAGGCTGCTTCCAGACGATCTACAGTCGGCCCCGAAATGCACGATGCCCCCGCGACCTTGAGCAAGTCGCGGGGGCTTATCGAACCGAGAACCGATAAGGCGGTGTCTCGTGGTGAAGCGTACCCGCACCCACGCGCAAGCACTCAGTCAGCCCGCTGATCGACCGGCGTCTCCGACGCCGTCGCGGTGGGCTGCTCTGCTGTGCGGCTCGCGCGACGGGCGCACCACCCCTGTCGAGGGGGGCGGGATGTCGTAGCCAACCGGGCGGGCGCCTTTGCCAGGCCGCTCCTCGCCCTTCTCCACCGGACTCGGAGTTAGCCGCTCCTCGATCCGGTCTTCACCGCCCAGTGGGAGTTAGCCGCTCCCCTGAGCGAGGTCCAGACCTCACGGTCTGGTGATCACTGCCTCACCAGCAGCAGCCCCAAGCGGGGCTTTGTCGTACCCCGGGCCAGGCCCGGAGAGGACGGAGTACATCTTGCAGTACCGCCATGCCCTTTGTCAGCTCAGGCACCCGTCGCAGCGGCCCGTCCCTGCCCTCGCCAGCGTGTCCGTGATCACGCACACGCGCTGCGTCACCTCCCGCGAGCCCGCCGAGAGGCTGTGGATCGCGCGGAGGCGCCGTCCCGCAGCGCTCATTGCCCGGGGCACCACCCCTTGTCCAGGTGCCGGGTCCCCGGGGCCGGGCCCTCGAGTCAGGGCTCTTCCCGCAGTCGGCTGACCCTCTCGCTCCGCCCTGCGGACAAGGGGGGTCCAGGCGTTGCTCGCCACCCCCTTGTCCTGCAGGTCAGCCCGGGTCCCGCCCTGGTCCGGGAGGCCGCAGAGGCGGACGGCGGATCGGCTGCGGACAAGGGGGCCCGAAATCTTCTGCCCTTCTCTCGTCACACCGAACCGGCTCCGCACACCTCTATGGCCGACACCAACCTCTGACCGGCCGAGGACCGCGCCCGCATCGACAACAAAACAGCCCGCCCGTGACCGGCGTGGCTGCGACACCGAGCGCAACGCCCCATGGCCGTTGTGCCAGGAGAAGTGTGCCCACCACCACTCTGATTTCTAGTCCAGCTCCTTCCTCGCCCGAGCAAGCGGCTCCTGCGAGGGAGTCGAAGGCCGCGCCGCCGGCCGATGAAGCCCGCGGCGCCCTGCAGCCATGCCCTGCGGCGGCAGCGGTGACCGCGGGGCTGGACGCCTGCCCGGTCCCCGGTGCACCGATACGTCGGCAGCGGGTGAAGGTGCCGATGCGGCTGGTCACCTCGCCGTTCTACGCGGACATCGCCCTGGCCGTGTACGTGAAGGTGAAGGCGCTCGGGATGCGCGAGGAAGGGTGCCAGGCGAAGTCGGCGACGATCGCCTCCTACCTGGGCGTCTCGAAGGCCTCGGTGGAGAGGGGACTTGCCCAGCTGTCACGCACTGGGCCGGACGGCGTGGTGGAACTGGTCTCGCAGCGGCGCACGCTGCGTGGCGGGCGGGGAACTTCGGCGCTGCGTCGGACCAGGCCGGTGTCGCGGTCGGAGGCGTTCGTGTGGGTGCCGGTGGCGGCCGCGGAGGACCTCAAGCCCCGCCAGCTGAGGGCGTACGCCGTCATCGCCTACGCGCAGGCGGTGGCGATCGCGCTGACCGAGGGGGAGCTGGCTGGCTCCCTGTTCCACCACTCCGGCAAGAAGGCTGGGCAGACGCTGACCGCCACGGCGGCCGGTGAGGTGGTGGACGAGCTCGAAGCGTCGCGATGGCTGACCGTGGTGCGCAGGGCGGGAGCCCACGGGCGTCACCAGTTCATCGCGCACGACATCGCCGCGTCCGCTGCTCAGGACGCAGAACCCGACTCCGCCTACGTTCCCCAGACCCCGGAAGGCGACGGCCAGGAGCGTCAGGGACCGGTGGAGGACCCGGCCGGCGAGTCGGGTAGTTCTCCGTCTGGTGAGGGATCGGGTCCGCAGCCTGGTGAGGGATCCCTCGCGAATGAGGAATCACCTATGACTGACCGACCCGAGGACGCGGGCGCACTTGACTCATCCGCCGTAGGCGAGGTTGAGGTAGTAAAGGGCTCTCGGCCTGTGGAAAACCCGTCGGGCGCTACGCAGCACAACCAGCCGTCGGCTCGTCTCGCGCTCCGCGCGGGTGCCAGCAGCCAGCCCTCCATCCCGAAGCGGCAAGGCGAGCGAGCGCCGACGTCCGAGTCGCCGTACACCGGACCGGATCTGACCATGAGCCCGGAGATCTACGCCGTGCTGGAGCCGGTGCACTGGCTGCTGAAGCAGGTCAGCAACGCTTTCGTCGAGCGGAAGATCGCGAGGGAAGTGGGCCGCCAGCTGCGTGAGGGCATGGCCGCGGAACGCCTCCGCCACCGCCTCACGGCACGGTTCGCCCAGACGATGACCTCCGAAATCCGGGATCCCGGTCGGTGGCTGCTCGGCGTGGCCCTGCCGCGGTGGGGGTGCGGCCACCAGGACTGCGAGGCCGGGGTGATGTGGTCGACCGGGCAGCGTTGCGAGGTGTGCGCGGAAGTCGTCGCCGACCGGTTCGCCGCCCGCCAGCGAGCTCAGCGCCTCCAGGAGGGGCTGTGCCCCGAGCACGGCACCCGCCCCGGTCCGTTCGGAACCTGCACCGACTGCGCCCTGGACGAGGCCATCCGGCTCCCGGCGGCCAGGGCCGCCAGCCCCGAACCGCTGGGACCGCCGCGCGGGGCGTGTTCCGAGTGCGGTGCGCGGATGTTTCTGACCGACCGGGCCCTGGACGACGGACGCTGCGCGCTCTGCCGTTCGGAGGTGTCGGAACGAGCGGAGGCAGCGGCGCTCGGTGTCCCCGCCCGAACGACCGGCCGAGCGAGGTGCACCGGTGGGGATGATTCGGTCTGCGATCGCGAGGCGCTGCCTACCCGGAGCGTCTGCGCGCGGCACCGCGTTCTGGAGGTTGCCGCGGAGGTCGCGTGACGGCCCGCTCGGCGCGACCCGGGTCCGGCCATGCCAGGGTCACGGCACCAGCCGCGGGGCGCGGTGCGGTCAGCCCCGGGAGGAGCGTGCGTCCGAGAAGCGATTCGTGCGCGGCCAGCTGACGAACCGCACCACCGCACCAGAGTCTTGAAGGTGCGGTGGTGCGGAGGACGCCGAGCGGACCGACTGGGTGCGCACCCGCACCACCCATCGCACCGCACGGGCAGTGCGGTGGTGCGGTGCGGTGCGGTGGTCTGGGTGCGGTGATGCGGGTGCGGGTGCGGGTGCGGTGGCGATCGGTGCGGTGCGCGAGCTCCCGCACCTCAGGGCACCCGCGCCGCAGGTGCGCCCACTGCGGCGGTGCGGCCGGCCCATTTCAGCGGCTGGGTGCGGTGGCCGGTCGGATGGCTCGCCCCGGTTCCGTGGTTGCGGAACGTGATCAGCCCAGCCCCCTTGTCCGCGGAATCGCGCTTCCGGCTACCCCCTTGTCCGCTCCCGGGCGGACCCCCTTGTCCGGGCGGCCACGGTGATGCTTCCCCCCTTGTCCGGGGTCGAGCCAGACAGGCCACCCCCTTGTCCGGCCTAC
The DNA here is from genome assembly GCF_040652335.1 of Streptomyces sp. NPDC048270. NCBI lineage: Bacteria > Bacillati > Actinomycetota > Actinomycetes > Kitasatosporales > Streptomycetaceae > Streptomyces > Streptomyces sp. NPDC048270. Next base: position 19,760 of record NZ_JBEZLV010000041.1, read on the forward strand.
GGCACGGCCTCAAGCCAAGCAGCGCACCCCCTTGTCCGGTCTCTAACGCCCCCTTGTCCAGCTCAGCGCCGAGTGCGTTTCCCCTGGACCAGCTCTGTCCTGGTCTCGCTCCCGCGCCACGAGCGGCGCGCCTTCACAGCGGCTGCGGGTCCTCCTTCCCCGAACCGCGAGGAGGTTCTGCAGGGGAGATCTCTCCCTTCGGATCACGCTCTGCAGCCAGCGCGCCTCTGGGCCGGGCTACGGAGTACCGGAGGCGGATGGGCGCCGCGACCAATACGAGCCGGCTGCACCAGGACCAGCGCACCTTGATCAAGACGGGTCTGGTGCGGTGCGGAGGCAGCGCCTTCCGACCGCACCAGCTCCGGTGGTTCGGTGCGGCCGGCACCGCACCAACCGCACTTCCGAAAGCGCACCAACTGGCGACCGCGCCGCACCAGCGCACCGCACCACCCATCGGTGGTGGTGCGGTGCGCTGGTGCGCGCCCCCTTGTCCGCGCGCCGCACCCCTTGTCCGCGCACCCCTTGTCCGACCGCACCACGTCCGTGAATCCCCTGGACCGCTTCGACCGCCGAGGGCGATCAGACCGCGGACAAGGGGAGTGCGGAGAGGTTGAGCGACATCAGCCAGATGACGCGAAAGGACGGACACGGACATGGCCGCCAACACCCGCTCTGCCTCTCCCACCAGCTACTCCGGGTCCGAGTACGGCGCCCTGCAGCGCATGAACCAGGACTGGGAAGTGCTGGGCCTCGACGCCCACACGGCCGAACAGATTGCCCGCTGGGCCCGGGAGGACATCGGACTTGCGGACGTTCACACACCGGAGGACATCGTCAGCCAGCTCGTCTCTCTGTGGCGCGCCTGCAATTGGACCGCGCACGACGAGGTGATGTCCGGCCTTCTGCGGCGGGCGGCCGCCGGCGGTTCGGACAGCCACCTGGCATGGAAGGTCGCCGTCCGTGTCCTGCTTCCCCGGGCGATTCTGCTGGCGAAGTCGCAGCTTCGGCCTGGCCTGGACTGGGAGGTCGTCTTCGGCACGGTTCTGAGCGCGCTGTTCGAGGCCGTGGGGACTTATCCGCTGGACCGCCGCCCGCGATCCATCGTCGCGAACTTGGCGATGGACACCCTGAATCTCGCTCAGAGCACCCTTGCCGCCGACTTCGACGACCGGAGCGAGCTCCGCAAGATCGCCCAACAGCTTGCCCCCCTGGCGAGCGACCCGCAGCTTCCCCTCGTCGGAACCAATTCTGCTGCGGACCCCGAGCTGCAGGCTGAGCTCGCCGATCTCCTGGCGCACGCCGCAGAGCTTGAGCTCGTCAGCCAGGACGAAGACGAGCTGACGGTCGGCGAGGGCCGCACGGACCTGCTCGGCCTCGTCATGTGGGCCGTGGACGTTCGGTCCCTGAAGGTGATCGACGCTCAGCGGATCACCGCCTACTACCTCAGCACCTCGCTCGACCCGGATAGGGCCTACCGCACGACGCGTGCCATGGGGGCCGAGGGAGACCGGGTTCGGCAGAGGGCTAGTCGGGCCGTCCGTCCTCTGCGCGCTGACGACCTCAGGAACGCCTATCTCGCAACCGCGTCCTGAATCTTTCGCCCGCCGATGTCACACCGCGGGCCTGATCCACACCTCTAGTTGCGATCCCTGCCCCTGACCGCCTTTCCCCGAACCGAAACCGGGAGTCCACCATGTCCGATTCCTTCGCCGGCCCGCACGGCGCCTCCAGCCCGCTCCTCGACGACGACGAGACACGCGTCGCCCAGGCACGGCGCCATCTGACCCATCTGGGGACCGCTCTCGTACGCGATCCCCTGGACCGAAGGGTGCACCAGGCGCTGCGCGCCTACATGGAGAAGGACTCGGAGGCCGCCCTGCAGTCCTGGGAGGTGATGCTCCAGCGCACCCCCGAGGAGCTGCGGGAGCGGATCCGAACCGTCATCACGGCCCAGGCCGAGCGGCAGGCGTCATGAAGCGGCGCCAGCGAAAAGAAGTCCCCCCGGAGAACAAGGTCGACGACTGGGCGGAAGCGACCGGGCAGCCTTCAAGTGCCGCACCCGACAACGGCGAGTTGGAAACCGGATGGACCGCTACCAGCGCGGGCCTGTCCGGGATCGCCAAGCTGGTGAGGGTCGGCGCGTGGGTACTGATCGCCTCCGGCCCCCTCCTCGGCCTCGCAGGCCTGCTCGGCTCCTCGGCCACCGCTCAGGGAGCGCCGGCTCCGGCGGCCCCGGTCACGCAGCCCGCCTCCGATACGGGCCCGTCCGGATTTGCCCAGCTGTTCGTGGCCGCGTATCTGGAGGCCGGCCGGGGCAGCGAGAAGACCCTGGCGCCGTATTACTCCGGTTCGGTCACCCTGACCAGCGTTCCTGGCTCGCGCAGCTCGAGCCGCACGGTCGCCGTGGCCAGCCAGGAAGTCGGCGCCGGCTACTGGAGCGTGACGGTCGCAGCCCGTGTGGCGAACAAGGACGCCAAGGGAACGGTCACCGACGCAGGCCTGCAGTACTTCCAGGTCGCGGTCCAGGTGCTCGGCACTCCGGCTGCCGGCGGCGCCGCACAGGGTCAGTTGGTCCTCGGTTACGCCGCCACCGCTCTTCCGGCCCAGATCGCTGCTCCGGCCTCGCTCACCCCCAGCGCTCTCGGATACCCGACCAGCCGCGGCAGCAACCCGACCGACCCCGCGACCCAGACGGTCTCCGGATTCCTCAGCGCCTACCTCGCGGGCAAGGGCGACCTCAACCGCTACACCTCGCCCGGCGTTGTCCTGCTGCCGGTGGCCCCTGCCCCGTACACGGCCATCAAGATCACCGAACTCTCGGACGACTCCGAGAAGGCCGCCGACAACGCGGTCCCCGGCGACGGCAAGGCCAGGCAGGTGCTGGCGAAGGTCGCGGCCACGGACACCACGGGCACCGACCACCCGATGACCTACGCACTGACGCTGCGATCGCGCGGCGGGCGGTGGGAAGTCGCCTCGCTCGGCGCCGCGCCCCTCCTGCAGCCCGGCAGCAAACCGGCGGTCCCCACACCGACCGCCTCCCCGAACTCCGACAGCCCGGCACCAGCAGAGAGCCAAATCCCTGCCTCGCCGTCGCCGTCGGCCTCCTGATCCCAACAACCAACGGAGAGAACCACCGTGCACACCACCGACCCCAACACCGTCATCCTCGCCAGCGACATCCTCACCTGGGCCGACAGCAAGACCACCGCCGTGGGCAACCTCGTCAAGGCCGTTGCCGCCGTCATGGTCATCGTCGCCATCATCGGCGCCTACTGGAGGACGAAGTCCTGGGTGGCCACCGCCGTCGCCTTCCTCCTGGGCGCCCTCGTCCTGTGGGGCATCGTCAACATGCCGTCCCTGCAGAGCAAGGTCGGCTCCGAGATCAACTCGGCCGGCACCCACACCGTCCAGGTCCTCGCTCTCCCGGCCACCGATGACGGGCCGGCCCAGTGAGCGCCGACGAAGAGCAGCTGATCGGCCACTCCTACACCCGGGCGCGCCGGCACCCCTTGGTCATCGGCAAACTGCCGGGCGCCGGCCGTCTTCCCGGCGGCCCCTACACCATCACCCAGATCGTGACCATGGCAGGAACGTTCCTGCTCCTGGTGCTCACGCGGCAGCTGTGGGCGTACTTCGGCATCGGCAACGCCCTCATCATGATCGCCGTCCCGTGGGGGCTGGCCTGGATTCTGCGGTACGCCCGCCTGGATGGGCGAGACCCCGCCCGGGCGGTGCGCAGCCTGATGGTCTACGCCTCGGCCCCGCCCGGGGGTCGGCTCGGCGGCCGGCCCCAACGCCGGACCCGGGCTCGGATAGCCACCGGCCAGTGCACGGTCCGCTTCCTCGAAGCGGCCACAGCCCAGGCACCGGCGGATGAACCAGCCGTGGTCAAGCAGCCCGCGGCCACAGCACCGGTGCGACAGCGCGTCCCACAGCCCGCACCTGCCGTACAGCCCGTCCCGGCCGCAGTCGCGCCTGCGGCCGGGGCCGGCCCCCGGCCCCCGGCCCCGGCCCGAACGGGCCTACAGGCCCTGCTCGCCTTGCTCGACGAGCGCTGAGCCCCCGAACCACCGATCCACGAACCACGTAAGGACCAGCCATGCGTCTGCCCATCCGGCACATCAGCGGCCACCTGATCTGGACCAAGCACGCCGCGGTGTGGGGCGTATGGAAGGTCGACAGCGAGAACTACACCCACGCCTCCCGCGCTACGAAAAGAGAGCGCCTCGACGCGCTGGAGGCCCTGTTCAAGAGCCTGCGCGGCGAAGTCCTCCTGCTGTCGCTGTGCCCGCAGGTCGACGCGGCCTCGGTCGTCACCCGCATGACCTCCGGGGTCGACCTCGACAAGTCGCCCGACTACATCGACCTCTCACTCAAGGTTCTGGACCAGCTGGAGGAGTGGGACCTCACCGGGCGCGTCGACTTCATCGCCATGCCGCTGGTGAACGCCGACTTCAAGCAGACGGCGAAGGCCACCGCCTCCGCCGCCCAGGCCGAGCTGCTGGCCACCCTGGGCCTGCCGGTCCCGCCGGTGAGCCGGTCCGAAGAGGAACTCCGCTTCAACCAGGCCCGCCGGCTCTCCGCTTCCTGGCCCACTGGCATCAAGCTGCGCCCGGCCACCGAGAGCGAAATCCTTTGGATCTACGGTCACAGCGCACGCCGCGGCATCAGCGAGCCGATGCTGCCGGAGGAAGGCACCCCGCGCGCCCTGCGCGGCCGCGGTCACACCGCTACCGCCCACACCCAGGTGATCCTCGACGAGGGCGGCCGCAGCGACAACGTCTCCAAGGCGCCGGTCAACCCCTTCCGCCGCCGCTACCTGAAGGCGACCAGCGAACACGGCGACAGCTACCAGGCCTTCTCTGTCCTCTCCGAAATGCCGGAGGCTTTCATCTTCCCCGGCTCCGAGTACTTGTCCGCCTTGGATGATTTTGGCTTCGCCGTCGACTGGGCGGTCCGCCTGCACATCGAGTCCGGATCGAAGGCCGAGCCCAGGAGCCGCCGGCAGCAGCGTGAGCTGGCCCATCAGCGCGGCGAGTACGACGGTGAGACCGCCGGCGTCCCCGCCTCCCTCGACAAGGCCAGCTTCGCGCTGGACGAGTACCGCGACCGGCTCACCGCCTCCTCCACCGAAGTGGAGATACGCGCAACCGTCATGACCTGCGTCTGGGGCGCGGACCCCGACCAGGCTAACGAGAAGGCGTCGGCCCTAGCCAACCATTTCGGAGGAAATGACTACACGTTGACGAGGCCGGTCGGTGATCAGGAAGCCCTGTTCCACGCCATGCTGCCCGGCGTGCCGACGCCGAAGCCGGTCATGGACTACACCCAGTACCTCCTCGCTCGCGACTTCGCGATGGCTCTGCCCTTCTGCGGCGCAGCCCTCGGCGACGACACCGGCAACCTCTACGGCCTGCGGCTCAACGGCGGCGGAGTCCGCCCCGTCCTCGTGGACTTCAGCCACGGACCGCGGGTAAACGCCTCCGCCTCGGCTGCCTTCGTCGGCGAGCTCGGGTCGGGCAAGTCGGTGGCCATGAAGTCCGCGATGTACGGAATCCTGTCCACCGGCCACCGGACCAACAGCGTGGGCAGCCGCGGCCGCGCGCTCGTCATCGACAGGACCCCGCAGCAGGAATGGTCGCGCTTCGCCTCTGCCTGCCCGGGCAGCATCCAGATCATCCGTGTCGATGAGACCGCGGGCATCTCCCTGGACCCCCTTCGGGTCTTCCGCGGACCGCGGGCCGCCCGCTACTGCGAGAGCTTCCTGACCCCGCTCCTGGACATCGGCTCCATGAGCATCGAGGGCGTCACCCTCGCCGAGGCCATCGAGACCACCCGGCTCGGGCCGGACCCCAGCATGACCTCCCTCGTCGAGAATCTCGCCCTGCGCGCCAAGACGCCCGACCCCGACGAGCCCAACGACGACAACGTCCGCGCCGCCGCCTCGGAACTCGTACGAACACTCCGCGCTCTCGCAAAGAAGGACTTGGGCAGGGTGATCTTCGACCCGACCCTGCCGGTCGTGCAGATCACCGACGCCGATTCCATCGTCTTCGCCGTGGACGGGATCGGTCTTCCGACCAAGGAGGAGCTCTCCGAGCACCGCCTGCCCAGCCTCGAGATCGAAAAGCGCATGGGCTGGCGCCTGATGTACCTGATCACCGCACTCTGCCGCGAGGTTGCCTTCTCCAACCCCAACGAGTTCTGCGGCGTGTTCCTGGACGAGTGCTGGTGGCTCACCTCCAGCGCCGAAGGCTCGAACCTTCTCCTGGAGCTCATCGCAGACGGACGCAAGCACTTCGCCGGGGCGTTCGCGGGATCCCACGACCCTTACGACATCGGCCCGAAGAGCGAGATCGGCGACAAGATCCGCGCCCTGCTATCCCACGTCTTCGTCTTCCGCCACCGCGGCAAGACATTGGCAGCCCGCTGCCTGGAATTCCTCGACCTGGACCCCACCGACGAGCAAATGATCAAGCTCATCACCGAGAACCTCAGCCCGATCAACCTCTCCGACACCGAGCGGATCCTGCGCGCCGGCGAATGCATCTACCGGGACCTGCGCCGGCGCATCGGCGGCATGAAGGTCCTCATTCCGGCCGACGAGCATGCAGCCGACGCGATCCTGACCACGCCGGGGCAGGCGACGGAGGACGAGACCGCTCTGCTTGAAGAGAGCTACGCATGAGCGCCCGCGTCTCGACGGGCCTCCAGGGCAAAATGCCTCGATGGAGACTGCGGTGGCTGATGGTCATCGTGGCGACGCTCCTCATGGCCCTGTGCACCACGGTCGCGTTCGCCGAGCCCTCGCCCACGCCGCCCGACCCGGCACCGACTGCTCCTGCCGCTCCCGCGGCCACTCCCCCGGCTCCCACGCCTGACGTCACGACGCCACCGAAGGACGCCAGCGACGGGCTGCTTCAGCCCTTCAACGTGACCGACGAATACGGCGTCCCCATCAGCGCGTACACGGTCCGGTCCGACTCGGGGGACTGGAACGACATCGACCTGAAGATCTGGAACGTGCTGGCCCAGTTCTTCTTCGGCGTCGCGAAATGGTTCATCGGCTTTGCCGGCTGGCTCGTCGACTGGGCCCTCGACTTCGGCCTGCCCAAGGTCTTGGTGGGCCCGGTCGATGACATCGCCGGCACCATCCGCGACCAGGTGATCAACCGACTGGGCTTGCCGGGGCTGTTCTTGACGTTCGCGGCCGTGTACGCGGGCTGGCACATCATGTTCAAGCAGCGCTCGCGCGGCTTCGCCGAGGCTGGCATGTCCCTCGTCATCGCCGCTGTCGCCACCACCCTGCTCATCTCCCCGGCCCAGGTCCTTCTCGGGACCCAGGACCAGCCCAGCCCGGGCGGGAACTCCCTGCTCCTGTCAGAAGAGGGCCTCATCGGAGGAGCGCGGGATCTGTCTCTGCAGGTCTCCAGCCTCGTTCTTACGGACGACCCCAAGCAGGTTCAGGCGAAACCCGAAACTGTCAGCAAGCCCATCACGAACGCCCTCGTCGACGCCTTCATCGTCAAGCCCACCCAGCTCATGCTCTACGGCGAGGTCTTCGACAAGGAGTGCTCTGCGGCCTTCGCCAAATACAAGCTCGTCGAGTACAAGTGGATGCAGGCCGGCAAGCCGCTCTTCAAGCTGGACGTAATCACCCAGCCACCCGGCACGCCCGACCTCGAAGCGGTCACCAAGGCCGGCGAGAAGTTCGCCAAGACCTGCGGGCACGGCGACAAGAAGGCCCTGGACACCAAGAAGGCTTCAGCTGACATGGCCTTCAGTGCAGTCTTTGTTGCTCTGGCCGCCATCATCGTCTCCGTCCTGATATGCCTGGTCGCGGGCGGCTTCCTCGTCGCCCAGGGGTGGATTGCCTTCGAAGCCATCCGCGGGCACTGGGCGCTCTGCGCCGGCATCCTTCCCGGCGGCGGCCGGGCTGTTCTGTGGCGCTGGGTCGCCGCCATCACCAAAGCCGCAGTCGCGGTCGTGCTGTCCATCCTCTTCCTGGCGATCTTCATTCTCATAATCCTCGCCCTCATCAAGGCCAAAACCGGATCGATCCTCGCGGTCAAGTTCATCTCGATCGACATCGCCGCGATCGCCGGACTGGCCGGCCACAAGAAGATCAAGGAGACCGCACGGCAGATCTCCGTCAACCTCAACCGCCGGCTGCACAACGCGCGCATCGGGGGCGCCCGCCAGTCCGTGTTCAGCAGCTACGGAAGGTTCGCCGAGACCGCCCCCGGCCTCAAGCAGGTGTGGGGAGAAGCCCGCGGGGAGGCCAGCAAGGTCACCAAGCCCCTCGGCGCGATCGGACGCACCGCCAAGCAGCTGTGGACCGGTTCGCCACAGGCCGGAAAGAAGGGCGGCCGCCTTAGGGCCGCAGCCCGCATCGCCGGCAACGCGGCTGCAGTCGTCGGTACGGGCGGCGCGGCCGCCGCGGGGAAGCTGGCCCTGCAGAACGCGGCCAAGCAGTCGCTGAAGAAGCGGCTCGCCACTGCCGCCACCAGCAAGCTGTCCCAGACCCGCGGCGGACGCGCCACCATGGCCACCGGCAAAGCCGCGCTGATAGCCGGCAAGTACGGGGTCAAGGCCGGAAAGTTCGGCCTGATGGCCACCATCGGCGCTCCCGTCGGGATTCCGCGCGGTGTCGCCGCGACGAAGCGGGGGCTTCAGGCCGCCGGAGCCCGGGCAACTGCGGTGAAGGGCGAGCTCGTCGCGGCCAAGAACCGGGCTGCTGCCCGCGTCGACAAGAAGGTCGGCGAGGCGGTGGCGTTCGGCCAGGAGTACGCGCGCAACACCGCCACCGCCACACGGTTCGTTGGCCGGCACGCCGCCAACGCGCAGCTCGGTCTGGCGCAGCCTTTGGTACCCGCCTCCCCCACCACCCCGTCCAAGAGCACATCCGCTGTCACCGCTCCCCGTGTGCCCGGAGGTGTGGGTCCGGCGGCCAAATCCGGCATGAAGCCCCCTGTGGCCCAGCCCAAGGCCGGCGCCCAGCCGGCCGCCAGCAAGATGACCGGGCCCGGGCCGAAGGCCGTCCCGAAGACAGCGCCGAAGCCGAACGTGAAGATCACCGTGGCGGGTGCTGGCGGTCAGGGCACCGCAGCGTCGAAGAGCAGCTCAACTTCAGGCCCTGCCTCCATTCCGTCCGTTCCCGCCACGCCTCCGGCTGCGGCTCAGGCCGGGCCGGCAACACCTACGAGCGCCGCCCCCTCGGTCGGTTCGAAGCCTCCGAAGAAGGCGGCTCGGGCGGCACCGAAGCGCGTACGTCGCGTCACGCGTCCCGCCGGACCGCCGAGGTCGACCAGCTGACAGACCGGTGAGGGCCGTTGCAGTGCACCAAAGCGGCCCTCACCCCTCTTGGCCCACACCACACCGACCAGCTTCCGGGGACCCTCATGTCGAAATCCATGCGCGACCAGAAGAGCCGCTTCGGCACCGCGACGATCGCGGTCACCGCTCTCCTACTCGCCGGCCTCGGTGTCGGCCTTCTCATCTGGCCGTTCGACGGCAATCCCGCCACGGCGAATCCCCAGGCACCGAAGGCCGCCACCGGGCCGGTGACAGTCCCGGCCCCTGCACAATGGCCGCCACCACCTGCAACACCTTCGCCGTCTGCCACACCAGCTCGCGATGAACCTGTCGCGGCAGTCCCCGCAGAACTCTCCAACCTCGCACACGCGTTCGTAGAAGCCTGGTCGAGCCACGATGCCCGACAGGGCAAGGACGCCTCCTACGAGGACGCCGGACGACGCGCCGCCGCTTTCGCATCGCCCGCACTGGCCGACCAGCTCTCTGCCTCGACGTCTGGAACTGCGAGGCAGTGGAAGCGCTGGTCCGACGCCAAGGCTCAGGTCACCGCCGCCGTCAGCGACGTTCTCATCCCCGACGGCGCGCCCGCCCCGACCGCCGACCTCGCCTACCTGCGCGTGCACTACACCGTCACCGTCACCTCGGCAGGCACGCAGCCAACTCGCGACGAGGAACAGGTCGCGCTGGAGGCGCGGCGCGACCCGTCCGGCAAGTGGTGCGTCGTCGCACTGCCCTTCGCGTGAGGAGGGCCCGTCCGTGAAGACCGTGCTGAAGGCCCTCGGCTGCCTGGGCTCCGTCATCATCGGCGTGATCATCGCCACCGTCATCGCCGTCGCCATGGCCGTTGCCGACAAGGAAGGCGCGGACGACCTCGGCAACGCGGGGTTTGGCAGCGGAATCGCCAAGGACGCTCCCGTCCCCGACTGGGTCAGAGAGCTCATCCTCAAGAACATAGGCGCTTACGGCTGTCCCGAGATCACTCCTTCGCTCATCGCGGCGCAGCTCTACACCGAGTCAACCTTTGATCCGACAGCCCAGTCCAAGGACCCCAAAACCGGCGATCCCATCGCCGACGGCATCGCACAGTTCATCCCGACCACCTGGGCAGGCCACGGCGTAGACGGGGACGCCGACGGCGACAAAGACGTCTGGGACCCCAAGGACGCCATCCCCGCCCAGATGGCCTACGACTGTTTCCTGGCCGGCGACGTCAAGGACGTGCCGGGCGACAAGACCGACAACATGCTGGCCGCATACAACGCCGGGGCCTACGCCGTTCAGAAGGCCGGGGGTATCCCGCCCCTTAAGGAAACCCGCGGATACGTCAAAGCCATCCGCGAGCTCGCCGCCAAGTGGGCCGCCGTCGACGACAAGGGAGGCATACCGCTTCTCCCGGGCTCGGGTGGAGCCGAGCAGGCGATCGCCACGGCGAAGACAGCGCTGGACACCATGTACCAGTGGGGCGGCGACTGCGAGCCTCCGTTCGATCACGCGCGCAACCGAGGCTGCGACTGCTCCAGCCTCATGCAGTACGCGTGGGGATCGGCCGGCGTGAATCTCCCGCGGGTCACCTACGACCAGGTCCACTCCGGATCAGCCGTCAACAGCATCTCCGAACTCCTCCGCCCCGGCGATCTCCTCTTCACCCGACCCGGCTCCAGAGGCCCCGAACACGTCGGGATGTACATCGGCAACGGCGAGGTCATTGAAGCTCCCAAAAATGGATCCCCAGTTCGAATTAAGCCCCTCAGTGAATGGGCGCCCAAGATCATCGCCATGCGCCACATCGCATAGACCAGCTTGTTCGCTGTTCCGGTCCGCCCGCGGAGGTCCCCACCGCGGGCGGACTGCTTTGACGGCAACACAGATGCCTGCGGACCGGGGCGCCTCCCTCAAGGGCCGTCGCATCAGCCTCCGGAAGGACGTGGCGTCCGGGCAGCTCGGGTCGTGCGAGACCGCGATCGAAATTCTCGCTCTCGAGATGTCACACCCCTGCCGCCTGCACCACCTCTATGTACCTCTACCGTCCTCCGCCTGACGTTCCTGGAGCCCGCCCGTGTCCCTCAGCATTTCGACTTCTCCGCCGCCCGGATCCCAGACGCGAAGGAGAGGCGTTCGATGACCACGAACGACATCATCGACAAGCTCATCGGCAGCGTCGACGATCTTCCCGAGCTCGCCCCCAGCGCCCAGGAGTGGGCGCTGGGAAACCTGTGGTGGGTCATCTGCTGTGTCTTCGGCTTCGCGATCACCCTCAGCTCGGTGCAGCGGCTGATGAGCCGGTCAACCCTGCAGGACCGCCAGGCGTTCGAGGTGCTTCCCACCAACGGCTTCGATCCGACGCTGGAGGGCGTGATCCGTTTCGCGAAGCAGATCTCCATGGCCCAGCGCAGCACGTCCCGCTGGGCATTGCCGGCCCGCGGAACGGCGATGCGGGTGCGGCTGATGTCCGTCGGCGGGCCGCTGACCCTGCGCGTCGAGGGACCCACCCGCGCCACGACCGTGCTGCGTCACCAGGGCTACGCCCAGTGCGAGCTGCGCGCCGTCACCGGTGAGGAGAGCACCCCCGAGCGCCCTGTCATCCGCCTTGGAGTCCACAACGACGGCACCGGTCCCGCAGCCGCAGCGGCCTGACCGCCCCCACCGCACGAAGGAATGATCATGTCGAAGCCGTCAGAACAGGCCATGAGCCTGTCGAAGGACACCACGCCCAGCCAGGGGCAGCGACTCTACGTGGCGCGAGCCGAGCTGGCGCTGGCGCTGCCCGACCACCTGGCGCTGCGCGACGTTCCGCTGAAGCCCGACCCGCTCGAAGCACTGGCCGCGGCGGTCGCCGACGTCCGCGAATCCCTGCAGGAGAGAGCCGACCTCGTCCTGGATCTGGTGCCCGTCGCCGCGGGCAAGGTCGCGCGCAAGCGCAGCCGGCTCCTGGCCGCCGCGCGCCGGGCGCCGCACGACATGCCGTCCATTCCGGGGATGCCGCGCCAGGGCGGGTCGGGTTTCAGCTTGGACCGACTGTCCTCGATCGGGTCGGAGATCGCCGCCGAGATGCGCGGAGCTCAGGCCCAGCGGTCCTCGGCGGGCAGCCGCCCCCGGGCTCAGCGCATGCTCAACGGCACGGACATGAAAGCGGCGATGGGGAAGTTCCACCCGGGTGTTGATCCGGTCTTCGACCTCCAGCTCCTCGTGCGTACCTGCTCCACCGACCCGAACCGCCCGCGTCTGCTGCTGGACCAGATTCTCGCTGCGCTGGAGGGCTGGGCCGGCGACAACCACCTGCGGCCGGTCGGGCTGAACCTCGGCATTACCCGGCTGCGTTCCGACGCGCTCATCTACCGCCAGCACTTCGACCGCCGGTTCGAGACGGGGCTGTTCGCCCCGCGCCGGCGCGGGTGGGTCACCGGGGAGGAGATCGCCGGGCTGCTGAAGCCCCCGACCAAGCACAACGGGGCCGCGAACGTGATGCGCTCCGGCGGCGTGGTCCCTCCGCCCCATCCGGGTCTGCCGTCGTGGACTGGTCAGCCCGACCTGCTGCCCCTGGGCTGGGTGTCGAAGCCCGGCGGCGGGGAGCGGCTCGCCGGCATCCCGCTGCGCTACCTGCTCTTCGCGTTGTTCCTGGGCAAGGCGGGCTACGGCAAGACGGAGATGAGCCTGGTGCAGGCCATCGCGCTGGCGCACAACGGGCACGGGATCTTGTTCCTGGACCCGCACGGCGACGGATGGCAGCGCGCCCGCCCCTACTTGGCGCACCGCGAAATCGCGCCGCGGCTGCAGGAGATTGACCTGACCTCGCCCGACTTGGGCACCATGGTCGCGTCGTGGAACCCGCTGTCGATGCAGAACCGCAAGGAGGACGACATCCCGGACATCGTCCAGTACATCGTCACGGGGTTCTCCAGCGCGTTGAACTGGAGCGACTCGGCCGGCCGTGCCAAGACGATTCTCACCCGGTCGGTGGAATCGCTGGTGGAGCTGTCCCTGCTGCTGTCGAAGGCCGGGAAGCCCGGGCTCGCACCGACGATCTTCCAGATCCGCACGATCCTCACCGATGAGGTGTGGCGCGACGCGGTCGTCCCGTACCTGTCGAAGAACCTGCGGGACTTCTGGGAGAAGACCTACAAGAAGTACCCCAGCGAGGCGACGCCGGTCGTCACCAACATCATCGAGCGCCTCGACTCCTCCAACGCGGTCAAGGCGTTCCTAGGCTCGTCGCTGTCCACGTACGACATCCGCACTGCGATGGACGAGGGCAAGATCGTCTTCATCTGCCCGTCGGGGACAGGCGACACCGACCGGATCGTGTCCTGCTTGCTGATCTACGACCTCTTCCGCGCCGGCCTGTCGCGACGGGACATACCTGTGGCGGACCGCAAGGACTTCTACTGCTTCATTGACGAGCTCACCGCGGTCGACGGGGCGTCCAAAGGCACCCTGGCCGCCATCGCCGAGCAGCTGAGGAAGTTCCGGGTCAAGCTGCTTGCGATGACCCAGATGGCGCAGCGGCTGTCGCCCACGACGCGCCAGGGACTGCTCCAGAACCTGTCGGTACTCTCGACGACCGCGAGCGACGTCGACGAGGCACAGCTGGTGACCCGCCGCTGGGGCAAGAAGGTCGACCCGGACACCATCACCGCCCTGCGGCCGTACAACTACGTAATGTCGGTGACTCTCGCCGACGGGCGCACCGACCCCTTCCGGGTGCGCGGCGCCAGCGTCGAGGAGCTCTACAAGGACTACGACCGTTCCGAGGACCTGCCGAAGCTGTCAGCGGCCGTAGACCGGAACCTCCGCCGGCGCCCGGTCCGCGACATCCTCGAGGACCTCCGCAAGCTCGACAAGCGCATCTTGCGCACCCTCGCTTCCATTCCGGTGCCGCCGGACGATGACGACGACCTGCCCGCCGACGGCGAGCAGGATGACACCGGCGCGGCCGCCAACGGCACGGCCCAGGCCGGGAACACGCCTGCGGGCGGGAGAGTCCGCATCAGCCAGGACCCGGGCACTGTCATCAGCGGATCCCCCTATGCGGAGCCTCCCCGCGACGAAGACGAGCCTGTGGATGACCAGGTCGAGCCTCCTCACGACGAGGACGACGACCAGGGCACGGGCACCGGCACGGTGGTCGTATGACACTGACGATCGACACCCCCGCGGCCGCGCCCGTGCAGCGCGCCAGCTTCCACTGCCTCGGCACCCGGGTGCTCCACGTGCTCTACCAGCACCGGGTGATGTCCACGGACCAGATGCTGCGACTGCTCCTGCCGACGGCCGGCGACGCGTCCTATCTGCGGCGCCAGTTGCGCGAACTCCTGGCGGCCGGCCTGGTACAGCGCATCTGGGCCAGCCACCGGCCGACGCCGGCCGAACAGCCGAACGGCAAGACGCGACGGCCAGTAAAACCGCCGTACCTGTGGTTCCTGACCGAGGAGGGCGCGCAGTCCGTGGAGGACGGTGGAGAGCTTCGGCCGCGTCCCTACCGGATCACGCCGGAAGCGGTCGCCGGCGCCCGCCAGCTGCACACTCTGGCGGTCACCGAGACCGGCATCGCCTTCGCCCGGCACGCCGCCAGGCTGGGCCACGAGTGCGGGCCGCTCGACTGGACGCCGGAGGTTGCCCACCGGATCCGTGACGGGCAGCGCCGCTTCGAGGACGACCACGTCATCACCGACGCCGTTTTGAACTACGTGCACGTGCGGCGGGGGCAGCGGGCGATGCTGACGCTGTTCCTCGAGCTGGACCGCGCCACCATGACCGTCGCCCGCCTGGCAGCCAAAGTCGCGGCGTACGGCCGCCTGCACGAGTACGTGCCGCAGCACCCCGACCGGGCCCGCCGGTCGGCGGCATCCACGCGGCCGTCGTGGCAGTACACCTATCCGGTCTTCCCCCGACTGCTGGTGGTTCTGGACGGCCAGCCCTCGCCCACCCTTGGCGCCCGGCTCGCCGCGCGCACTGAGGACCTCTACGCCCTGACCCGGGCGGATCCGCGCCTGGCGCGCCTGGCGGGCCGGCTGTCGATCGGCGTGACGACTCTGCAGCTACTCCAGGAACGCGGCCCGTTCGAGCCGATCTTCACCCCGTTGCTCCGCGGCACGCCCGAGAACCGGCACCCGCTGACCGACCTGTACCTCAAGACCGCTCAGTGAGTCGGCGCGCGGCCTACCGCGGCCGCGCCGACCACCCCACGAAGGACACCAGCTCATGAGCATCGCCACGGTGGAAGATGCGCCGCCCGAGGGCAGCAGCATGATTCAGATGACCGAGATCCTGCACCGCAGCGCCAAGTTGCGTCGTCGTCGTTTCGAGATGCTGCCGATGCGCGGCCCGGGCAGCCCCTTCACCGAGCCCCAGGGGCGCAAGCCCGGTGACGCCACCGCTCCGCAAGAGCTGTCCGACCTCATCTCGTCCATGTCAGTCGTGGGCATGCTCGAACCCGTCCTGGCGGAAGAGATCACCGTCGCCGGCCGCGCCCCGACCATCCGCCTGGTCACCGGCGAACGCCGACTCCGCGCCATGCGCTGGGGAGCCCAGAACCTGCCGGACAACCCGCACTTCGCGTCGCTCGCCGCCGTCGTGTGCCCGGGGCCGCTCAGCGACGAAGAGCGGCACATGTGGAGGTTCGTGGAGAACTTCGCGCGGGAGCCGCTGCGTCCGGGCGAGCAAGCCGCCGCGCTGATGTACCAGCGGTGCGCTGTGCTGGTGGGCAAACTGCTGCGGTCCGGCAAGCCTGTCCCGGGCGAGGTCTACGCGATCACCGACGCCGTCGAACGGTTCAAGGCGCTTGAGAAGATCCGCGGCACAGATCAGAGCTGCGCCGCGCCATGGACCGAGGTCCTGAGCCGGCTCGGCCTCCAGCTGACCGAACGCAAGGCCACCGAACTCGTCCGCGCATTCCGTGAACTGCCGCGCGACTTGACCGAGGAGATGGACGAGGAGGCGGTCCGCCTCAACACGCGTATCCGGTTCGCGGCGCTGCGCCGCGGCCGTGAGGATGCGGCGTCGGACATCTGGGCCGCTCTCAAGGGCAGCAGCCGCCTGCACCTGCTGCCCAGCGCGGTCGACATCAGCCTGGCGACGCCGGAACTGGACCCGGAAGAAGTCATAGACGCCGCCGAGGAGCGCCTGGAGCGTGCCAACGCCAACCGGCGCGCGAAGCTCACCCGGGTGCCCGAGCCGGACAGGTCTGCCGAGGCCCCGGAGAGCGACGCGGGCGGCGTTGGCACACCAGGCCCGACGGACGACGACAGCGCTCCCGAGGCGGACGAGCAACGGCCCGTCACCGCCGTACCACCGGCCGCCGAAGAGAACTCGAGCCCGCCCCCGCCGCCGGCTCCCCCAGTGGACCCCAAGCTCGTGCGCAGTGCCCTCGACGGATTGCGGGGTCTGCTCGCCGAGGTCCGGTCCGGCCGCCAGGTCGGCAGGTACGACCGCGGGTCGCTGCGCCTCGCCCTCCGCGAGCTCGAACAGCACCTGGCCGACGAGGCCGCCCCCTCACAAGAGAGCGAGAACGCCGCATGACCAGCATTTCCCTTCCGATGCCCCGAGTCGGCCTTCCCCTGCCCGGCCGCGGCTGCGACTGCGGCAGCTGCGCGTTCTGGGCCGGGCCGGACGGGCGCGGCGGTCCGGCAACCGTCGAGCCGTTGTGCTCTGGCACCAACGCGGACTGCTCCTACTGCGGCTGCGCCGCGACCGAGGCCGGCTCCCCAGCCGGGGCCTGCGGCGGCTGCCCGATCCGGTGCGGCTCCCGGACCGACATCGCGCAGTGGATGGCCGACGTCGGCGGCACGTTGACCTCCGACGACATCACCATCGACGGCGCGTTGCCTGAGCTGCCGTCGTTCATCCCGATGACCGACGGCTCGTCCGTCACCCAGCTGGACGCGAGCCTGCGCTGGCCTGCCTACGGTGTGGGGCTACGCCGCGTCTTCAGCCCCGACACACACTCGATCTATCCCCGCTTCGCCGGCAAGCAGGCCCGCGAGGCCCTCGCCCTGCGCGACGGGCAGAAGGCTGTTCTCGTCGGGTACGGCGAGGACCCGCTGGTCGAGGCGTTCTGGACCTACCGCAAGCGCGACGGGCTGGTCGAGGAGATCGCCGCCCAAGGCTGGGACCTGGTGCTCTCCCCCAACTACTCGATCTACGGCAACTGGCCGCGCACCGAGCACCTGCTGAACATGCGCCGGTGCCTGCTGATCGCCCAGGAGTTCGCGGACGCCGGGGTGGCGGCCGTGCCGAACGTCTACTGGTTCCGGCTGGAGGACTTGAAGCGGTACACCGCATGGATCGAAGACGCCCCGCCGCCGGCCATCGCCGTGAACGTCCAGACCGTGAGGGAGAACAGCAACTGGGACACGTGGGCGCTGCCTGGTCTGTACTGGCTCGCGGAGAACCTTCCGGCCGACATGCCGATCATTCTTACCGGCCTGTCCCGGATTGACCGCATCGCCCAGGTCGTCTCGCTCTTCGGCGACCGACTGACCTTGATCAGCCAGAACCCGCACCAATACGCGATCCACGGCGCGATCATGACCGCCAATGGCCGCGAGGACGTCCACGCCCGGCCGTCTGACGCCTTCGCCTCCACGGTTCAGTTCATGGCTTCGCTCCTCCCACGCCGCTGAGCAGCTGGCCCCTGCGGCTCCCCTCGGTCCACCGTGTGCGCGATGTGGGCCAGGTCGCGACCGTTGCGCCCGCTGCCCACCCAATTCGCCCGCCGACCGATCCCGGTCGGCGGGCGGATCCCGTTCGGGCACGAGGGCCCCGGCCAGCCGAGCTGAAATCTCCCTGCTGATCTCAGTCACACGGACGCCCGGTTCGACACCTCTATGCATCGAACCCCGAAAAAGGAGGGCTTCCGCCATGTCGACACCGACCCCGCCTCAGCCGGAGACGCCCCAGGAGCGTCCGGCGCCAGCCACGGCCACCTGGCAGCTGTGGATCCTGACGGTCTGGCACCCTGCCCTGGGCATGGCGGTCGACCCCGTCGCCATCCTCGCGCTGGACACCGCCGAGGGCGCCGACCCGGCGCAGCACACCCTGTGGGTACCCCTGGTCTACGACGAGGCCAACCCCTGGCGCGAGCGCCTGGCCGAAGGCATATCCCCGGAGCGGATCGCCCGCTGGGAGGCGGAGGCCGGTGCCTGCCAGATCGCGCCGGCCGCAGTCCCCGAGGGCGCTGTGGACCTGCGCCATGCCGCCGAACTCCTCCTCGACGTGCTGCTCGGCGAGGTCATTCCCGCTCTGCCCCCGCGGACCGGTGCTTGATGGGTACCAACTCCAAGAGCTCGCACGCGTCGTACGCCATCGCACCGAGCGATGCCCCGGACGCCGTCGAGGGGCTAGGCGGGGCCGGGCAGGCCCCCGTCGCGGACGCACCCGAGCCCGAGCTCAGCGACGGCCTCGTCATGGCGAAGACCGAGCTGATGGTGGCCATGGACAACCTGGACGCACTCGAGATCGGCGACGGCGTCTCGACGGGAAACTACCCGGAGCTCCCCGACGACCCGGTCGAGCGGTACGAGATCTTCGCCGACCAGATCGCGGCCGCCCGCGCAGCCATCGAGAAGATGAAGGAGGAGGGCGCCAGCGACGAGGAGGTCAAGGCCCAGCTTGACGCCCTGCGGGCGCAGTCCCTCTCCTACCTCAACACGCTCGATCCCGAAGAGCTGCAGCAGATCGCCGCGGCCAAGGGATTCGAACACCCCGCGCTCGTGGGCCTGTCCGGGAAAGGCCAGCACCCGCTCGTCCACTGGCTGGACCCGTACTACAGCGACGACATCTCCTCGAAGCAGAAGATCCAGGCCGCCGCGCAGAAGAGGTACGAGCAGCTCGCGGCCGGCCAGACGGTCGCCGGCATGACCCTGGCCGACCTGCAGCAGATCGAGGGCACCACCAGCGTGCCCGAGAGCCCGCCGGGCACATGGACGGCGACACCCGAGCAGGTCAACGCCGCTCAGGAGGCATGGAACCAGGCCAGCCACGAGGTGGCCTACTCCAAGGGCGTCCTGGACAGCGAGAACCTGAAGAACCTCCTCGACGCAGAGAAGCAGGTCCTCACCGCGCACTCGCCCGATATGCCCGAGCTGGAGACCATCCAGAACCAGATCAAGGTGTGGACCGGGGACCCCCTGGCGCACGCCAAGATCAACACGGCGACGGTGAAGCCGCTGGTTAAGGACGCCCTGGCGTCCGGGGAGGTGTCGCTGACCGAGGCGCAGCACCTTAAGCCGGTCGAGCTCGTCGGGCTGCTGCGCACCGGCACGTCCGAGGCCGAGAAGGAGAGCCTGAAGGCGACCGCTCAGGGACGGAAGGACCAGCTCCAAGCCCTCGACACCGCGCTGGATGTTCACAAGACCGGCAAGCTCGACGTCCATACCGAGCTCACACTTCCCGACCTCGCCGGCAATCCCGAAGCCGTGTCCCAGGTTGCGGCTTGGGCAAAGAGCACCGGTGAGCTGCACACGATGCAGCAGGACGCGCAGGGGTGGATCCACGAGACCCTGCAGTCTCCGGTCGACATCGGCTTCGCCAACCCCGCGCTCCTCACCTCGCACACGGTCGACCCCAAGGCGCTGACGACCGAGGTGAACGCGTGGGCGAAGACCCAGAAGGTCGCCGATCTCCGGGCGGTCGCCAGTGAGCTGGGCATGCCGGACACCGACAACGCCAACCGGTCCCACCTGCAGAGCTACATCACGGCCAGCTTCAACCCGGCGCTGGACAAGGACGCGATCAACGCCAAGGTCCAGGCGGGCGTCGCCAAGAAGCAGGCCGCCGCCGCTGCCAAGGCGTCGGCGCCGCTCGCCTCGGACGAAGCGGTCAACGCCCTCAACGGCAAACTCGCGCCGGCCGCGGGGGCCGCCGCCGAGTCTGCCGCGGTCGGTGGCGGTCTGACACAGGAGAGCAAGGTCGAGGCCGCGATCAAGATGGGCGCCAGTCCCGTCCAGGCGCAGAAACTTTCCCAGGCCGCGCCCGCGGCCCCGGCGCCGAAGGCGATTCCGAAGGCACCGAAGAAGCCGGCAGCGCCGGGCTCGTTCAACGCGAAGGCGCAAGCTCTGGTCGCCGCCCTCCACCAGGCCAAGGCCACCGCACAGGATGTGCCGGCCCGCATCGACTCCGACGTAGTCGGCTCCTGGACCTTCGGCGCCGGAGCGCCGGCCAACCTCGGCGGCACCTACAGCAAGACCCTGCACGCGGCGCCGGACGGGTCTAGCTGGCTGTTCAAGGCCGACCACAACGGTGGTGTGATTGCCCACTCCGAAGCTGCCGCGTCCCACGCCCTGTCGTTGGCCGGTGTCCCCGCGGTCCCGGTGTACGTCAAGGAGATCGGCGGCAAGGTCGGCAGCGTCCAGCCGATGCTGAAGGGCGCTACCCATTTCTCCTCCGATCCGCACAAGTGGACCCAGCCGGAGGTGGACTCCATCGTGCGTTCCCACGTCGGCTCCTGGCTCGTCGGCGATCACGACGGCCACCAGGCCAACGTCCTTCGCACCGCGTCGGGCGGGCTGGTGCACATCGACCGGGGACAGGCCTTCAAGCACTGGGGCACCGACAAGCTCTCCCTCGGCTACGCCCCATCCGGCGGGGGCTCGTACGACCCAGTGCACCAGAAGCTCTACACCGCCGCGCTCGGCGGCAGCTTGGCCGACGGCGTCAAGGTCAACCCCGCCGTGGCCCACACGGTCATCAAGAACGTCGAGGCGATCCCGGACAGCCAGTGGCGCTCCATGCTCCACTCCACCGCGCACGAGGGCGCCAAGTCCGGCAGCGGGGTGCACTGGGTGCCCGCGATGCGCAAGCAGGCGGCCAAGAAGCATGGGATCCCGGCCGCGAAGGTCAGCACAGAGCAGATCGCGGAGGCTTTCCTCGACCACGCCGTGGAACGCAAGCACAGCCTTCGCACGGCATTCGCGGACTTCTTCGTCAAGGACCTGAACATGCCCCACGGGGCCTCGCTGAAGCACGGAGCTGAGTGATGGGCACGAATTCCAAGAGCAGCCACGAGTCCTACGCCGTCTCCCCGACGGTCGTGACCGAGGCACCGCCGGCACCCCCGAACCTCTCGGCCACGGCCCCCGAGCCCGTCATCGAGATTGACCCGACGATGCTGAACTCGCTCTCGGAGGCACTCGATTGGGGAGGGGAGATTCCGCTCGCCGAGCAAGGAGGGGCCTGGACGCTCGACGGTGAGCAGGTGTTCGGCACGCAGGCTGCCGGCGAGATGCCCGCCGCGGCGCCTCCGGAGACGGATGCCGCACCGGTGGAGGTGACCGTCGTCGACGAGGCGGACGATCTACCGGCTGCACCACAGGAGGGCGAGGGCGAGGGCGAGAACGCGGCCGTAGCTGTGGCGGAGGAGGCGGAGGGCACCGTCGAGGGGGTGGCTGGCGCGGGGCCGGCGGCCAAGGAGGAGGTTGAGGAGCTTGCCGAGGAGGAGCCGGAGCAGACCGACCCGCCGCTGACGCCTGTTCCGGAGGCTCCACCCGTCGGTGTCGCTGTCGGCACGCCGATCCTGGTGGGCGGCGAGGACTTCCTGAACTCGCAGGCAGCTCTGGTCTCCTACGTCTCGCCGGACGGGCCCCGCGAGGTGCTTCTCGCGCACGTGAGCGAGGAGGCCGAGGGAAAGCTGCTCGACGCGCTGAGCGTGTCGGGCACCAAGATGGTGGACGTGCAGGTCGAGGAGACGTCCAAGGAGCGCCTGGCCCTGGACAAGAAGGAGAAGCTCGCCGAGCTGGTGACCAAGGCGACCACCTCGGTCCAGCACAAGCTCAAGACCGGCGAGGCGATGTCCGAGGCGTCGATCCAGAAGCACCAGACGGCACTGGACGCCGTCAACGCCGTCCTGAACAAGCCGAACCTGACGGACGACGAGAAGGCGATGGCCCAGTACTACCTGGACCAGGTCAACACCGTCGGCGAGAAGATCCAGAACGGCGGTGCGCAGATGGCGCACTTCGAGGCGCACGGGCTGCCGGTCACCAAGATGGTGACCAAGCAGATACCCGCGCCGGCCGATGAGCCGGAGCCGGGAACCCTCGCGGCGCAGCTGCGTGACGCCAGCCGCATCAAGGCCTCGCTCGACGAGCAGAGCGGCGAGACGTCCTGGGACGGGAAGAGCCGCAGCAAGGCGAACGGAAAGGAATACGCGATCGACCTGGGCGACGGCTGGAGCGCGGTCTACCGACCGTACGCGGCCAACGATCCGAACAGCACGGAGTTCAGCATGCGGGGGCAGCTCGAAGTCCACGCTCCGGTCGGCGCCGGGCACGGCAAGCAGCTCGTGGACCGCCTGGAGCAGCTGCACCTGGTCAACGCACCGATGACTGCCGCCGAGGGCGAATGGACCTATCTGGCCAACAACGTGACGGCTCAGAGCCTGACGAACGCCCCCGGGATGAAGGCCGCCTTCGCCGAGGCCAAGGGACTGGGGGACCTGCAGGTGCAGGAGATCGTCCACCAGCGGGCCGAGTCGCTGATCGGGCTCGGGGAGGACGAGCTCCACTACCAGGTCAAGCGAATCCAGCTGGAGGCCGCGCAGAAGGTGCTGCCGAAGAAGGTGAAAGTACTCCGGGAGGCGGTGGCCAAGGCGACCGGCTTCGGTAGCGGGGATGCCCTGGCGACGAGCGCCGGGTACGACCCCACGCCGGCGACTTCCGGAGGCTGGCTGACGTGGTCCCGGTTCGACGTCACGGGCAAGACCGCGCACATCAAGGAGGCGTTCAAGGGACGGTCGCTGACGCACAGCATCGGCGGCGGCGACATGGTCGCCCTGTTCGGCACCGGTGTCCTCGCGTCCACGGAAAAGCGGGCGGTGATGGGCATCGGCGGCGGCGTCGGCATGTCCGAGCAGCAGGACAAGTACACCGGCGGAGCCAACTCCGTCTTCCTCCGTGTCTCGAACACCCCGAAGTCCGGCTTCGGCGGCCAGCTCATCTGGGACGACCCCTCCGTCTTGATGCGCCGGTCCGACTACTACGCCTACAACGGCGACAAGTACGGCGTCAGCCCGGACAAGAAGAAGGCCTCGGGCCTGACCCGCGACCCCCTGACGATCGCCACACACGGGGCGTCCAACAACGAAATCATGTTCCGCGACGGAATCGACCTGCTCGGCGCCGAAGCCCCCAGCCGCATCGTGTGCCACCAGCCACACCAGCGCACGGCCCTGCTGGAGTCGTTCAAGGCCCGCGGCATCACCCACCTGGGCGGCAAGCCCGTCGAGGATGTAGTCAAGACCAAGTAGTGGCCTCCCCCGTCCCATTGCACGCAAGGAGAACGACCGTATGAGCAGCACCTGGCAGACCCGATTCGCCGACCTGATCGCCGGCAACCACAGCGAGACCGGCGACCCGGTCGACGCCGGCGCCCAGCTGAGGATCATCCACGACGAGGGATACGAGGTCTTCCTGCAGGCCCTCGCCCGCCACCACCGCATGGAACGTGATGAGCCGCTGATATGGATACGACCTCTGGTCGGCGGGGGCGAGTCCGCTGAACTCGGCTACGTGTTCAACCTCAGTGCGGCCCGGCGCCGAGGGCTGAACTGGACACGGGCCCACCTGGAGGAGAACGGGGACGTGACACTGCTCCTGGAGTCCGGAGAAACCGCCATCATCCAGCCGGCCGAAGGGGAGCAGCTGGCGGAGCTCGAGCGGTGGGACCACTTCGCCGATCGCCTCACCCGCGAGGAGGAAGCCCAACTCAACGCCCTGGACGCGGACTCGTGGCACGGGCAGTTCTCGTGAACCACGCCACTGGCCGGGCCGCTCCGAGCGTCTTGGCATGATGGTTCCGCGGCCGGCAGCACGCCGGCCGCGGTCCGTCGGCTCCCGAGCCGGCATCGAGACAGGACAGGAGGTGGCAGCGTGCGCACCGAGCGACGACGCGGCGTCAGCAACTTCGACGGCCGGCGCTTGGCGCAGGCCCGTACCCGGAAGGGATGGACACCGAGCCGGCTGG
Source organism: Streptomyces sp. NPDC048270 (assembly GCF_040652335.1). Classification (NCBI taxonomy): domain Bacteria; kingdom Bacillati; phylum Actinomycetota; class Actinomycetes; order Kitasatosporales; family Streptomycetaceae; genus Streptomyces; species Streptomyces sp. NPDC048270. The sequence continues at coordinate 44,033 of NZ_JBEZLV010000041.1, forward strand.
CCTCCGAGGTCAACGTCACGGTGACGGTGCTGAACCAGTACGAGCTCGAGGAACGGTCACCGGAGCTTGGCACGCTGGCCCGCCTGGCCGAGGCGCTCGGCTGCCCCGTCGAATACCTCCGGCGGCCGGCCCGCGCAACTTTGCGTGATCTGCGCGAGCGCGCGGGTGCCGGCCAGGTGGGGGCGGCCGCAGCCACCGGTCTGAAGCGCAGCACGTACGCGATGCTCGAGCAGGGCCGGACCAAGACTCTGACCCCGCAGGTGGCCCACGCTCTCGCCGGGCTGTTCGACGAGGACGTCGACACCGTGATCGCCGCGCATGCTGAGGCAGTGGCCGGCCAGCTGGCGCGGCCGACGCCCCTGGTCCTGGAGGGTCGGCTTCTGGAGCGGCTGGCCACGCACTTCGCGATCGCCCCCGAGGAGCTCCTGGACCTGGCGCAGCGGCTGGCGGGCGACGGGGTCGGTGAGGTCGCGTGACGTACCACCGAGGGCACCCGCTGACTGTTGCGCGCCACGAGGCCTTGCGCAGCCCGCTTTCCGCGTGCGAATCGCTGCTGCCCGTGGACACGCGTTGGCTTCGGGCGCGGGCGGAACTGTTCAAGGAGGCTGCGGAGCGCCCGTTCGCCCTCACCTTCGACACAGCCAGATACGCCGAGGCCACCGGCCTGCCGTTCCACTCCCACTACGTGGCGCAGGTGTTTCGGGGCGAACCCGGGAGCCGGCTGAAGGTGCCGCTCATGGCGCTGAACCTGGCCCGGGTGGGGACGAGAGCGGACGCCGACCGTGCCCTCGCCCATGAGTGCATGCACCTACGGGTGCCGTCCTACGGGCACAAGCTCGAGGCTTTCGCCTGCGCGCAGGACATCCTGGACCGGGTGGGTTCGCTCGCCGCATAGGGGGTCGGCACGATGCCCTGGCGCCGCTCGCGGGATATCGGGCCGCCGCTGTGCGACACCAGGCGCTACACGTCCGGGTTCGGCCGCTGGTGGAGTTCTACTCCCCAGAAATCAGAAATTGCTTAATTCTATGAAAGTCGGTATGGTTCTTTCTGTGAGGGCGAGAACGCCCCACTCCGAACCACCCTGTAGGAGCCGCCTCGTGCGGCTCGCCCCTCCGCCACTCCCCCTGGCGGCGGGGCCACGTGGCCCGGACCGGACTCACCCCTCCGGCCGGTCCGGGCCGCGCCCCCTTCTGAGATCGGCATCGAGGAGACGACGTGTACGGAACCATCAGCCCTGATCTGGACGCGATAGAGGAGGCGGCCCGTCGGGCCGCGATCGCTCGTGCCGCCGGTCTGCCCACCACGGCACCGACAGGAACGAAGCCCTCCATCCTGGGTGCGGACTCCGAACGAGAAGGCGTGGCAGCGGTGTTGCGCCACCGACTCGGCCTGGAGGACAAGGTCCGGCTGAGCGTCTACGACGACGTGGACCACCGACTCTTCCCCGGCACGCGGTACACCCGCGCCACCGGCATCCAGCTCTCACACGGCCGCGAGGGCTACGCCTTCATCGCCACCTACGAGGCAAGCGAACCCCGTCTCACCTTCAGCGTGATCGCACCCAGCCCGGACTGCCTCGCGTCGGTCCCGCGCGTGACGATCGACAACCTGGCGGACTTCGGCGACTGGCTCCTTGGGGCACGGAGCGCGAACGAGGCCCAGCAGTTCCGTACCTCCCCCGTCCACCGCACCGGCTGCCCCGTGCGCGGCAACTGACCTTCCGTCCGTCCGCCACCGGAGGCTACCTCCTCTCCGGTATCGACCCGCACTCCCTTGGCGCCCCTGGCTCTTCGAGTCGGGGGCGCCCTGCATGAACGGCGCACCGCACCCCACTCGCCGGCGTATCCCGGCCGGACAAACGACCGCCCCCAAGTCGGCGCGAGCCCGCCTTGCCGACGGTACGGCGCCTCCCCGGACACCCGCCCGCCCCCAGAAGCGAGAGCAGCCATGGACTCTGCCCCTGTCACCGCAGTCGTGCGCGTGAAGGCGATTCGAACCGTCGTGCACGACATCACCCTCATGTTCAGCCTGCCGTACGGCCTCGCTGCCCAGCCCGGGGCGATCCGTCGTTACATCGAAGAACTCCAGCCGGGCGTGCTCGCCGCGGCGTGCACGGACGCCAACCTGGACCAGGTCGCCGACATCGCCCTGGTCGAGGTGCTCGGCGTTGCGGCTCCTACCGAGGAAGCCGGCGCCGGAGTTCGCGATGGTCGCTGAATCCCACGGCCCGTTCGGCTGCGCGATGCTCGCCCCGGGGGAGCGCAGCCCGACCCGGAGCCGGTCCGCGCGTGACGACGGATTTCGCGAGCGACTCGCCGACTGGCTGCTCTTCATGGTTCCGCTGTTCATCGCGGAGCAGCGCAATGCCTCCCCCGAGGAGATCGATCGGGCCCGGGCCTACGCGCTGGAGCAGATAGCCAGCCACGGCGACGACCTCCAGTTCGGCGGCAAGCACCAGGGCTCATCCCGGACCGCCCTGGCCAAGGGCTTCGCGATCCTCGCCCGCGCCGAAGGCGGGGTCACCGCGCTCGGCGTGCACGCGTGCACCGCCCCGCACCCCCACTGCCCGCAGCGATCTGACGCTCCTGACCTTACGAAGGCGATGAAGTGAACGACACTTCCGAGATCACCGAACCGCAGAAGGCGAGCGCCCGGAAGTGGCTTCTCACACAGAATTCCCAGCTCCGAAAGGAGGGTATCTTCAATTGGACTCTTCCAGCTTTTGCCGTGAAACTTCCGGATGGCACAAATTTCAATGTATGCCCACAGGCGTCACTAATGTCGAGGCCCTCATCACCGCCGGGTACTCCGATCAGACCGAGCCCGACCTTCTCGCTGTGCTCAGCAAGTCCCCCCTTGTTGGGATTCCAGCCAATCGGATCCCGCATCTCCTGAAGCGTCAGGGGGAGGAAACCTTCGGCAGTCTCCAGCAGGCGCTGGACTCCAAGCTGGCGGAGAAGAAGAAGCGAGCCGCAGACCGGTCCTTCCGTTTGGCGTCATAAATTCGGCCGCCGTCGTGGAGGTGAGGGCGGGTCCAGCATTCGGCTGGGCCCGCCCTCCCGGCGTTCCCGGCGCCTCACACGCGCCACGCCGGCCGGATTGCGAAAGTCTATGAGTTTGGATAATCTCGCTCGCGAGGCCCCCTGCGCCTCACGGCCAGCGCACAAGAGCGGCCGGCGGAAGGATCCGCCGACCGTGACCACAAGCAGAGCCCGGTCATCCCCGCGCGGGGCCAGCCGGCACTACCCGCCGGCCCAGCTGGCCCACCGATGGAGCGACCATGATTCCCGCAGGTTCAGAGCGCAACCACACCAACTACGACAAGATGGCGGCGCGGTACAGCGTGGACCGCACCGCGGCCGCGAAGTGGTCCCAGGAAGAAGGGTTCCCGGACGTCCTGTTCACCGCGGGCCAGGGCGGACTGCAGATCTACGACGAGGATCTTGTCGACGACTGGGTGCGCGAGCACCACCTCGGCCCGTGGCTGCAGTCGCAGCAGGGCAAGAAGAACCCCCTCGACCTCCCCAAGGGCGGTCCGCGCGACCTCTTGACGCTGCGCCGGATCGGAGAGCTCGAGGGCCGGGCACTGAACCGGGACGCCACGCCGATCGCGACCCTGCGCAGCTACCTGTCCCCGTCCAAGGGGATCCTGGCGCCGGCCGACCGCACGCCGGATGACGGCAAGCAGCCTACGGTCACGGAGCCGATGTGGTTCCGCGAGACCGCCTACGCCTACATCGGCCGACCGCGCCGGACTCGCCGTGCGTCGCCCGCCACCGCGGGGCAGACGAACGAGCGTCCGGCTGGGCAGCCGCCGCGCGCGGGCGCCGGTGATGCGCTGCTCGACCTGGACCTGCCGGCAGGCTCGGACACGGACCTGCTGTCCCTGCAGGAGATCGGGGAGCTCGACGGCGAGGCGCGCGGCCGCGGGAAGGACACCACCGTCGGCACCCTGAAGAACTACCTGTCCCAGAAGCTGCTGGCGAAGGCGGACCGGGTGCCCGGCGACGGCCAGGAGCCGGCCGTCGACGAACCGAAGTGGTACCGCTCCACCGCCTACACGTTCATCCGCCGCCCCGGCCGCCTTGGGGCAGCTGCCCGTGCTCCGCGCGCGGTCGCCGAGGAGCGGGGCCCGCTGCGCGAGGACTTGAAACTGCCGGCGGGTGCGGACACCGACCTGCTCTCCCTGCAGGAGATCGGGAAGATCGACGGGAAGGCCCGCGGCCGCGGCAAGGCCACCACCGTGACGACCATGCGGACCTACCTGTACAACGGGCTGCTGGCGAAGGCGGACCGGGTGCCCGGCGACGGCCAGGAGCCGGCCGTCGACGAACCGAAGTGGTACCGCTCCACCGCCTACACGTTCATCCGCCGCCCCGGCCAGCTCGGCGGGGCCCGCTGATGGCCTACGATCCGGCGCCGCGGCGCCGGGCGTCGGCGTCCCAGCCCCACGCTCAGCACGACAGGATGGTGGAACGATGAGCCCCAGCAGGCGTTCCGCGCCCCGGATCGACCGCGCGGGAATCGGCGAGACCTACGGTGAAGTGCCGCGGATCGTCGATGCCTGGGTGAAGTTGCTGAACTTCCCGAGCCCCGTCGTCGACGGGGAGTGGGACGCGCAGCAGGTCGACGACTGGGTGAAGGCGAGCCGGCCTCAGTCCTGGCCGGCCCGGAGCGTTAAGTCGGGCACCGCAGCGTCCGAGCCGGCGGTGCAGGGGGAACCTGAGCTGGTCGCCGAGGCAGCAGAGGGCCTCGGCGGGGGCGACGAGCTTCTGGGGAAGGCCGGCCTGGTGCTTCGGTATCAGGTCTCCGAAGCGACGGTGGGTACGTGGACCCGTGTCACGGGCGCCAACGTGTTCCCGGAGGAGGCTGAGCCCGGACGCTGGCGAGCCGGTGTCGTCGACTCGTGGGTCGCGAAGCACCGGGCGCACGTCTGGGCGGAGATCACGGGCGAAGGCCCCAAGGTCGTGGTCGCGCCTCCGGACGGGGACCCGAAGGACCTCTACGATGTCGGCGGGTACGGCGAAATCCTCGGCAACGCGACCCGGGGCAAGCCGCTGCCCCGCGCGACGGCGCAGACGTACAAACGGCAAGGGCATTTGGAGCCGCCGGACCGTAGGCCGGGCGACCGGAAGAAGCCTGAGGTCTTCGAGGACATGTGGTTCCTGGAGACGATCACCAGGCACGTGTACTCGCGCAGGGGGCAAGGGCGACTACGTGCCGGCCGGACCCGGCGCACGCACAAGAAGAGCTGACCGTTGGTGATGTGGCAGCAGAACGGGGCGTGGGCCCAGGGACTTCTCCCTGGGCCCAC
>NZ_JBEZLV010000042.1:0-47885 GCF_040652335.1 Streptomyces sp. NPDC048270
GCCCGGTTACATTCCGAACCCGGAAGCTAAGCCTTTCAGCGCCGATGGTACTGCAGGGGGGACCCTGTGGGAGAGTAGGACGCCGCCGAACAATCTTTCAAAGGACCCCTGGTCCAGCGTTCAACGCTGGACCAGGGGTCTTTTTTGTTTTTGACCTCTTTACGCCGAAGCGCGGCCATGGGTTGGTTGCGCGAGAATGACTAGCGGTACCCCGAAGACAGGAGTCACACCCATGTCCAACTCTCCCGACGATCGTCCGGAGCGCGAGCCTCGGCGCAACGACGGCGGTGACAGGGGCGGCTACCGCGGGGGCCGTGACGACCGTGGTGGCGACCGTCCCCCGTTCCGTCGTGACGACCGTGGTGGCCGACCGGCCGGCAGTGGCAGTGGCAGTGGCGGTGGCGGTGGCTTCCGGCGCGACGACCGCGGCGGGCGTCCCGCCGGCGGTGGTGGCGGCGGCTTCCGTCGTGATGACCGGGGTGGGGACCGTCCGTCCTACCCCCGTCGTGATGACGACCGTGGTGGGTTCCGTGGCGGCCGTGACGACCGTGGCGGGGACCGTCCGTCCTACCCGCGTCGCGATGACCGGGGTGGCGACCGTCCCGCCGGTGGCGGCTTCCGTCGTGATGACCGTGGTGACCGTCCTTCCGCCGGTGGCGGTGGCGGTTTCCGCCGGGACAACGACCGTCCCAGCTTCCCGCGCCGTGACGACCGGGGTGGCGACCGTCCCTCCGGCGGTGGCTTCCGCCGTGATGACCGGGGTGACCGTCCCTCGGGTGGTGGCGGCGGCTTCCGCCGTGACGACCGTGGTGGGGACCGCCCGTCCTACCCGCGTCGTGACGACCGGGGTGGCGACCGTCCCTCGGGCGGCGGCTTCCGCCGCGACGACCGTGGTGGCGACCGTCCGTCCTACCCGCGTCGTGATGACGACCGTGGTGGGTTCCGTGGTGGTCGTGACGACCGTGGTGGGGACCGTCCGTCCTACCCGCGTCGCGATGACCGGGGCGACCGTCCCTCCGGGGGCGCCGGCGGGTTCCGCCGCGATGACCGGGGTGGCGACCGTCCGTCGTACCCCCGTCGTGACGACGACCGTGGCGGGCGTCCCTCGTACCCGCGTCGTGATGACGACCGTGGTGGGTTCCGTGGTGGTCGTGACGACCGTGGTGGGGACCGTCCTTCGTACCCGCGTCGCGATGACCGAGGTGGCGACCGTCCCTCCGGCGGTGCCGGCGGCTTCCGTCGTGACGACCGGGGTGGCGACCGTCCCGCCGGTGGCGGCTTCCGCCGTGACGACCGGGGTGGGGACCGTCCGTCCTACCCGCGTCGTGAAGACGACCGTGGTGGGTTCCGTGGCGGCCGTGACGACCGTGGCGGCGACCGTCCGTCCTACCCGCGTCGCGATGACCGTGGTGGCGACCGTCCCTCGGGCGGCGGCGGCTTCCGTCGTGACGACCGTGGTGGGGACCGTCCGTCGTACCCGCGTCGTGATGACGACCGTGGTGGGTTCCGTGGCGGCCGTGACGACCGTGGTGGGGACCGTCCGTCCTACCCGCGTCGCGATGACCGGGGTGGCGACCGTCCCTCGGGTGGCGGCGGCGGCTTCCGCCGTGACGACCGCGGTGACCGGGGCGACCGCCCCAGCTACCCCCGTCGTGACGACCGCGGCGGCGACCGTGGCGGGTTCCGTGGTGGCCGTGACGATCGCGGTGGTGACCGTGGTGGCTACCGTGGCCGCGATGACCGTGGCGGCGACCGCGACTACCGCGGGGACCGCGACCGCGACCCGGTCAAGCGGCTCCCGATCGACGAGGACGTCACCGGCCTCGAGATCGACGCCGACGTGCGTCAGGAGCTGCTGAGCCTGCCCAAGGGCCTGGCCGAGGAGGTCTCCAAGAACCTCGTCATGGTCGCGCGGCTGATCGACGATGACCCCGAGCAGGCGTACGCGTACTCGCGCATCGCCCTGCGACTGGCCTCCCGCGTCGCCGCCGTCCGCGAGGCCGCCGGCTTCGCCGCGTACGCCACGCAGAAGTACAGCGAGGCGCTCGCGGAGTTCCGAGCCGCCAAGCGCATGACCGGCTCCGTCGAGCTGTGGCCCGTGATGGCCGACTGCGAGCGCGGCCTCGGCCGTCCGGAGCGGGCTCTGGCCATGGCCGGCGAGCCCGAGGTGCAGAAGCTGGACAAGGCCGGTCAGGTCGAGATGCGGCTGGTGGCTGCCGGTGCCCGCCGGGACCAGGGGCAGCTCGAGGCCGCCATCGTGACCCTGCAGAGCCCGGAGCTGGCCTCCCACTCCGTCCAGCCCTGGACCGCGCGCCTGCGGTACGCCTACGCCGACGCCCTGCTGGCGGCCGGTCGTGAGGACGAGGCGCGCGAGTGGTTCGGCAAGACCCTCGAGGCGGACAAGGACGGCTCCACGGACGCCTCCGACCGTCTCGCCGAGCTCGACGGCGTCGAGTTCGTCGACGCCTCGGTGGAGCCGGCCGACGACCTCGTCGAGGACGACGAGGACGATGAGGACCAGGACCCGGCCGAGGTCGCCGCGGCCGAGCGGGCCTCGGACGTCGCCGAGTACTACGACGAGGACGACGACGAGTACGAGCCGCTGGAGGAGTCCGAGGCCGACTTCGACGCCACCGACGAGATCGTGGTCGTCGAGGACGACGAAGACGACGAGGATGAAGAGCGGGACGCGGGTCGCGACAAGGCCTGAGCCGTGGTGTGAAGAAGGGCGGTACCCCGGTCGGGGTACCGCCCTTTCGCATGTCCGGGGCGGGTCAGTCCAGGCCGCGCAGGACCAGGCCGGTGGCCGGCTTCGGGCCGAACGAGGTGGATTTGCGCGGCATGGTGACGCCCTGGCGGGCCAGGTCCCGTACGACTTCCTCCCGTACGGGGTGCAGCAGGACCGCGGTGCCGCCGTGGCGCTCGGCCATGGCCACGGTCGACGCCGCGTCGTGGATGTACGTGATCTGGTCGGGGGTGTCCGGGATGTCCCACAGGGCGTCCAGCAGGGTCGCGTGCAGGACCGTGGCGTCCAGCCGGCGCCAGGCCTCGGGGCGGTCGCGGCGGACCGTGCGGTCGAGGAGGGCCAGGTCGGGGTCGGTCACCAGGTGGAAGCCGCCGTCGCCGGTGAGGAGGAAGGCGTTGCCGCGTTCCGCCGCGTCCGAGAGGACCTCCAGGGCGAGCGGGAGCGGTCCGTCGACCGGGCGGACCTGGAAGTGGCCGTGCAGGGCGGCCAGGGCGTCCCGGACCGGGAGGCGGCGCAGCATCCGGTGGATGGCGCGGACCTGGAGCGGGTAGCGGACGGTGTCCACGAGCAGGACCAGTCCGAAGTCCCAGGGGGTGGGGGAGCCGTGCTCCTCCTGGAGGCGCAGGTACGTCGCCCAGCGGTGGTGGCCGTCGGCGATGAGTGCCTGTCGGTGGCTGAGGTCGGCGGTGACGGTGGCCAGCTCGGCCGGGTCCGTGATGGCCCACAGGCGGTGCTGGAAGCCGTCCTCGGTGGTCGTCGACAGCAGGGGCACACGCCGTGCGGTCCGCTCGACGACCGCTGCCGTGCCGGCGCCGGGGTCGTCGCCCTGGTAGGTGAGGAGGAGCGGTTCGAGATTGGCCGAGGTGGCCCGCATCAGACCGGCCCGGTCGGTGACCACGTCGGGCATGACGTCCTCGTGGGGCAGGACGATGCCGGCATCGGCGGTGGACAGGGCGAGGGCGCCGATGATGCCGCGCTGGAGCAGGCCGGCCCGGCGCTGCTCGTAGACGTAGAGCGCGGGCTCGGGGTCGGCGCTGAGGATGCCCTCGGCCAGCCAGTCGTGCAGGGTCCGTGCGGCCTGTTCGTTGCGCGCGGCGGGGGTGCCGGCCTGCGGAAGGATCAGCCGGACGATGTTGTGCGGGTCGGCGGATTCGAGGTGGTCGACTCCGTCGGGGCGCACGACCACGTCGTACGGCGGTGACGTGACGGCGGCGAGGCTGCCGACGCGCTCCGGGACATAGCGCAGGCCGTGGAACGGGATCAGGCGCAGCCCTCGGTCCGCGGTACCAGATGTGGTCATTGGTGCATGGTAAGACCCGTCTCGGGATGCGGGATGATCGGGGGAGTTCGGATCCGGACAAGATCGGTCGTGCGAAAAGGTATGAGGAGCGGACAGATGACCCGGCAGAGCAGGACCAGCCCCGCGCCGAGCGAGCGGAGCCTCCACCAGGCTTACGACACCGCTCTGCTGGACCTCGACGGTGTGGTCTACGCGGGCGGGCAGGCCATCGCGCACGCGGTCGAGTCGCTCGCCGCGGCCCGGGCCGACGGGATGCACCTCGCGTACGTCACGAACAACGCGCTGCGCACTCCGGAAGCCGTGGCGCGGCATCTGGGCGAGCTGGGCGTCCCGACCGAGCCGGCCGAGGTGATCACCTCGGCGCAGGCGGTGGCCCGGCTGATCGCGGAGCAGGTGGCCGCGGGGTCCAAGGTGCTGGTGATCGGCGGGGAGGGGCTGCGGGTCGCGCTGCGCGAGCGCGGGCTGGTGCCGGTGGATTCGGCCGAGGAGGAGGGGCTCGCGGCGGTCGTCCAGGGGTACGGGGGGCCGGACCTGGCGTGGGGGCGGTTCGCGGAGGCCTCGTACGCGATCAACCGGGGGGTGCCGTGGTACGCCTCCAACACCGACCTGACGATTCCGGGGGCGCGGGGCATCGCGCCGGGCAACGGGGCCGCGGTGGAGGTCGTGCGGATCGCGACGGGCGCCGAGCCGCAGGTGGCGGGCAAGCCGCTGCCCCCGATGCACCGGGAGACGGTGCTGCGGACGGGTGCGAAGCGGCCGCTGGTGGTCGGGGACCGGCTGGACACCGACATCGAGGGCGCCTTCAACGGGGAGGTGGACTCGCTGCTGGTGCTGACCGGGGTGACGGACGCGAAGCAGCTGGTGCGGGCCGAGCCCCGGCACCGGCCGACGTATGTGGACCGGGATCTGCGGGGGTTGCTGACCGGTCAGCCCGAGGTGGCGGCGGACGGGGCCGGGTTCCGCTGCGGGGGATGGACGGCGCTCGCGCTGGACGAGGTACTGGAACTGCGCGGCGACGGGGATCCGATCGACGGGCTGCGGGCGCTGTGCGCGGCGGCCTGGACGGCCGCCGGGGACGGGGTCTGTGCGCAGGATGCGGAGAAGGCCCTGGTCCGGCTGGGGCTGTAGACCGTTCGGGTGATCTGAAAAGACGCAGGGTAGGTTAGCCTAACCTCCGTGTTGGTCGAGAGTCCCGAGAGTCCCCCCGAACAGAGCGCGGCGCCGGTCGCCGCCGCCCGTCCACGCCACGGCGCGCGTGCCGCAGGGCTGCTGGGCGCCCTCGCGGTGCTGGCGCTGATCGCGGTGCTGAGCATCGCCGTCGGCGCGAAGCAGATGCCCCTCGACGAGGTCTGGCACGGCCTCTTCGAGTACTCGGGGACCCCCTCCGACGTGGTGGTGCGGGACCTGCGGGTGCCGCGCACCCTGCTCGGGCTGATGGTGGGGCTCGGGCTCGGCCTGTCGGGCGCGGTCATGCAGGCCCTGACGCGCAACCCGCTGGCGGAGCCCGGCATCCTCGGCGTCAACGCCGGCGCCGCGGCCGCCGTGGTCTCCGCGATCAGCTTCCTGGGCGCGAGCTCGCTGAGCGAGTTCGTGTGGTGGGCCTTCCTGGGCGCCGCCCTCGTCTCCGTCGTCGTCTACGTGCTCGGCGGCAGCCGCAGCGCCACCCCGGTACGCCTCGCGCTGGCGGGTACGGCGGCCAGCGCGGCCCTGGTCGGCTACATCAACGCCGTGCAGCTGATGGACAGCAAGGCGCTGGACAAGCTGCGCTTCTGGACGGTGGGGTCGCTGGCCTCCGCCAACATGGACACCGTCCGCCAGGTCGCCCCCTTCCTGCTGGTCGGCGCGGTGCTTGCGCTGTCCCTCGGCCGACCGCTCAACGCGATGGCCATGGGCGACGACACCGCCCGGTCGCTCGGCGCGAACCTGACCCGGACGCGGATCGGCGCGATGCTCGCCATCACCCTGCTGTGCGGTGCGGCCACGGCCGCCTGCGGGCCCATCGTCTTCATCGGGCTGATGATCCCGCACCTGGTGCGGGCGTTCACCGGACCCGACATGCGCTGGGTGCTCGCGTACTCGGCCGTCCTGTCGCCCGTGCTGCTGCTCGGCGCCGACGTGGTCGGGCGGGTCGTGACCCGGCCCGCCGAACTCCAGGTCGGCATCGTCACCGCCCTCGTCGGCGGCCCCGTCTTCATCTACCTGGTTCGGCGCAAGAGGATGGCCCAGCTGTGACCGCGACCGCCAAAGCCCGTCGGATGAACCTCCCCGGCGGGATCTCGCTGCGGGTCGAGCGGCGGGCCCTGGCCGCCGGGGTGCTGCTGGCCGTCGCCGCGTTCGCGCTGGCCGTCGTGCTCATCGGCACCGGCGACTTCCGGATCGCGCCCTGGGACGTCGTGCAGACCCTGCTGGGCAACGGCACCCCCGCCAATGACTTCATCGTCAACGACCTGCGGCTGCCGCGGGTCCTGGTCGCCCTGCTGGTCGGCGCGGCCCTCGGGATGGCCGGGGCCGTCTTCCAGTCGGTCTCGCGCAACCCGCTCGGCTCGCCCGACCTGCTCGGCTTCGGGTACGGCTCGGCGGTGGGCGCGCTCGTCGTGATCATCCTGTTCAAGGGCAGCGCCACCGAGGTGGCCGGCGGCGCGCTGCTCGGCGGGCTGCTGGCCGGCCTGGCCGTGTACCTGCTGGCCTACAAGCAGGGGATCCACGGGTACCGGCTGGTGCTGGTGGGCATCGGGGCCTCGGCCATCCTGATCGCCCTGATCCAGTACCTGATCACGAAGGCCCAGATGGTCGAGGCCACCCGGGCGATGGTCTGGCTGACCGGCTCGCTGGCGGGCCGGGACTGGGCGCAGGTGTGGCCGCTGCTCGCGGTCTGCGCGGTGCTCTTCCCGCTGGTGCTCGGCCAGGGCCGGGCCCTGCGGATGATGGAGATGGGCGACGACGCCGCGTACGCCCTCGGGGTACGGGTGGAACGTACCCGGCTGCTGCTGATGCTCGCGGCGATCCTGCTGACCACGGCGGCGAGTGCCGCGGCCGGCCCGATCTCCTTCGTCGCGCTGGCCGCGCCGCAGCTGGCCCGGCGGCTGACCCGCTCGCCGGGCGCGAACCTGCTGACCGCCGCGCTGATGGGCTCGGTGCTGCTGCTGGTGTCCGACTGGGCCTCGCAGCGGGCCTTCGGCGCCGACCAGCTGCCCGTGGGCGTGGTGACCGGGCTGGTCGGCGGCGTCTACCTGCTGTGGCTGCTGGTCACTGAGCGCAAGGCGGGACGCATATGACCGCCTCCACCACGACCGCGATGTTCCGGAACCCGAGGAGTACCCAAGTGCAGCGGCTGACCGCGGAGAACGTGACCCTCGGCTACGACCAGCGGGTCATCGCCGAGAACCTGTCGGTGGAGATCCCCGACCACTCCTTCACCGTGATCGTCGGCCCCAACGCCTGCGGCAAGTCCACGCTGCTGCGGGCCCTGTCGCGGATGCTGAAGCCGTCCGCCGGGCGGGTGCTGCTGGACGGGCAGGCCATCGGGTCGATGCCGGCGAAGAAGGTCGCCAAGACCCTCGGTCTGCTCCCGCAGTCCTCGATCGCGCCGGACGGCATCACGGTGGCCGACCTGGTCTCGCGCGGCCGCTACCCGCACCAGGGGCTGCTGCGCCAGTGGTCGCCGGAGGACGAGCGGATCGTCACGGAGTCGATGGCCTCGACCGGGGTCGCGGAGCTCGCCGACCGGGCCGTGGACGAGCTGTCGGGCGGTCAGCGGCAGCGGGTGTGGATCGCGATGGCGCTGGCGCAGCAGACCCCGCTGCTGCTGCTCGACGAGCCGACGACGTACCTGGACATCCAGCACCAGATCGACGTGCTCGACCTGTGCGCGGAGCTGCACGAGTCGCAGGGGCGGACGCTGGTGGCGGTGCTGCACGACCTGAACCACGCGGCCCGCTACGCGACGCATCTGATCGCGATGCGGGATGGGGAGGTCGTGGCCGAGGGGGCGCCGGGGGAGATCGTCACCGCGGAGCTGGTGGAGCAGGTGTTCGGGTTGAAGTGCCAGGTCATCGCCGACCCGGAGACGGGGACGCCGCTGGTGGTTCCGGCGGCTCGGCGGTCGCGGGTCGCGCAGGCGGTGTAGCGGGGGCGGCGGGCCCCCCGGATGCCGTGGCGTGGGTACGGCGCCGGGGCGGGCCCCGCGTCTCGAACGCCGGCGGGGCCGGGGCCGGCCCGGCGGGGATCGGCGGGCGGGGCCGGCAGCGCCCCCTAGAGCAGGCTCTTCAGGCGGAGCAGGTCGCGGAAGCCCGCTTCCAGGCGGACGCGGCCCGCGGTCCAGGCCTTGGCGAATTTGAGGTCGCCCGCGACCAGGGCGACCAGGTCGTCGCCGGTCATCGCGAGCCTGATCTCGGCCTTCGCCGCGGGCGGGCCCGGCGTGACCGTGTCCACCCGGATCCGGCCGTTGTCGAGGCGGCCGGTGAAGGTCTGGTCGAGGTCCGTAATGTGGCAGCTCAGCGAGCGGTCGAGCGCCGCCGCGCCGCGCACGCCGCCGTCGGCCCCGGCGAGGTTGTCGGAGAGTCGGTCGAGTGCGTCTCGGCACTCCTGGATCGTAGCCATCGTGATCACGACCGTACCGCAGAGCCGTTGCGTGGTCGCGGGGCGCTTCGGGGTAGCGTCGGGGCATGACCGACGAAGCTGCCGAGCCCACGGCCGAGTCCGCCGCCGGGCCCGCGGCGCTGGGCATCGTACGCACGCCCACCGGGCACGACGCAGTGGACGCGCACCTGGCGCGGCTGGCGGAGGCCGACCACCTCGCGGCGGACGGACACCTCACGGTGTACGAGGATGTCCACCGGGGGCTGCGCGAGGCGCTGACCGCGCTGGACGCACCGCCCGTCCCTGGACCGCACGAAAACAGGAGCTGAACCGAACGTGGCAGGAGTGGCACGCCGCCGCCTGGACGCCGAACTGGTGCGCCGCAGCATGGCCCGCTCGCGCGAGCACGCCGCGCAGCTGATCGCCGCGGGCCGGGTGACCGTGGGCGGTAGCACCGCGACCAAGGCCGCCACCCAGGTCGAGACGAGCGCGGCGCTGGTCGTCCTCAAGGACGACAGCGATCCGGACTACGTCTCCCGGGGCGGCCACAAACTCGCGGGGGCGCTCGCGGCCTTCCAGCCCGAGGGGCTGCGGGTCGAGGGCCGGCGGGCATTGGACGCCGGGGCCTCCACGGGCGGGTTCACCGATGTGCTGCTGCGTGCGGGAGTCGCCCACGTGGTGGCCGTCGACGTCGGCTACGGGCAGCTGGCCTGGTCCCTGCAGAGCGACGGGCGGGTCACGGTCAAGGACCGCACGAACGTCCGGGAACTGACGGTCGAGCTGATCGACGGGGTTCCGGTCGACCTGGTCGTCGGTGACCTGTCCTTCATCTCGATCGGGCTGGTGCTGCCCGCGCTCGTACGGTGCTGCGCGCCGGACGCGGACCTGGTGCTGATGGTCAAACCGCAGTTCGAGGTGGGCAAGGACCGGCTGGGAAGCGGCGGCGTGGTGCGCAGCCCCGAGTTGCGGGCGGAGGCGGTGCGCGAGGTCGCGGCGCAGGCGGCGAAGCTGGGGCTGGGCGTGGTCGGGGTGACCGCGAGTCCGCTGCCGGGGCCCTCGGGGAACGTCGAGTACTTTCTGTGGCTGCGGGCGGGGGCACCGGCACTCGACCCGGCGGATGTTGACCGTGCAGTGGCGGAGGGGCCGCAGTGACAGATTCAGCGGGTTCAGGGTCGGGTTCGGCGACGGGGCGGACGGTCTTCCTGCTCGCGCACACCGGTCGGCCGGCGGCCATCCGGAGCGCCGAGCTGGTCGTGAAGGGGCTGCTGCGCTGCGGGCTGGGCGTACGGGTCTTCGCGCACGAGGCGGCCGACCTGCCGCTGCCGCCCGAGGTGGAGCTCGTCACCGAGTCCACGCCGGGCGTGCTCGACGGCTGCGAGCTGCTGATCGTGCTGGGCGGTGACGGGACCCTGCTGCGCGGCGCGGAGTTCGCGCGGGCTTCCGGGGTGCCGATGCTGGGCGTCAACCTCGGGCGGGTGGGGTTCCTCGCCGAGGCGGAGCGCGACGACCTGGACAAGGTCGTCGACCGGGTGGTGACGCGCGAGTACGAGGTCGAGGAGCGGATGACCCTCGATGTGACGGTGCGCACGAACGGCGACGTGGTCCACCAGGACTGGGCGCTGAACGAGGCCGCGGTCCAGAAGGTCTCGCCGGAGCGGATGCTCGAAGTGGTGCTGGAGATCGACGGGCGTCCGGTGACCGGCTTCGGCTGTGACGGGATCGTCTGCGCGACCCCGACCGGCTCTACGGCGTACGCGTTCTCCGCGGGCGGGCCGGTGGTCTGGCCGGAGGTGGAGGCGCTGCTGATGGTGCCGATCAGCGCGCACGCGCTGTTCGCGAAGCCGCTGGTGACCTCGCCGGACTCGGTGCTGGCGGTCGAGGTGCAGAGCGGCACCCCGCACGGGGTGCTGTGGTGTGACGGGCGGCGGATGCTGGAGCTGCCGTCCGGGGCCCGGGTGGAGGTCCGGCGGGGGGCGGTGCCGGTGCGGCTCGCCCGGCTGCACCACGCCTCGTTCACGGACCGGCTCGTCGCGAAGTTCGCGCTTCCGGTGTCCGGATGGCGCGGGGCGCCCCACTGAGGCTGGCCCAGGCCCGCCCGACCCTCTAAATAGCACGTCCGTTCGGAGAACTTCGGGCGGGTGAGGTCACATGGCACCAGTGAAACCTCGGTATCGTCGTCCCGTGCTTGAGGAGATGCGGATACGGTCGCTCGGGGTCATCGACGACGCGGTGGTCGAGCTGTCGCCCGGTTTCACCGCGGTGACCGGCGAGACCGGCGCGGGCAAGACGATGGTCGTCACCAGCCTCGGGCTGCTGCTCGGCGGTCGCGCCGACCCGGCCCTGGTACGGATCGGGGCCAAGGCCGCGGTCGTCGAGGGCCGCATCGTCATGCGCCCGGACGCCCCCGCCGCCGTGCGCGCGGAGGAGGCGGGAGCCGAGCTCGACGACGGCGCCCTGCTGATCAGCCGGACGGTGTCCGCCGAGGGGCGCTCGCGCGCCCACGTCGGCGGCCGCTCCGTGCCCGTCGGCCTGCTCGGAGAGCTCGCCGACGACCTGGTCGCCGTACACGGGCAGACCGACCAGCAGGGCCTGCTGCGGCCCGCCCGGCAGCGGCAGGCGCTCGACCGGTACGCCGGGGACGCCGTCGCCGTACCGCTGGAGAAGTACGGCTCGGCCTACCGCCGGCTGCGCGCGGTCGCCGTCGAACTCGAGGAGATCACCACCCGGGCCCGTGAACGCGCCCAGGAGGCCGATCTGCTGCGCTTCGGGCTGGACGAGATCGCCGCCGTGGAGCCGGTCGCGGGCGAGGACGCCGAGCTGGCGGCGGAGGCCGAGCGGCTCGGGCACGCCGAATCGCTGTCCTCGGCCGCCCAGCTGGCGCACGCCGCGCTGGCCGGCAACCCGGAGGACCCGGAGGCCATCGACGCCAACACCCTCGTCGCGGGCGCCCACCGGGCACTGGAGTCCGTACGCTCGCACGACCCGGCCCTCGGCGCGCTCGCCGAGCGGATCGGTGAACTGGGCATCCTGCTGGCCGACGTGGCCGGGGAGCTGGCGGGCTACGCCGACGACCTGGACGCCGACCCGCTGCGGCTGGCCGCGGTGGAGGAGCGGCGCGCCGCCCTGACCCAGCTGACCCGCAAGTACGGCTCCGAAGGCACCGTGGACGCGGTGCTGGAATGGGCGGAGCGGGGCGCCGCGCGGCTGCTGGAGCTGGACGGCGACGACGAGCGGATCACCGAGCTGACCGCCGAGCGGGACGGACTGCGCTCCGAACTGTCCTCCCTGGCACAGGCGCTGACGGACGCACGCGTGGAGGCGGCGACCCGGTTCGCCTCGGCCGTGACGGAGGAGCTGGCCTCGCTGGCGATGCCGCACGCCCGGGTGACCATCGACGTCCGGCAGACCGAGGACCCCGAAGGAGTGGACGTCGACGGCCGCCCGGTCGCCTACGGGCCCTCCGGCGCGGACGAGGTGGAACTGCTGCTCGCCCCGCACCCCGGGGCCCAGCCGCGGCCGATCGCCAAGGGCGCCTCCGGCGGCGAGCTCTCCCGGGTGATGCTGGCCGTGGAGGTCGTCTTCGCGGGCTCCGACCCGGTGCCCACGTACCTCTTCGACGAGGTCGACGCGGGCGTCGGCGGCAAGGCCGCCGTCGAGGTGGGCCGGCGGCTGGCGAAGCTCGCCAAGTCGGCCCAGGTGGTCGTCGTCACGCACCTGCCGCAGGTGGCGGCGTTCGCGGACCGGCAGCTGCTCGTCGAGAAGACCAACGACGGATCGGTCACCCGGAGCGGTGTCACCGTCCTGGAGGGCGAGGACCGGGTGCGCGAGCTGTCCCGCATGCTGGCGGGCCACGAGGACTCCGTCTCGGCGCGGGCACACGCCGAGGAACTCCTCGCGGCGGCACGCGCCGACGGCGGCCGCGGTTGACGCGCCGTAGCCCGTGTGGGTGAGGCTCGGGGGTGTCCTGCGGTATCTCTCACGGGATCCGCACCCGTATGGTCCCGGAACGCGCGTGCGGACTGGCATCCTGGGCGACGTCTCTGACTCCCTCACCCTGGAGCTTCGGCCCGTGAGCAGCTCCCCGGTCTTCCCGTCCGTCCCGGCACAGCCCTACGGGCGGCCCCCGCTGCGTACCGTCCAAGTGCTCGGCGGCGGTGCGGGCGCGGGCAGCAGCGCGCACGTGCGGTCGCTCACGACCGGGCTCGCCGCGCGCGGGGTACGGGTCACGGTGTGCGCGCCCGTCGAGGCGGAGGGCGAGTACGACTTCACCGGCGCCGGGGCGCAGTTCGCGCCCGACGCGGCCAACGCGCTGCGGGCCGCCTGCGCCGGGGCCGACGTCGTGCACGCGCACGGGGTACGGGCCGGGATGCGGGCCGCGCTGGCCCTGCGGGGGCGGCGGGTACCGCTGGTCGTGAGCTGGCACGCGGACGGCCCGGCCGAGGCCGGTGCGGCCGGCGCCGCGCTCGGGCGGCTGAGCCGGCTCCTGGAACGGCACGTGGCGCGGGCGGCGGCGGTGGTGCTCGGCGCCTCCTCGGACCTGGTGGACCGGGCCCGGCTGCGCGGTGCGCGGGACGCGCGGCTGGCCCCGGTGGCCGTGCCGGCGGCCGCGCCGGGCGCCGATCCCGGCAAGGTGCGGGCGGAACTGGGCGCGGTGGGAAGGCCGCTGCTGATCGCGGTCGGGAGCCTGGTGGCGCACCGCGGGTACTCCGTCCTGCTCGACGCGGCCCGGGAGTGGCGCACGCTGGAACCGCTGCCGCTGCTGGTGATCGCGGGGGAGGGGCCGCTGCGGACCGAACTGTCCCGGCGGATCGTGGAGGAAGGGCTTCCGGTACGGCTGCTGGGGCGGCGCCGGGACGCGGCGCAGCTGCTCGCGGCGGCGGACCTGGCAGTGCTGCCCAGCCGCTGGGAGGAACGGGCCCTGCTGGCGCAGGAGGCGCTGCGGGTGGGGGTGCCGCTGGTCGCCACGGCGGTGGGGGGCGTGCCGGAGCTGGTGGGGCGGGGGGCCGTCCTGGTCCCGCCGGGGGACGCGCCCGCCTTCGCCGCGGCCGTGTCCGGGCTGCTGGCCGATGCCGGCCACCGGGCCGAGCTGGTCGCCGCGGGGCGCGCCCAGGCCGCGACCTGGCCCTCGGAGGACGACACGGTCGCGCAGGTCCTGTCGGTCTACGACGAGCTGATGGAGCGGGGACGGCGGTAGCCGCGGCCGGGGTTCCGCCCCGGGCCCCGCGCCTCAATCGCCGGCGGGGCTGGATGGTCCCGCCCGGGGCCGACGGACGGAGTCCGAGGGGCGGCGAGCGGCGCGTCAGGACGGAGTGGGGGCGTGGCGGCGGGCGCGCAGGGCCAGGCTGAGGGAGAGGACCGTTTCGGGGTCGTCCAGGTCCGTGCCCAGGAGTTCCGAGATGCGGGCCAGGCGGTTATACAGGGTCTGGCGGTTGAGGTGCAGCTCGCGGGCCGTCTCCGCCTTGCGGCCCGCGTGGGCCAGGTACGTCTCCAGCGTGGGCAGCAGCGGCGGCCGCGAGGCCGCGTCATGGGTGCGCAGCGGGCCGATCGCGCGGTCCACGAACGCCGCCAGGTCCGGATGTTCGCGCAGGCGCCACAGCAGCAGGTCGATGTCCAGCCGCCGGGCGTCGTACCAGGGGCGGGCCGGAAGGCCGTGCGCCGCCGTGGCGGTCTCCGCCGCGTGCCGCAGCCCGGCCGAGGCCGCCGCCCAGCCGCCCGCGACCCCGACGACCACGGCCGGCGGCGCCGAGGCCCGGTCCAGGCCCGCGCGCTCCACGCCCGCCCGCAGGGCCGCCGCCACCCGGTCCGCCACCGACGTGCGCTCCGACTCCGCGCGCAGGGAGACCAGCAGGGGCACCCGGCCCTCCACGGGCCGCACCCCCAGCAGCACCGGGACCCCGACCGACGACAGCTCCTCCAGCACCGCGCGGGCCAGGACGGCCCAGTTCCCCGACGGGCCCAGGTCCGTCGACAGCCGCATCACGATCGGCAGCAGCGGTCCCGCGCCCGGCTTGAAGCCGAGGACGCGGGCCTGCGCGGGGGCGTCCTCGGCCGAGATGCGGCCCTCCGCGAGGTCCGTCAGGAAGTCGCCGCGGCCGCGCGCCGCCAGCTCGTCCTCCTGCCGGGCCTGCATCAGGACGACCGCCAGGACGCCCGCCGTACGCTCCGCCGCCATCCGGTGCACCGGCAGCAGCGGGGCCGAGACCCCGACCAGCACCACCCGGGCCCGGACCGAGCCCGTGCCGTGGCCCCCGCCCGGTACGTCGATCACCACCGTGTTCGCCGAGGGCTCGGCCTCGCGCTGGCCGCGCAGGCCCTCCCAGACCTGGAGCGGGTCGGCGCCCGCGTCCGCGCCCGAGCTGCCGGCCGCGTACAGCAGCTGCCCGTCGGGGGTCTCCAGGAAGACCGGGTTGCCCGTGAAGTCGGCCACGATCCGCAGCACCTGCGGGATGCCGCCGCCGCCCAGCAGCGCCTCCGTACACCGCCGGTGGACCTCCTCGGCCCGCTGGAGCAGCGCGTAGTGGTGGTTGACGATCTCGGTGTGGACCTCTTCCGTGACGGTGACGAAGGGGACCTCCCGGTGGAGCTGGACGAGCGGTAGGCCCGCCGCGCGGGCCGTCTCCACGAGCGTGGCCGGAAGCCGGGTGAAGCGCGGGCCCAGCTCGACGACCAGCGCCGCGATCCCCCGGTCCGCGAGACGGCGTACGAAGGCGCGCTGCTCGGCCGGCCGGGTCCCGAGGCCCAGACCCGTGGTCAGCAGCAGCTCGCCGCCCTTGAGCAGCGAGGCGATGTTGGGGACCTCGCCCGCGTGCACCCAGCGGACGGTCCGGCCCAGCCGGTCGGCGCAGGCCACCACCTCCGGCAGCCCGCTGCGCAGCCCTGGCAGTTCCAGTGCCCGCTGAACCGTGATTCCGCCTTGATCGTCCATATCGCGGGACGGTACCCGCCGCCCTGTTCCGATCACATCACCCATGGGTCACGAATGTCAGAGCGGCCGGATGTTGTGGTTGAAGCGGAAGACGTTGTCCGGGTCGTACTCCCGCTTGACCTGCCCCAGCCGCCGCATGTTCTCGGCGCCCAGGCCCGAGACGACCCGCTCCGAGCCCTCGTCGCCGGTGAAGTTCAGATAGACCGCACCCGTGCTCCACGGCTGGACGTCGGCGCGGACGTCCTTCACCCACTGGCGGCACCGCTCGTCGTCGGCGGTGTCCTCCCAGATCCCGAAGGGGTGGACCGCCCAGGACGCGTCCCGGTACGGGACCGGGTAGTCGGCCGGCCCCGAGGCGATGGCGCCGCCCTGCGGGAAGAGGATGTGCTGCGTCCCGGTCGGCACCGGCATCGTGCCGGCCCGCGCGCAGAACACGTCGACGAACGCGTCCGGCGCCCCGGTCAGGTACTCCGCCGACCAGTAGTTCCGCAGCCCCGGCGGGTCGTCGATCATGCACTGGAGATCGGCGTACGGGATCGCGGTGACCATCGCCGCCTCGTGGGGCAGCGCCATCAGCGGCTCGGCGAGCCGGTGCAGCCGGTCCTCGGGGCCCGCGTAGGTGACCAGGGCCGCGCAGATCAGCCGCCCGGCCAGATGGGGCGGCACGAACTCGTCGTCGGGCGGGCCGGTCAGGTAGATCACGCCCCCGCTCGCCTCCACCGGGCCGCCCTCGATGAGGTCCCGGTAGGTCCGCACCACCTCGGGTCCGTACTCCGGCAGGTAGAGCAGGAAGGCGATCGACATCGCGGGCAGGTCGTGCAGCCGCAGCGTGAGCGCGGTGGCCACCCCGAAGTTCCCGCCGCCGCCGTGCAGCGCCCAGAACAGCTCGGGGCGCTCCTCGGCCGTGGCCTCCACGACCGTGCCGTCGGCCGTCACCAGCTCCACGCCCAGCAGGTTGTCCACGGCCAGCCCGCACGTGCGGTCCAGCCAACCGCTGCCGCCGCCCAGGACGAAACCGCCCACGCCCGTGGTGGAGGCCCGGCCGCCGGTGGTGGCCAGTGCGTACGGGGCGCAGGCGCGGTCCAGGTGGCTCATGGTCGCCCCGCCCTCGACCCGCACCGCGCGGGCCGCCGGGTGGACGGTGACCTCGTGCATCCGCCGCAGGTCCACCACCAGGGCCCCGTCTCCGAGAGCGGAGCCGGACACGCTGTGCCCGCCGCCGCGGACCGCGATCTTCAGGTCCAGGTCCCGGGCGAACCGTACGGCGGTCACGACGTCGGCCCGGCTCGCGCACTGCGCGATGACGGCGGGCCTGCGGTCGATCATCGCGTTGAAGACCGACCGGGCCTCGTCGTAGCCCGCATCCTCCGGGGCGAAGACATCACCGGCCAGGTCCTCGCGGAGCGCGGCGAGCGCCGTGCCCGCCTTCGACAGGGGCGCCATGGCCTCCCCCTTCCGAGAAGGGCATAGGACCCTTCCAGGGTAGGCGGCGGCGATCACCGGGGCGCGCCGAAGACGCGTCACCCCGGTGATCGCCCACAGCGCTACCCGCCGTACGCCCCGCTCGCGGTCAGCCGCAGCGCCGTGTCGATCAGCGGGACGTGGCTGAAGGCCTGCGGGAAGTTCCCGACCTGCCGCTGGAGGCGCGGGTCCCACTCCTCCGCCAGCAGCCCGAGGTCGTTGCGCAGCGACAGCAGCCGCTCGAAGAGCCGGCGCGCCTCGTCCACCCGCCCGATCATCGCCAGGTCGTCGGCCATCCAGAAGGAGCACGCGAGGAAGGCCCCCTCGTCGCCCTCCAGGCCGTCCACACCGGCCTCGTCACCCGCCGTCGGGTAGCGCAGGATGAAGCCGTCGGGCGTGGACAGCTCGCGCTGGATCGCCTCGATGGTGCCGATGACCCGCTTGTCGTCCGGCGGCAGGAAGCCCATCTGCGGGATCAGCAGCAGGGAGGCGTCCAGCTCCTTCGACCCGTACGACTGGGTGAAGGTGTTGCGCTCCTTGTCGTAGCCCTTCTCGCACACGTCCTGGTGGATCTCGTCGCGCAGCTCCCGCCAGCGCTCCAGCGGGCCGTCCGCGTCCCCGCTCTCGATGAGCTTGATCGTGCGGTCCACGGCCACCCAGGCCATCACCTTCGAGTGCACGAAGTGGCGGCGCGGGCCGCGCACCTCCCAGATGCCCTCGTCGGGCTGGTCCCAGTGGGTCTCCAGGTAGCGGATCAGCTTGAGCTGGAGCAGCGAGGCGTAGTCGCTGCGGGCCAGGCCCGTCATGTGGCCCAGGTGCAGGGCCTCGGTGACCTCGCCGTAGACGTCGAGCTGGAGCTGCCCGGCGGCGCCGTTGCCGACGCGCACCGGGCGGGAGTTCTCGTAGCCCGGCAGCCAGTCCAGCTCGGTCTCGCCGAGCTCCCGCTCGCCCGCGATCCCGTACATGATCTGGAGGTTCTCGGGGTCGCCGGCCACGGCGCGCAGCAGCCACTCGCGCCAGGCGCGGGCCTCCTCGCGGTAGCCGGTGCGCAGCAGCGAGGACAGGGTGATGGCGGCGTCGCGCAGCCAGGTGTAGCGGTAGTCCCAGTTGCGGACCCCGCCGATCTCCTCCGGCAGGGAGGTGGTCGGCGCGGCGACGATCCCGCCCGTGGGGCCGTACGTGAGGGCCTTGAGGGTGATCAGGGAGCGGACCACCGCCTCCCGGTAGGGCCCGTGGTACGTGCACTGCTCGACCCACTCGCGCCAGAACTCGGTGGTGGAGTCGAGGGCCGCCTCGGCGTCGGGGGCCTCCGGCGCGCCGCGGTGCGAGGGCTGCCAGCTGATGCTGAAGGCCATCCGGTCACCCGGGCCGACGGTGAAGTCGGAGTAGGTGGTCAGGTCCTTGCCGTACGTCTGCGCGTCGGTGTCCAGCCACACGGAGTCGGGCCCGGCCACGGCGACGGTGCGCCCGTCGACCTTGTGCACCCAGGGCACGACCCGCCCGTAGCTGAAGCGCATGCGCAGCGCGGAGCGCATCTTGACGCGCCCGCTGACCCCCTCGACGATCCGGATCAGCTGGGGGGCGTGCCCCTCGCGGGGCGGCATGAAGTCGATCACGCGGACGGTGCCGCGCGGGGTGTCCCATTCCGACTCCAGCACCAGCGAGTCGCCGCGGTAGCGGCGCCGGGTGGCCCGCGGCGGCTCGGTACCCGGTGGAAAGGCCGGGCCGATCCGCCAGAACCCGTGATCCTCGGTGCCGAGAATGCTCGCGAACACGGCATGGGAGTCGAAACGTGGCAGACACAACCAGTCCACCGCCCCGTCCCGGCAGACCAGCGCGGCGGTCTGCATGTCCCCGATCAGTGCGTAATCCTCGATGCGCCCGGACACGTTGCATCTCCAGTCGAACGGCCACGTCCGCCCCGAAGGGCGCTTGCATTGCGCGGTTGCGCGGTCTCCTGTGGGTGGGGATCTCCGCGTCGAGCCCATGATTCCGTATATCGGCTCGGTGGTGCCGTGCGACGGACTGCCCGGCGGTGATGTGCGCGGTATCCGAGCAGGATATGACGGCACCCTAGTGATCTCCTTATGCCGCGGAAGAATGCGACTGGGCCAAACGGGTGACCTGCCGGTACGCCGCCGTGCCGCCCCTCCCGCGCCCCGTGCGGGACCCCCGCGCCGCGTGGCCGGAGGCAGACCGGCCCGGGCGCTGATAGGCTGGTACCCCGTGGACCGGTGGTCTGCCTGTGCGAATCAGGAGCCCCGAAACCGCAGCTTCGGCGCCCCCTGAGACCCTTCCGGATCGACGGTGGCCGGCGCCGGACGCACCTCACCTCGCGACCACGGGAGCCCCCTCTTGGCGACGCCGCCCGCTGCTTTTCGAAACAGCACAGCCATGACGACCAAGCACATCTTCGTCACCGGGGGTGTCGCTTCGTCCCTCGGCAAGGGCCTGACGGCCTCCAGCCTGGGTGCGCTGCTGAAGGCGCGCGGCCTGCGGGTCACCATGCAGAAGCTGGACCCGTACCTCAACGTCGACCCCGGCACGATGAACCCGTTCCAGCACGGTGAGGTGTTCGTCACCAACGACGGCGCCGAGACCGACCTGGACATCGGCCACTACGAGCGCTTCCTCGACGTCGACCTCGACGGCTCGGCCAACGTCACCACCGGCCAGGTCTACTCGCAGGTCATCGCCAAGGAGCGGCGCGGCGAGTACCTCGGTGACACCGTGCAGGTCATCCCGCACATCACCAACGAGATCAAGCACCGCATCCGCCGCATGGCGACCGACGACGTCGACGTCGTCATCACCGAGGTCGGCGGCACGGTCGGCGACATCGAGTCGCTGCCGTTCCTGGAGACCGTCCGCCAGGTCCGCCACGAGGTCGGCCGCGACAACGTCTTCGTCGTGCACATCTCGCTGCTGCCCTACATCGGCCCGTCCGGTGAGCTGAAGACCAAGCCGACCCAGCACTCGGTCGCGGCCCTGCGCAACATCGGCATCCAGCCCGACGCGATCGTGCTGCGCGCCGACCGTGACGTCCCGACGTCCATCAAGCGCAAGATCTCGCTGATGTGCGACGTCGACGAGGCCGCGGTGGTCGCCGCGATCGACGCCAAGTCGATCTACGACATCCCGAAGGTGCTGCACACCGAGGGCCTGGACGCCTACGTCGTGCGCAAGCTCGACCTGCCCTTCCGCGACGTGGACTGGACGGTCTGGGAGGACCTGCTGGACCGCGTCCACAACCCCGACCACGAGGTCAAGGTCGCGCTGGTCGGCAAGTACATCGACCTGCCCGACGCCTACCTGTCGGTGACCGAGGCGCTGCGCGCCGGCGGGTTCGCCAACAAGGCCCGCGTGCAGATCAAGTGGGTCACCTCCGACGACTGCAAGACCCCGGCCGGCGCCGCCGCGGTGCTCGGCGACGTGGACGCGATCTGCGTGCCCGGCGGCTTCGGCGACCGCGGCGTCAACGGCAAGGTCGGCGCGATCACCTACGCCCGCGAGAACAAGATCCCGCTGCTCGGCCTGTGCCTCGGCCTGCAGTGCGTGGTCATCGAGGCCGCGCGCAACCTCGCGGGCATCGAGGACGCCAACTCCACCGAGTTCGACGCCTCCACCCCGCACCCGGTCATCTCGACCATGGAGGAGCAGCTGGCCTTCGTCGAGGGCGCGGGCGACCTGGGCGGCACCATGCGCCTGGGCATGTACCCGGCGAAGCTGGCCGAGGGCTCCATCGTGCGCGAGGTCTACGGCGATCAGGCGTACGTGGACGAGCGCCACCGCCACCGCTACGAGGTCAACAACGCCTACCGCGGCGAGCTGGAGAAGAAGGCGGGCCTCGTCTTCTCCGGAACCTCCCCGGACAACAAGCTCGTCGAGTACGTCGAGTACCCGCGCGAGGTGCACCCCTACCTGGTGGCCACCCAGGCCCACCCGGAGCTGCGCTCGCGCCCCACGCGCCCGCACCCGCTGTTCGCGGGTCTGGTCAAGGCGGCCGTGGAGCGGCAGCAGTCCGCGAAGTGATCGCCTGACGGCATAACGTAGACAGCCGGGGTACGGAGTTGCCGTACCCCGGCTGTCGCGCGTTGTGGAGGGTCGGGGCATGAACGTCAAGGACACGTCGGAATCCTGGGAGACACGGTCGAGCCGGCGGCCGTTCCAGGGTGCGAAGACGGCGGTGAACTCCGACGAGGTCCGGATGCCGGACGGGTCGACGGCCCGCCGCGACTACCAGGTGCACCCGGGCTCGGTGTGCGTGCTGGCACTGGACGAGGAGGGCCGGGTGCTGGTCCTCAGCCAGTACCGGCACCCGGTGCGGCGCCGGCTGTGGGAGCTGCCGGCCGGACTGCTGGACGTGCCGGGGGAGAACCCGCAGCTCGGCGCGGAGCGGGAGCTGTACGAGGAGGCGCACGTCAAGGCGGAGGACTGGCGGGTGCTGGCCGACTTCTACGCCTCGCCGGGCGGGTCGGACGAGGCGGTCCGGGTCTTCCTCGCGCGGGGCGTCTCCGATGCCGAGGGCGAGCGGTACGCCGAGACCGGATCGGAGGAGGCGGACATGGAGGTGGCCTGGGTTCCGCTGGCCGACCTGGTACGCGGCGTACTGGCGGGCGAGCTGGGCAATCCGGGGCTGGTCACGGGGGTCCTGGCCCTCGCCGCCGCGCTGGCCGGTGACGGCCTGGACGCCCTGCGCCCGGCCACGGCCCCCTGGCCGGCCCGCCCGTACGAGGCGTAGCCGGGCCCCTGCGCCCCGGCGGCGGCCCCGGGCCCGCGGCCGCCGCCGGGGCCGCGCCCGCCCCTGGCCCCTGCCCGCCGGCTCCCGGAGCCGTGCCCCTGGCCCCTGCCCGCCCGCTCCCGGCGCCGTGCCCCTGAGCCCCCGCCCGCCCGCTCCCGGCGCCGTGCCCCGGTGCGGCCTACCGGCCCCGCCCGGCGCGCGGGTCGGGCCCCCCGGGGAGGGAAAGCCGGGGCCCTGGGAGGAAAAGCGGACGATCCGCTGATCCGATCAGGGGATATGCCCGCCGCGCTCCACCCGGCTCGTCGCTCTGCGTGAACTACGCTCGCAATCCGAAGGCAGGGAGAGGAGCGGATCCGTGGCGGATTTCGTCGGGCGGCGGCGTGAGCTCAAGGAGCTGCGCGAGGACATCGCACGGACCGGGCTCGACACCCTCTCGGGCCGCAAGGCCAAGGCCCCCCGCGCCCGCGTGCTGCTGGTCGCCGGGCGGCCGGGGTCCGGGCGGACCGCGCTCGCCGAGGCGTTCGTGCGCGAGGTCGCCGACCAGTACCCCGACGGCCTGCTCCGGACCCGGCTCACCGCACCCGGCGGGGAGACCCTGCCCACCGAGCGCGCCGTCCGCGGCCTGCTGGAAGGACTGGGCCGCACCACCCCGCCCGGCGCCGGCGAGGACGAGCTCAGCTCGGCCCTGCGCACCGCGCTCGACGGGCGCCGCGTGATCATCCTGGTCGACGACGCCGCCGACCCCCACCAGGTCGACGCCCTGCTGCCGGACACCCCCGAGTGCCTCGTCGTGGTCACCGCGGAAGGGCCGCTCACCGGCATCCCCGACGTACGGCCCTGCACCCTCGGCGGACTCGACACGCCCTCCGCCGTGGAGATGCTCGTGCAGCGCATCGGCGACACCCGCGTCAGCGCCGACCCGCGGGCCGCCGAGAGCCTCGCCGAGGAGTGCGGCGGCCAGCCCGCCGCGCTCGCCCTCGTCGGCGGCTGGCTGGCCGCCCACCCCAAGGCCTCCGTCGCCGACGTCGCCAAGCAGCTGCACGACACGCCCGCCGGTGTCGGCGGCCCGCTGGCCCGCGGCTTCCGCCTCGTCTACGAGTCCCTGCCGCAGCCGGCCCAGCGGACCCTGCGGCTGCTGCCGCTGGCCCCCGCCGGGATCGTCGACTCGCACACCGCCTCCGCCCTCGCCGGCTGCTCGGTGGCCGCGGCCCAGTCCACGCTGGACGACTTCGCCGGGCTGGGCCTCCTGCACCACGCGCACAACGGACTGTTCCTGCTGCCCGGCTGCCTCGCACCGCTGCTCCAGGCCCTGCTCGAGGCCAAGGAGCGCCCGGCCGAGGTCCAGCTCGCCCGGGCCCGGATGCTGGAGCGCACCGTACGGCTGCTGCACTCCTGCCGGGCCATGGCCGAAACGGACGAGGACGGCGGGCTCGACGGGGGCGGCCTGCGCGAGAAGCTCGACGGGGTGCCGCGCACCCTGCGCTTCCCCGACCGGCGCGCCGCCGCCACCTGGCTCGACACCCGGCTGCCCGCGCTCTCGGCGGCCGCCTCCCTGGCCGTGGCCGACGGGGAGCTGGACACCCTGGCCCGCCGGCTGATCGCCGCGCTCGTACGGGCCCTCGCCGAGCACCGCGGCACCGCCGGGGCCGCCCCCGAGCTGTACGGGCTGCACCGGCTGGTCCTGGACGTGGCCGAGCGGCGCGAGCTGCACCGGGAGCAGGCGGCCGCCCTGCTGAACCTGGCCGACCTGGACGCCGAGACCGGCCGGACCCAGGAGGCGCTCGACCGCTACCGGGCCGCGCTGGACGCGGGACGGGCCGCGAACGATCCGTACGCGACGGGCCGCGCGATGGAATCCGTAGGAGGCGCCTACCAGGAGCTGGCGGACTGGCACCGGGCCTCCGACTGGTTCGGCCGGGCGCTCGCCCAGGCCCTGGCGCGGGGGGAGCGTGCGGACGAGGCCCGGCTGTACGGGCGGCTCGGGAACGTCCACACGTACGCGGGCCGCTACGGGGACGCGCTGCGCAGCTGGCGGGCCGCCGCCGCGGGCTACCGGCGGCTGGCCGATGTGCCGGGCCAGGCAAAGGCGTTGAGCGAGATGGCCCGGGTCCAGGAGTACGCCGGCCGGCCCGAGGAATCGCTGCACACCTGCCGGGAGGCGGTGGAGCTGGCGCGCCGTGCCGGGGACCAGCGGCTGCAGGCCGCGCTGCAGGTCCGGCTGGCCGACACGCTCGACCGGCTGGGGGACCCGGCGGCCGCCAGGCTGCACCGGTCCGCGGCCGACAGATTGCTGGGAGACGATCCCGCGGCCTGCGAAATCCGTAGTGGATCCGACTAAGATTATTTGTTTGCAAGGCTAGACACGCGTTCATCCTTCATTAAACTGGGTTCACCACGTCATCCCGTGGTGCATCCCGTTGCGCGTTCTTGTGGGCGGGTATGTATGGAAGTGCCCCGTATTTTCCCCTGAGCCAAGGACCGTGATCGACGATGAAGGTCGGCATCCCCCGCGAGGTCAAGAACAACGAGTTCCGGGTCGCCATCACGCCCGCCGGTGTGCATGAGCTGGTCCGCAACGGCCACCAGGTCTTCATCGAGCAGAACGCCGGTGTCGGCTCCTCGATCACGGACGCCGAGTACGTCTCGGCCGGCGCCGAGATCCTCGGCACCGCGGACGAGGTCTGGGCGACCGCGGACCTGCTGCTGAAGGTCAAGGAGCCCATCGCGGAGGAGTACCACCGCCTCCGCAAGGACCAGACGCTCTTCACCTACCTGCACCTGGCGGCCTCCCGTGAGTGCACGGACGCCCTGCTGGAGTCCGGCACCACCGCCATCGCGTACGAGACGGTCGAGCTCGCCAACCGCGCGCTGCCGCTGCTCGCCCCGATGTCCGAGGTCGCGGGCCGGCTGGCCCCGCAGGTCGGCGCCTACCACCTGATGCGCTCGGCCGGCGGCCGCGGCGTGCTCCCGGGCGGCGTCCCCGGCACCCACGCCGGCGAGTGCGTGGTCATCGGCGGCGGCGTCTCCGGCTGGAACGCCGCGCAGATCGCCATCGGCATGGGCTTCCACGTGACCCTGCTCGACCGCGACATCAACAAGCTCCGCGAGGCCGACAAGATCTTCGGCACGAAGATCAAGACGATCGTCTCCAACGCCTACGAGCTGGAGAAGGCCGTCGTCGAGGCCGACCTCGTCATCGGCGCGGTGCTGATCCCGGGTGCGAAGGCCCCGAAGCTGGTCACCAACGAGCTCGTCGCCAAGATGAAGCCCGGAAGTGTCCTTGTCGACATCGCGATCGACCAGGGCGGCTGCTTCGAGGACTCCCGTCCGACCACCCACGCCGAGCCGACCTTCCAGGTCCACAACTCGGTCTTCTACTGCGTCGCCAACATGCCGGGCGCGGTGCCGAACACCTCCACCTACGCGCTGACCAACGCCACGCTGCCCTACATCGTGCAGCTCGCGAACCTCGGCTGGGTCGAGGCGCTGCGTCGCGACCCCGCGCTCGGGCTGGGCCTCAACACCCATGACGGCCAGGTCGTTTACGGTCCCGTCGCCGAGGCCCACGGCCTCGAGACCCTCGAGCTGAGCACCCTGCTCGGCTGACACGTCAACGACTGACGTCAATCTCACGTATCCGGCCGGACCTTGCCCGCAAGGTCCGGCCGGACGCGTTCGCGGGGTGCGCCGGAGAGCCGCTCAACTCGCCTCGAACGTAACCCTTTAACCCTTTCGCACACCCGCGAAACTTCGCGGTGACAGCTCGTGCGCCCTTGACAGAGTGGTGTTCGGTTGCCGACACATCGTGCCGGGTCCGGTGGATTGTGTTGCCGCTGAGCGGTGACACGCCATAGAGTCGCCAACCGTCGGCATGGTGCCACGCTGACCTATCGATAAGTGTCCTGGTCACGTCCGAGGAGGTAAGACGACTTGTGAATGAGTCGACATTTGCTCCTGGGGGTGGTCGAGCAGGCGCGCCGGAGCGGGGCCAGAACCCCGCCGGGCTCGAGGCTGTCGGCTCCGTCGCAGTCCGCACCTTCGCAAACCACCAGCACATGACGACGCCCCAAAAGAGCATGGACGGCCTAGACGTGAACTCCAGGGCCGGCGACCTGAGCGGCGAAAAGCCCACTGGTTTCGCCGACTACGACAACGTGCCCGAAGGGCACTTCTACGACCCCGACGCGGAGTACGAACCGGACCCCGAGTACGCGGCCACCCTCGCCCCCGACGCTGCCCGCCAGCGCCGTGAGCGGATCGGCCCGACCGGACGCCCGCTCCCGTACTTCCCGATCCCCGGTCCGCTGACCGACCACGGTCCGGCGAAGATCATCGCGATGTGCAACCAGAAGGGCGGCGTGGGCAAGACCACGTCGACCATCAACCTGGGTGCCGCGCTCGCCGAGTACGGGCGCCGCGTGCTGCTCGTCGACTTCGACCCGCAGGGCGCGCTGTCCGTGGGTCTCGGCGTGAACCCGATGGAACTCGACCTGACGGTCTACAACCTGCTCATGGAGCGGGGCATGTCGGCCGACGAGGTGCTGCTCAAGACGGCGGTCCCCAACATGGACCTGCTGCCGAGCAACATCGACCTGTCCGCTGCCGAAGTGCAGTTGGTCAGCGAGGTCGCGCGCGAGTCGACGCTGCAGCGGGCCCTGAAGCCCCTGATGGCCGACTACGACTACATCGTGATCGACTGTCAGCCCTCGCTCGGTCTGCTGACCGTGAACGCCCTGACGGCGGCTCACAAGGTCATCGTCCCGCTGGAGTGCGAGTTCTTCGCGCTGCGCGGCGTGGCGCTGCTGACCGAGACCATCGAGAAGGTGCAGGAGCGGCTCAACCCCGAGCTGGAGCTCGACGGCATCCTCGCCACGATGTACGACTCCCGCACGGTGCACAGCCGCGAGGTGCTGGCGCGGGTCGTCGAGGCCTTCGACGACCACGTCTACCACACGGTCATCGGCCGCACGGTGCGCTTCCCGGAGACCACGGTCGCCGGTGAGCCGATCACGACGTACGCCTCCAACTCCGTCGGCGCCGCCGCGTATCGCCAGCTCGCCAGGGAGGTGCTCGCCCGGTGTCACGCCGAGTGAGTCTGCCCGGAGCCGACGAACTGTTCCGTACGACCGGCGGGATGGCCCTCCAGTCCTCCTCGCCGAGGCGGGGCGCCGACGAGGCGCCCGCCGCCGAGCACGCGGCCTCCTCGGCCGAGGGTGCGGCGGGGGAGGGCCGGAGCCGGGAGGCCGAGGCCGGCACGGAATCCGTGGTGGGAGCACCCCGGCGGCCGCAGGAAGGTTCTGTCAACGGAACCTCCGCGGCCCCCGGGGCGGGCGGACGCGGCAAGGGGCAGGGCCGGGGCGCGAACCGGCGGCCCAGCGGGCGCGAGCGGCACGACGAGAAGATCACGGTCTACGTCTCCGCCGAGGAGCTCATGGACCTGGAACACGCGCGGCTGGTGCTCCGCGGGGAGCACGGCCTGGCGGTCGACCGCGGCCGCATCGTCCGCGAGGCGGTGGCGGTCGTCCTCGCCGACCTGGAGTCCCGCGGGGACGCGAGCATCCTGGTCCGCCGCCTCCGAGGCCGCTGACCCCCACGGGCCCCGGCCGACCACACTCCGCCCCCGCCGCCCCGGCACCCCCGCCCAACGCCCCCGCCTCCACAGGTCCGGCCCCGGTTCCGCCCCTCCCGGCGGCCCCCGGCTTCGCAGGGCCGGCTCCGGATGCCCGGGCCGGCGGCGCCCCGACGCGGGACGACCCGACGCCGGCCTTGGCCGCCTGGCCCGGCCCCGGTGGCCCCCCGGCACGGCACGCTCCGGCTCCGCGGCCCCCGGCTTCGCAGGGCCTGGCCGGCCCCAGCGGCGCCCCGTCACGGCACGCCTCGGCTTCGCAGGGCCTGGTCCGGGCCGCCCGGCCTGGCGGCGCCCCGGACGCGGGACGACTCGGCGCCGGCCTTGGCCGCGTGGCCTGGCCCCAGTGGCGCCCCGGCACGGCATGCTCCGGCTCCGCGGCCCCCGGCTTCGCAGGGCCTGGTCCGGGCCGCTCGGCCTGGTGGCGCCCCTGACGCGGGAGGACTCGGCGCCGGCTTTGGCCGCCTGGCCCGGCCCTAGTGGCGCCCCGGCACGGCATGCTCCGGCTTCGCGGCCCCCGGCTTCGCAGGGCCCGGTCGGCCCCAGCGGCGCCCCGTCACGGCACGCTCCGGCTTCGCCGGGCCTGGTCCGGGCCAGCGGGCCTGGCGGCGCCCCTGACGCGGGACGACTCGGCGCCGGCTTTTGCCGCCTGGCCCGGCCCTAGTGGCGTCCCGTCACGGCATGCTCCGGCTTCGCAGGGTGTGGTCCGGGCCGCTCGGCCTGGTGGCGCCCTTGACGCGGGACGACTCGGCGCCGGCTTTGGCCGCTTGGCCCGGCCCTAGTGGCGCCCCGGCACGGCATGCTCCGGCTCTGCGGCCCCCGGCTTCGCAGGGCCTGGTCCGGGCCGCTCGGCCTGGTGGCGCCCCTGGCGCGGGACGACTCGGCGCCGGCTTTGGCCGCGTGGCCTGGCCCCAGTGGCGCCCCGTCACGGCATGCTCCGGCTCCGCGGCCCCCGGCTTCGCAGGGCCTGGCCGACCCCCGCGGCGCCCCGCCACGGCACGCCCCGGCTTCGCAGGGCCTGGCCCGGCCGCTCGGCCTGGCGGCGGCGCCCCCGAAGGGGGACGGCCCGCGCCGGCCTCCGCCGTCTGGCCGCGGGCCCGGCTCGCCCCCATCTCCCTGTGCCCCGGCTTGGGTCGCCCGGATTGGGGCGCCCCTCATGCCGGCGCCCGGCCTCGGCGCCGCCCTCGCCGTCTGGCGGCGGGGCCCGGCTCCACCACCGGCCCGGCGGCGCACGCACGGGCTTGGAACGCCCCGGCGCCGCTACGCCTGGCTTCCGGGTACGCCCGGGGCCCCTGGTGAGGCGTCCGACCGTTGTGGCGCCTCGGCGCGCGGAGGGGGGATGCCTCGGGCCGGTCCGGTCCGGGGGGCGGGTCGCAGCCTAGGGTGGGGGCACGCCCCGGCCCGTAGGCCGCCGCGCAGCCCGCCTCCGCACGACCATGGACCGCGATGCCCTTCCCCGCCGAACCCGGCCGTCCCGCCCGCCGACTCCTGGGACGAGGCCCCGGTGCGCCGGGGAAGGCCCCCGGGGCGCCCGCTGAGCGCCCCGGGGCCCCCAAGCCCGGGGAAGAGCCCCAGGACACCCCCGCCGCCGCTGACGCCCCCGCCGAGGGCCGCGATGACCCCTCGGGGGGCGGGGAAGGCCGTGACGGCGGAGAGCCGGACGGCGGTACCGGGCCGGAGGCGGTCCTCCCGCATGCCGGCACACCGGCCTCGGCCGACGCCCTGGAGACCTCGCACCCTGCGGGCGCTTCCGTCACCGCCGACCCCCTTGCAGTCGGCGCGGCAGCCGGAACGCCCCCCGTGGTCGCTGACCCCGCCGAAGGCGATGCGGGGGCCGCGGTAGCGGACGGGCCGGCGCCGGTACGCCCCGCCGGCTCCGGCGTGCCCGCCACTGCCCCGGATGCTGCCGAACCCCCGGCCTGGGGTTCAGACGACGCCTCCGAACCTCCGAATCAGTCGAGCGGCGGCACGGCGGACAGGGCGGGAGGCGCCCCCGGCGTCGCCGGCCCCGCGGCGGCCGCGGCCGGAGACGCCTCCGGTTCCGCAGGCTCCGCCGCGGGCGACGCGAGCGACGGGGCCTGCACCGAGGCCGCGGGCGACGCCGCGGCCCGGGGCGCGGCTGCTCCCGCAGTCGGCCGCCCCGCTGGAGGTGCGAACGGGGGCGAGCCCGAGCCCGAGGGCCCCGCCGTCGGCGGCGTACCCCCGGGCTCCCCCGTATCTGTCGGCCCCGCCGCAGGCCGCACAGCCCCGGGCTCGCCCGAACCCGTCACCCCCGCCGCCGGCGGACCTGCGGGCCCGCCCGAATCCGTCGGCCTCGCCGCAGGCGGCACGGCCTCGGGCTCGTCCGGAACCGTTGTCCCCGCCGCCGGCGTACCTGCGGGCCCGCCCGAGACCGCTGGCCCCGCCGCAGGCCGCACAGCCCCGGGCTCGCCCGAACCCGTCACCCCCGCCGTCGGCGGACCTGCGGGCCCGCCCGTATCTGTCGGCCTCGCCGCAGGCGGCACGGCCTCGGGCTCGTCCGGAACCGTTGTCCCCGCCGCCGGCGGACCTGCGGGCCCGCCCGAGACCGCTGGCCCCGCCGCAGGCCGCACAGCCCCGGGCTCGCCCGAACCCGTCACCCCCGCCGTCGGCGTACCTGCGGGCTCGCCCGATTCCGTCGGCCCCGTCGCAGGCGGCACGGCCCCGGGCTCGCCCGAACCCGTCACCCCCGCCATCGGCGGCGGACCTGCGGGCCCGCCCGAGACCGCCGGCTTCGCCGCAGGCCGCACGGCCCCGGGCTTGCCCGAAAGCCTCACCCCCGCCGGAGGCGAGGGGCGGTTTACGTTGCGGCTCGCCAACTTCGAGGGGCCCTTCGATCTGCTGCTGCAGTTGATCTCGCGGCACAAGCTCGACGTCACCGAGGTCGCGCTGTCGAAGGTCACCGACGAGTTCATGGCGCACATCCGGGCCATGGGGCCCGACTGGGACCTCGACCAGACCACCGAGTTCCTCGTCGTCGCCGCCACCCTGCTCGACCTGAAGGCGGCCCGGCTGCTGCCGGCCGCCGAGGTCGAGGACGAGGCCGACCTCGCCCTGCTGGAGGCGCGGGACCTGCTGTTCGCCCGCCTCCTGCAGTACCGGGCGTACAAACAGATCGCCACGATCTTCGAGGACCGCGCGGAGGCGGAGGGCCGGCGCTACCCCCGCACCGTCGGCCTCGAGCCGCACCACGCCGACCTGCTGCCCGAGGTCGTCATCACCATCGGACCGGAGGGCTTCGCCCGCCTCGCCGTCAAGGCCATGCAGCCCAAGGCCAAGCCCCAGGTGTACGTGGACCACATCCACGCCCCGCTGGTCAGCGTCCGCGAGCAGGCGGCCCTCGTCGTGCGGCTGCTGAAGGCCCGCGGCGAGGCCACCTTCCAGGAGCTCACCGAGGACGCCGGGGACACCCTCACCGTCGTCGCCCGCTTCCTGGCCCTCCTGGAGCTCTACCGCGAGAAGGCGGTGGTGCTGGACCAGGAGGAGGCCCTGAAGACCCTCACCGTGCGCTGGAGCGGCGGGGACGGCGACGGCATGCCGACCGTGACCGACGAGTTCGACCAGATCGTGGAGGCCAAGGAATGAGCAGCGACGTGGCCGTGCTGGCCCTCAAGCCGGCGCTGGAGGCCGTCCTCATGGTCGTGGACGAGCCCGCGACGGAGGCGCACCTGGCCAAGGTGCTGGAGCGCACCCCGCGGGAGGTCGCGGACGCGCTGCGCGAGCTCGCCGACGAGTACACGCTCCAGGGGCGCGGCTTCGAGCTGCGCCTGGTCGCCGGCGGGTGGCGGTTCTACACCCGGGCGGAGTTCGCCCCGGCCGTCGAGGGCTTCGTCCTGGACGGCCAGCAGGCCCGTCTCACCCAGGCGGCGCTGGAGACCCTGGCGGTCGTCGCGTACCGCCAGCCGGTGAGCCGTTCCCGGGTGTCGGCGGTCCGTGGAGTCAACTGCGACGGGGTCATGCGGACCCTCCTCCAGCGGGGTCTGGTGGAGGAGGCGGGGACGGAACCCGAAACAGGTGCGATCCTGTACAGGACGACGAACCACTTTTTGGAGCGGATGGGCCTGCGCGGCCTGGACGAGCTCCCGGAGCTCGCGCCCTTCCTCCCCGAGGCGGACGCGATCGAAGCCGAGACGCAAGAAGGTGTGCCGTCGTTCGATCCGGACGCACCGGACACTGATGAAGACGACGACAAGACGACGGACATTTGATGCGAAGCAACGGCAACGGCGGCGGCAACAGGAACAGCGGCGGCGGCGGTGGTGGCGGACGCGGTAGCTCCCGCGGCGGCAGCTCCTCCTCCGGCGGCGGCTACCGCGGCGGCGGCTCCTCCGGCGGTGGTGGCTCCCGCGGCGGAAGCTCCTCCGGCGGGGGCGGCTCCCGCGGCGGCTCTTCCGGCGGCGGCTACCAGGGCGGCAGCTCCTCCGGCGGCGGCTACCGCGGCGGTTCCTCCGGCGGCGGCTACCAGGGCGGCGGCTCCGGCTCGCGCGACCGCGACCGGGACCGCGACCAGGCTCCCCAGCGCCCCCGCAACCCCCGCCCCGAGGAGCGCCGCTACGACGTGGGCCCCGAGGGCGAGCGCTCCGGCCGCAGCGGCCCCAAGGCCGGCGGCGGCGGTGCCCGCGGCGCGGCGGCGCGCGGCGGCGCCAAGGGCGGCCCCAAGCCCGCCAAGACCCCCGGCATCGGCGGGGCCGGCGGCCCGCGCCGCGGCCCCGGCAGCCGCAGCGGCCAGTCCCGGCCGCGCGAGCTGGACGCGCGGATCGAGGAGCGCGTGCGCGACCGGTACGCGGACAAGCCGGTCATCAAGACCCCCAAGACCTTCCCGGGTGCCGAGGAGGAGGGTGAGCGCCTGCAGAAGGTGCTCGCCCGCGCCGGCATGGGCTCGCGCCGCGCCTGCGAGGAGCTGATCGAGCAGGCCCGCGTCGAGGTCAACGGCGAGATCGTGCTGGAGCAGGGCAAGCGCGTCCTGCCGAAGGACGAGATCAAGGTCGACGGCCTGACCGTCGCCACCCAGTCGTACCTGTTCTTCGCGCTGAACAAGCCGGCCGGCGTCGTCTCCACCATGGAGGACCCGGACGGCCGCCAGTGCCTGGGCGACTACGTCACCAACCGTGAGACGCGCCTCTTCCACGTCGGCCGGCTCGACACCGAGACCGAGGGCATCATCCTGCTCACCAACCACGGTGAGCTGGCCCACCGCCTCACGCACCCGAAGTACGGCGTGAAGAAGACGTACGTCGCGGCGATCACCGGCCCGCTGCCGCGCGAGATCGGCAAGCGGCTCAAGGACGGCATCGAGCTGGAGGACGGGTACGCCCGCGCCGACCACTTCCGCGTCGTCGACCAGGTCGGCAAGAACTACCTGGTCGAGGTGACCCTCCACGAGGGCCGCAAGCACATCGTGCGCCGCATGATGGCCGAGGCCGGCTTCCCGGTCGAGAAGCTCGTCCGGACCTCCTTCGGGCCGATCGAGCTCGGCGACCAGAAGTCCGGCTGGCTGCGCCGCCTGACCAACACCGAGGTCGGCATGCTGATGCGCGAGGTCGGTCTGTAGTACCCCCGATCCCGGGTCGAAAAGCCCGCAGTGCCCTCCGGCGCTGCGGGCTTTTCGCTTGCCCGGCGCCCCCCGGAGTGTTTATAGTCAACCTGACTATTAAAGGGAGTGGGGGCTCGTCATGAGCTGGACCGAGGTACTCGGATTCGCCACTGGTGCCCTGTGCGTGTGGCTCGTGGCCCGCCAGCACATCGCCAACTGGCCGATCGGCATCGCCAACAACGTCTTCTTCATCGTTCTCTTCGCCCAGGCCGGCCTCTACGCCGACGCCGGGCTGCAGATCGTCTTCATCGCCCTCGCCGCGTACGGCTGGTGGTCCTGGACCCACGGGGGTGGACCGGGAACCGCCGAAGCCCTGCCGGTGCGCCGCACCACGCGCACCGAATGGGTCTGGCTGGCCGCGGCGGGGGCGGTGGGGGTGCTCGCCCTCACCCTGCTGCTGAGCCGCGCCACCGATTCCACCGTCCCCTTCTGGGACGCCCTGACGACCGGTCTCTCCCTCGCGGCCACCTACGGCCAGTGCCGCAAGCTCCTCGAGTCGTGGTGGCTGTGGATCGCCGCCGACCTCGTGTACATCCCGCTCTACGCCCACAAGGGCCTCTACCTGACCGCCGCCCTCTACGTCGGCTTCCTCGCGCTCTGCGCGGCCGGGCTGGCCGGCTGGCGCCGGACGCTCCCCGCGGCGGGCGCCCGTACGGCCCTGGGGGCGACGGCGTGAAGCGCTACGGGCACGGGCTGGTGCTGGGCAAGTTCTACCCGCCGCACGCCGGGCACCACCACCTGGTGCGCACCGCGCAGGACCGCTGCGACCGGCTGACCGTACTGGTCTGCGCGGCCTCCGTGGAGTCGGTGCCGCTCGCCGACCGGGTCGCCTGGATGCGCGAGGAGCACCCCGGCGCGGACGTCGTCGGCGCGGTCGACGACATCCCGGTCGACCTGACGGACCCGGCGGTCTGGGAGGCCCACATGGCGGTCTTCCGGGGCGCGGTCGCCGGGCCGGTCGACGCCGTCTTCACCTCGGAGGCGTACGGGGCCGAACTCGCGCGGCGGTTCGGCGCCGAGGAGGTCTGCGTGGACCCGGCGCGGACGCGGTACCCGGTCTCCGGGACGGCGGTGCGGGCCGACCCCGTGGGCTGCTGGGACTACCTGGGACCGGCCGTACGGGCCGCCCTGGCCCGGCGGGTCGTCGTACTCGGCGCCGAGTCCACCGGCACGACGACGCTGTCGCGGGCGCTGGCCGAGCACTACCGGCGACGCGGCGGGGTGTGGGCCGGGACGGGCTGGGTCGCGGAGTACGGGCGCCGCTACAGCGAGGAGAAGCTGGCGGCCGCGCGCGCCGCCGACCCGGCGGCCACCTGGGCGGACATCACCTTCGCCTCGGAGGAGTTCCCGGTCATCGCGCGGCGGCAGGACGCGGAGGAGGAGAGGCAGGCCCGGCTGGGCTCGCCGGTGCTCTTCTGCGACACCGACTCCTTCGCCACCGGCATCTGGCACGAGCGGTACACGGGCGGGCGCAACGAGGAGGTCGAGAAGACCGCCTCCCTGACGCGGCGCGACCTGTACCTGCTGACCGACCACGCGGACGTCCCGTTCGAGGACGACGGACTGCGCGACGGCCCGCACCTGCGGCCCTGGATGACCGGGCGGTTCAGGGAGGAACTGGAAAGCACCGGCAGGCGCTTCCTCCTCGTACGGGGCGACCGCGAGCAGCGGCTGGCGGCCGCGGTGGCGGCGGTCGACGAACTGCTCGCCGAGGGCCGGCACTTCGCCGATCCGCTGCCGGAGACCCGATGAGCGCGGCGCCGCCCCCGGGCTACGACCCCTCCGCCTTCGTCCCGTTCGCGGTGACCGTCGACCTCGCGGTCTTCACCGTGCGCGGCGGGCGGCTGCACGTACTGCTGATCCGGCGCGGGCAGGAGCCGTACGCGGGGGACTGGGCGCTCCCCGGCGGCTTCGTCGCGCCGCGCGAGTCCGCGGAGAACGCCGCGCGGCGCGAACTGGCCGAGGAGACCGGGCTGGCGCCCGACCTGGTGGCGGCCCTGCACCTGGAGCAGCTGCGCACCTACAGCGAGCCGGACCGGGACCCCCGGATGCGGGTGGTCTCGGTGGCCTTCACCGCACTGGTCGCCGACCTGCCGGAGCCGGCGGCGGAGGGCGGCGGGGACGCGGCGCACGCCCGCTGGGTGCCCGTGGCCGAGGCCGGGCAGCTCGCCTTCGACCACGCCGTGATCCTGGCGGACGCCCGGGAGCGGGTCGGCTCGAAGCTCGAGTACACCTGCCTGGCCACCGCCTTCTGCCCGCCCGAGTTCACCCTCGGGGAGCTCCGGGCCGTCTACGAGACGGTCTGGGACACCGCCCTGGACCGCCCCAACTTCCGCCGCAAGGTCCTGGCGACACCCGGCTTCGTCGAGGCCGTACCGGGAGCCGCCCGGCTCACCGGAGGCCGCGGCAAGCCGGCCGCGCTGTACCGGCCGGGCCCCGCGACCGCCCTGCACCCGCCCCTGCTCCGCCCCTCGGAAGGAAGCACACCATGACGACGACCCCGAAGCGCGCGGCGACCGGCGCGATGATCGGCCTCGCCCTGGGGGACGCCCTGGGCTTCCCCACCGAGTTCAACGACGTGCCGTCGATCCTCGCCAAGACCGGCCCGTGGCGCGAGATGAAGCTGCCCAGGCCGGCCATCGTCACGGACGACACCCAGATGACGCTCGCCCTGGCGCGCGGCATACGGACCGCGGCCGACCGGGGCCGGGTGGGCCCGCTGCGGCTCGCCCGCCCGGTCCGGGAGGAGTTCGTCGACTGGTACCACTCGCCGGAGAACAACCGGGCCCCGGGCAACACCTGCCTGAAGGCCTGCTCGCTGCTGAACCACCCCGAGCGGGACTGGCGGGACGCCAGCCAGCTCGGCTCCAAGGGTTGCGGCGCGAACATGCGGGTGGTGCCGGTGGGGCTGGTCCCCGGCTGGACCGAGGAGGAGCGCGCGGGGGCCGCCCAGCTCCAGTCGGCCCTGACCCACGGCCACCCGACGGCTCTCGCCGCCTCCGACCTCACCGCGCGGGCGGTGCACCTGCTCGCGCAGGGCACCGAGGTGACGGGCCTGGTCGGGCGGCTGCGCTCGTACGCCCTGGAGAACCGCACCCGCTACCACGAGCGCTGGCTCGGCGACCTCTGGGCGCGGACGGCCAGTGACACCTCCCCGGAGTCCTTCATCGCCCGGGGCTGGGACGAGTGCCTGGCCGTCCTCGACCGCCTCGCCGCGGCCCTGCGCACCCCGTCCCCGGAGACGGACCCCTGCCTGACCACGGGCGAGGGCTGGATCGCGGAGGAAGCCCTCGCCACGGCCCTGCAGTGCTTCCTGCTCTTCCCGCAGGAACCCCTCCTGGCCCTGCGCCGCGCCGCCTGCACGGCCGGCGACTCGGACTCCCTCGCCTGCCTGGCCGGCGCCTTCGCGGGCGCCCACCTCGGCGCGGACGTCTGGCCCCGCGACTGGGAGGGGCGCATCGAGTACCGCGAGGAACTGCTGGCCTTCGGCGCGCTCTGGGACTAGGCCGGCGAGGCGCGGCGGGTGCGGACGAGGAAGTCCTCCACGCGGGCGTGGTCCGGGTGTTCGGGGAGGCGGGTCGTGGTCAGGGCCGCGTCCGTCTCGGAGGTCAGGCGGGACATCCAGGTGTCCACCTCGGCCCAGGTGAGCTCGCCGCGGCGGACCGCCAGGAGGCGGTCGCGGTGCGGGCCCGCGTCGAGGGTCAGGCGGCCCGTGCGCAGGAGGTCGCGGCAGGGCAGGAGCAGCCGCAGCAGGTGCATGGCGTGCTTCCAGCGCGGGGCGCCGTGGATGCGGACGTCCGCGAGGAGCTTGCCGTGCTGGGAGGCCGCGTACCGGCTGAAGCTGGTGTGGGCCCGGCGGGAGAGGAAGGCCTCGCGGAGGGAGAGGAGCTCCTCGCCGACCGGGGTGACCTGCTCGACCAGCGGGGAGTGGAGGCACTCCAGGATGTTCGGGTTGGCGCGCAGGGCCAGCTCGCAGAAGCGTTCCAGCTCCCACGAGAACTCCTCGTCCCGCGGGCCCTCCACGTGCGTGGGGGGCTTCTCGAACCGCCAGAACAGCGGCGTCGGGGCGAGGTAGACACCGCGCCGGTCGGTGTCGCTCGCCTCCGTCGCCAGCCCGAACGCCCGGGAGCCCATCACGCACTGGTAGACCGTGTGGTCCCGTACCAGTGTCAGTTCGTCCATCCGGGGAGCCTAGGCGCGGGCCTCGCCGCTAGGCGAGCGAGATACCGCCGTCCGCCGCGACCTTGATCTTCTTCTCCGGCAGCGGGCTGGTGGCCGGGCCCTTGGTCGGGGCTCCGTCCGTGGCCTCGAACGTGCTCATGTGGCAGGGGCAGACGATGGTGTTGTCCGCCACCTTGTTCACGAGGCAGCCCTGGTGGGTGCAGACCGCCGAGAAGCAGCGGAAGTTCCCTGCGGTGGGCTGGGTGATCACCAGCTTCTCCTCCTTGAGGATCTTGCCACCGCCCACCGGCACCTCGGTCGCCTTGGCGATGACCTTGTCGGCGCCGGCGGGCTCCTGGGAGGTGGCCGGCTGGGACGCCGACGGGGCGGGCGCGGACGCCGACCCGTTCGCGGGCGTCTTCTCGCCGTCACCGCCGCCGCACGCGGTGAGCGCGCCGCCTGCCAGGGCGGCCGCGCCGGCCGTCAGTACCGTACGCCGGGCGGTGCGCGTGGGGTCGCTCATGGTTTCTCCTCGCTTCGTGGCCGGATCGGCGAGAGCATCCTGGCCTGCGGCGGGCCTCAGGAGAAGCCTGCCGCGCCGTTTCGGTGGCCCGGGTCCCAAGGTGCCAGTGAGGCAGGGCTGCCGGGTGTGCGTAGCACCTCCCACACGCGGATCACGGCCTCCCGGTTCAACGGGCCGTGGACGTGCGGGTAGCGGCCGTCGGATTCACTCTCGCGGCGGACCTCGGCGGTCAGGGCACCTTCGTCGAGTTCCACCGCGAGCAGGATCCCCGGTACCGCCCGGTAGTGCGCGTCGGCGATCGCGAGCGCCGTGGGCCGGTCGGCCGAACAGTGCACGAAACCCTCCGAGTCGAGCGAGGGCGGGGCGTACGGCCGCTCGGGTGCGGCGGTCCAGTCGGCGAGCGGAACGAGGTGGAAGATCATGCCGATCGTTCTACCGCAGGGCCGGAGGCGTGTGCGCCAAGTGGCGGCCATGCCCGGGTTGGGTGACATTGTCCGTGTCTCGAAGCCGGGTACGCCGCTTTCGCGCGGCCCGGTCCCTCTGCGAAAGGCAGGACCATGGCGGGTAA
The DNA here is from genome assembly GCF_040652335.1 of Streptomyces sp. NPDC048270. Lineage (NCBI taxonomy): Bacteria > Bacillati > Actinomycetota > Actinomycetes > Kitasatosporales > Streptomycetaceae > Streptomyces > Streptomyces sp. NPDC048270. The sequence continues at coordinate 38,241 of NZ_JBEZLV010000042.1, forward strand.
CGACCTCGGCTCCCTTCTCGGCGGCATCCTCGGCGGCGGCCAGAGCGGCGCCGGCGGCGGAGGCAACATCCTCGGCTCGCTGCTCGGCGCCCTCATGGGCGGCGGCGGAGCGGGCGGCGCGCAGGCGGCCGGAGGCGCCGCGAACAACCCGCTCGCCGGCCTGCTGGAGATGCTGACCAAGTCCGGCCTCGTCGACCAGGCGCAGTCCTGGGTCGGCACCGGCCAGAACCAGCCGGTCAGCGCCGACCAGATCAAGGAGGCGCTGCCGGACGGCACCCTCCAGAAGGTCGCCGAGCAGGCGGGCGTCACTCCGGACGCCGCCGCGGCGGAGATCGCGCAGTCGCTGCCGACCGCGGTCGACAAGCTGACGCCGAACGGCTCGGTGCCGTCCGGTTCGCTGGAGGACATCATCAAGGCCCAGCAGCTCTGACGCGGGTTGCCCGCCGGGGCCCGGCCGCCGTCCCACTGGGCGGGCGCCGGGCCCTCGCGCCGTCCGGGCTGGCTACCCTGGCCCGACAGCCCGTCACCTCGCCGAACGCAACCCTGGAGTGCCTCGTGAGAACCGCCGTCGTCATCGGAACCGGACTGATCGGCACCTCCGCGGCGCTCGCGCTGACCGCCCGCGGGATCACCGTCCACCTCGTCGACCACGACCCGGCCCAGGCCCACACCGCGGCGGCCCTCGGCGCGGGCACGGACGAGGCCCCGGAGGGCCGGGTCGACCTCGCGATCGTCGCCGTGCCCCCGGCCCACGTGGCGGCGACCCTGGCGGACGCGATCGGCCGGGGCGCGGCCCGCGCCTACGTGGACGTGGCCAGCGTCAAGGGCGGGCCGCGCCGGGAGCTGGAGGCGCTCGGCGTGGACGTGACGGAGTACATCGGCACGCACCCGATGGCGGGCAAGGAGCGGTCCGGGCCGCTGGCCGCCACCGCGGACCTCTTCGAGGGCCGCCCCTGGGTGCTGACCCCGGCCCGGGACACGGACCACGAGGTGCTGAACCTCGCCCTGGAGCTGGTGTCCCTGTGCCGGGCCGTACCCGTGGTCATGGACGCGGACGCGCACGACCGGGCCGTGGCGCTCGTCTCCCACACCCCGCAGCTGGTGTCGAGCATGGTCGCCGCGCGGCTGGAGGAGGCCGACGAGACGGCCGTGCGGCTGTGCGGGCAGGGCATACGGGACGTCACCCGGATCGCGGCCTCCGACCCGCGGATGTGGGTGGAGATCCTGTCGGCGAACCCGGGGCCCGTCGCCGACGTGCTCGCCGGGATCGCGGCCGACCTGGAAGAGACCGTCGAGGCGCTGCGGGGGCTCCAGTCGGCGGATGTGGAGAAGCGGCGGGGCGGCGCGGCCGGCATCGAGGACGTACTGCGGCGCGGGAACGCGGGGCGGGTGCGGGTGCCGGGCAAGCACGGCGCGGCGCCGACGCAGTACGAGACGGTGGCCGTGCTGATCTCCGACCAGCCGGGGGAGCTGGCGCGGATCTTCGCGGACGCGGGGCGGGCCGGGGTCAACATCGAGGACGTGCGGATCGAGCACGCGACGGGGCAGCAGGCCGGGCTGGTGCAGCTGATGGTGGAGCCGCGGGCCGCGGCGGGCCTGACGGCCGAGCTGCGGGACCGGGGCTGGGCGCTGCGGCAGCAGTAGCCGCCGCCTGGGCTCCGCCCCGGGCCGCCGGGCGGGGGCCCCGCATCGGGGCTCCGCCCCGGACCCCGCGCCTCAAGCGCCGGCGGGGCTGGATGTGGCCGGCGGGGCTGGATGGGCCGGGTGGGGCTGGGGTGTCGGGCGGAGGTCACGGATCGGGGCTCCGCCCCGGACCCCGCGCCTCAAACGCCGGCGGGGCTGGATGTGGCCGGCGGGGCTGGATGTGCCGGGCGGGGCTGGATGTGCCGGGTGGGGCTGGGTTGTCGGGCGGGGGCCCCGCATCGGGGCTCCGCCCCGGACCCCGCGCCTCAAACGCCGGCGGGGCTGGATCTGGCCGGCGGGGCTGGATGTGCCGGGCAGGGCTGGGGTGCCGGCGGTGTCTGGTGGAGGCGGGGGCCGGGCAGGCGGGGACGGGGGGTCTCGGGGGCCGGTAACCTGGAGGAGGGGCGTTTTCGTGCGCCCGGACACGTACGCGCAACCAGGAAGGTGCCCGCACCGTGGAAACCGCAGCTCCGGCAGCCGTGATCGTCGCCATCGACGGTCCCTCCGGCACGGGCAAGTCCAGCACCTCCAAGGCCGTGGCCGCCAAGCTCGGGCTGCGCTACCTCGACACCGGCGCCCAGTACCGGGCCATCACCTGGTGGATGATCACCAACGGCGTCGACACCGACGACCCGCACGCGATCGCCGTCGCCGCCGGCAAGCCGTCGATCGTCTCCGGCACCGACCCGGCCGCGCCCACGATCACCGTGGACGGGCTGGACGCCGCCGGGCCCATCCGCACCCAGGAGGTCACCGCCAAGGTCAGTGCCGTCAGCGCCGTCCCCGAGGTGCGCAGCCTGATCACCGAGCTGCAGCGCTCCATCGCGGCGAAGGCGGCCGGCGAGGCCGACGGCATCGTCGTCGAGGGCCGCGACATCGGTACCACCGTGCTGCCCGACGCGGACCTCAAGGTCTTCCTGACCGCCTCCGCCGAGGCCCGCGCGGCCCGGCGCAGCGGTGAGCTCCGCGGCAAGGAGGCCGCCGACCTCGCGGCCACCAAGGCGGCGCTGATCAAGCGCGACGCCGCGGACTCCGGCCGCAAGACCTCCCCGCTGGCCAAGGCCGGCGACGCCGTCGAGGTGGACACCACCGAGCTCACGCTCGAGCAGGTCATCGAGTGCGTCGTGACCCTGGTCGAGGAGAAGCGGGCGGGCCGCAAGTGAGCGAAGCGCCCTCCCTCAAGGGTGCGGCGGTCGGCAGGCGCATCGGCATCGGGCTCATGTACGGGCTGTGGAAGCCCCGCGTGCTCGGCGCCTGGAAGGTGCCCGCCTCCGGCCCCGTCATCCTCGCCGTGAACCACTCGCACAACATAGACGGCCCGATGGTCATGGGCACCGCGCCCCGGCCGCTGCACTTCCTGATCAAGAAGGAAGCGTACGTCGGCCCGCTCGGCCCCTTCCTCGAAGGGATCGGGCAGGTCAAGGTCGACCGCACCGGCGCCGACCGGGCGGCGATCACCCGCGCCCTCGGCGTGCTCGACAATGGAGGGGCCCTCGGCATCTTCCCCGAGGGCACCCGGGGCGAGGGCGACTTCGCCTCGCTGCGCGCCGGTCTCGCGTACTTCGCGGTCCGCAGCGGCGCGCCCATCGTGCCGGTGGCCGTGCTCGGCAGCGGCGACACCAAGGGCCGGCTCGTCAAGGGCCTGCCCGCCTTCAAGAGCCGGGTCGACGTCGTGTTCGGCTCGGCCTTCGACGCCGGGGACGGCAGTGGCCGCCGTACCCGCACCGCCCTGGACCAGGCCACCGTACGCATCCAGGACCGGCTGACCGCCCACCTGGCCGACGCCAAGCGCCTCACCGGGCGCTGAGCGAGACTTGACCTAGTAGTGGAACCGCGCTGCGCGGGTACCACCGATCACCACGAACGACGAGGAACGGACTTCATGAACGACCAGCACGACCACGGAGCACTTGGCGATGCCGAGTACGCGGAGTTCATGGAGCTCGCCGCGGAAGAGGGCTTCGACATCGAGGACGTCGAAGGTGCCCTCGAGGAGGCCGCTGCCGGCCCCCTCCCCGTCCTCGCCGTCGTCGGCCGGCCGAATGTCGGCAAGTCGACCCTGGTGAACCGCATCATCGGCCGCCGCGAGGCGGTCGTCGAGGACAAGCCCGGCGTCACCCGCGACCGCGTCACGTACGAGGCCGAGTGGGCCGGCCGCCGCTTCAAGGTCGTCGACACCGGCGGCTGGGAGCAGGACGTCCTCGGCATCGACGCCTCCGTCGCCGCCCAGGCCGAGTACGCCATCGAGGCCGCCGACGCGGTGGTCTTCGTCGTCGACGCCAAGGTCGGCGCCACCGACACCGACGAGGCCGTCGTCCGCCTGCTGCGCAAGGCCGGCAAGCCCGTCGTCCTGTGCGCCAACAAGGTCGACGGCCAGAGCGGCGAGTCCGACGCGGCCTCCCTGTGGTCCCTGGGCCTCGGCATGCCGCACCCGGTCTCCTCCCTGCACGGACGCGGCACCGGCGACATGCTGGACGCGGTGCTGGAGGCCCTGCCGGAAGCCCCCGAGCAGACCTTCGGCGGCGCCGCCCCCGGCGGTCCGCGCCGCATCGCGCTGATCGGCCGCCCGAACGTGGGCAAGTCCTCGCTGCTCAACAAGGTCGCGAAGGAGGACCGTGTCGTCGTCAACGAGCTGGCCGGCACCACCCGCGACCCGGTCGACGAGCTGATCGAGCTCGGCGGCGTCACCTGGAAGTTCGTCGACACCGCCGGCATCCGCAAGAAGGTGCACCTCCAGCAGGGCGCCGACTACTACGCCTCCCTGCGCACGGCCGCCGCCGTCGAGAAGGCGGAGGTCGCGGTCATCCTGATCGACACCACCGAGACGATCAGCGTCCAGGACCAGCGCATCATCACCATGGCCGTCGAGGCGGGCCGCGCGATCGTGATCGCGTACAACAAGTGGGACGAGCTCGACGAGGAGCGCCGCTACTACCTCGAGCGCGAGATCGAGACCGAGATGCAGCAGGTCTCCTGGGCGCCCCGGGTGAACGTCTCGGCGCTCACCGGCCGCCACATGGAGAAGCTGGTCCCGGCGATCGAGACCGCCCTCGCGGGCTGGGAGACGCGCGTCCCCACCGGCCGGCTGAACGCCTTCCTCGGCGAGGTCGTCGCGGCCCACCCGCACCCGATCCGCGGCGGCAAGCAGCCCCGCATCCTGTTCGGCACCCAGGCGGGCAGCAAGCCGCCGCGGTTCGTCCTCTTCGCCTCCGGCTTCCTGGAGCACGGCTACCGGCGCTTCATCGAGCGTCGTCTGCGCGAGGAGTTCGGCTTCGACGGCACCCCGATCCACATCTCGGTGCGGGTGCGCGAGAAGCGCGGCGCCCAGTACAAGAAGAAGAAGTAGTACGGGCGGTACGCGGTCCCGGGGTCAGTAGCCCCGGCGCGGAGCGGGCGGCAGGGCCGCCGGGATGGGCGTCATCCCGGTCTGGCGCGGCCGCCCGTCGGCGTATCCGGAGCCGCCCGCGTACGAGTACGCCGGCTGGGGCTGCGCCACGTACGTGGGCTGCCAGCCGTCGGTCCGCTGCCACGAGGAGCCGCTCCAGCCGCTGTCGTACGAGCCGCCCGTGCCGGTGTAGCCGCCCCCGTACGAGAAGGCCGTGAACCCGAGGTCCTCCTCGCCCGTACGGTCGCCCGGCAGCGCCCGGAAGGCGCGCAGGTACTCCGAGTACAGGGCGTCGTAGATCGGGGTGTGCGAGACGGGGCTCGTACGGGACGGGGCGCGGGAGGAGTCGTATGGATGCACGTATCAGCCAACGAAACCGGCGCCCTGCGGATGCGGGGTGTCGGGCGGAAAACGCAGATCGCCGCCGGGGCCTCCCCGGCGGCGATCAGCGGTGCGCGGGTCAGGCGCCCGGCGTGCCGGCCAGGGGCATGGAGGCGGCCACGAGCTTGCCCGCGGCGGCGGCCTTGTCCAGGGCGTCGCGGAGCAGGTCCTCACGGGGCTGCTGGCCGATGGAGCCGACCGGGGCGGCGTAGATGAGCACGCGCTGGGTCTTGTTGACGGCGTTGCGCCAGCCGTCGGTGACCGACAGCGCCTGGTGCGCCTGCCACCAGGCGACCGGGCGGCCGCCGTCGGGGCCCGGCTGGAGGACGGCGTGCAGCTGTCCGGCGGCGAGCAGGACCGACCAGCCGCTCAGCGCGGTGGGGAGCTGCGCGGTGTCCATGACGGGGATGAAGCCCTGCTCGATGAGGAGCGGGAGGAAGTCGTCGCCGGGGCCGTCGCTGCCGGGGCGGGCGATCGGCGCGGTCGGCTCGACCACCAGGGCGGGGTGCAGCTCACCGCCGATCAGGACCAGGCCGCTGGTGATGCCGAGGACGGCCTGGCCGCCCGGCACGTTCTGCGGGCCGTCACCGGCGGCGGGCGATGCCGGGCTGTCACCGGTGATGCTGGCGACGGCGCCCTGGAGCTGCTCCTCGGAGACCTTGACCACCTGGGAGGGGATGCAGGTGGCGTGGGCGAAGGCGAGAACGGCGGTCTCCTCGCCGACGAACAGCACCGTGCTGGTGCGGTCGTTCTCGGGGTCGCCGGGGGTGCGGCAGGAAGTGCAGTCGTAACTGCGCGGCGCGTCCTCGCCGACGAGCAGCCTGTCGGCTTCTTCGTCACCGATCTCGGCACGTACCTCATCACTGACGTCGAGCATGCGCGGCACGGGGTGGCTCCTCGGCATAGGTGCAGGGGCCGGGGGGTTCCCGGCTCGCCGGGCTCAACGGGGGAGCGGCGGCCGGGGTCACGCCATTGGAGGGAACGGATTCGAACCGGGCCCCCGTATGAGTGAACCGTCCGGCCGGGGCTTCGATTCGTGCCAACTGTTTTCTGCTTGTGCGCAGTTGATGGTCGTGATTGGCCGTTTGCGGGAGGGCGGCCGGTCGGCCGACCGGGTGGGCGCGGGAGGGCGCCGGGCGCGCCGGGCCGGGAGGGGCGAGGGCGCTGCGTAGCGTGACGCGATGCCCCACCTCCGGATCCGGTGCCGACGGGCCAGGGCCCGTCTGGGCGCCGCTGCCGCCGCCGCCGCGCTGGCCCTCGTACTCCCCGCCGGTGCGGCGGCGGCCCAGGCCCCGCCGCCGCCCGCGCCCGGTCCGGCGGGGGCCGCGCACCCCGGCTCGCCGGGGGTGATCGGGACGGGGCCGGGGGACTGCGGACCGGGCGGCGAGTGGCCCTGGGACTGCGTCGCCGACTGCGAGAGCGGCGGGCGCTGGGCCGTCAACACCGGAAACGGCTTCTACGGCGGGCTGCAGTTCTGGCAGCCGACGTGGGAGGGCTACGGGGGGCTGGTGTTCGCGCCGCGCGCCGACCTGGCGAGCCGGGTCCAGCAGATCCGGGTGGCGGAGGACGTGCTGGGAGCGCAGGGCTGGGACGCCTGGCCGACGTGCTCGAAGCGGTACGGGCTGGCCGGGCGGATGCACGTGGTGAGGAGCGGGGACACGCTGGTGTCGATCGCGCGCAAGCACCGGGTGCGGGGCGGGTGGCAGGCGCTGTACGAGGCGAACCGGACGGTGGTCGGGGCCCGGCCCGCCGCGCTGGTCCTGGGCACCATGCTGGTCATCCCGGAGCAGGAGCCGACCCGCCCGCCGCGGCCGGTGGACCCGCCGGCCCCGGTGGCGCCGCCCGCCCAGGTGGGGCAACCTGCGCCGACGGTCCCGCCGGCCCCGGTGGGGCGGCCCACCCCGGCTCCCAGCCCGAAGCCGGAGCCGGCCGGCCCGGCTCCCGCGCCGTCGGCGGTTCCCTCCGCGGGTGCCTCCGCCGGTGCCTCGGTCGGTGCGCAGCGTCCCCGCTGAACCAACCCGTGGGCTCCGCCGCACAGTTGGCGGGCCGGGAGGCCGGGAAGGGCCGGGGCGGGGGCGGCGGAGGACGGCCCCGCACAGCGGCGCTCCGGCCGCAACCGGGCACGGGACCCGCGGCATCCCCGCTCCACCCCGATTGCACTCCGCCCCGAAGGCGTCGACCCTGGAACCAAGGAGCCGAACGGCTCGCTCGGAGACCGGTGGTGAGCCAGATGGACCTGGGCGGACACCCTCGTATCGGAGTGTGGGCGGCGGCAGCCGTACTGGCGGCCGTGCCCGCCCTGGTCGGATGCTCCTCAGACGCGGACCGGGGCAGCAGCGGTACGACGACCTCCGCGGGCGTGCCCGCCGCACCCCACGCGGCCGTCGCGGCCGCCGCGCCCGCCGTCGACGGCCCGGCGGACCCGGCCGCGGCCAAGGCCGAGATCGAGAAGAACTGGGCCGCCTTCTTCGACTCCAAGGTCTCCGTCGAGGAGAAGGCCAAGGTCCTGGAGAACGGCGAGCTCCTCGAGCCGCTGCTCAGCGGCTTCGCGGGCAACACGGACGCGGCCGTGTCCTCGGCCGAGGTCACGGACGTGGCCTTCACCGCGCCCACCGAGGCGCAGGTCACCTACGACCTGCTGCTCGGCGGGGTCCCGGTCATGCCGGAGACCGAGGGGACGGCGGTCCTCGACGACGGCGTCTGGAAGGTGTCGGCCAAGACGCTCTGCGCGCTGATCGAGCTCAGCGGCAGCGAGGACACCGGTCTGCTGAGCCCCTGCTGACCGCGGCGCCCCGCCCGCCGCCGTACCGGGCTCCGGGACGGCCGCGACCCGCCGGCGGGCGCGCTGGCAGACTGCGGGCATGCTCGAGACCTCCGCGCGACTGCTGCGCCTGTTGTCCCTGTTGCAGGCCCACCGCGAATGGACCGGGGCGGACCTCGCCGACCGGCTCGGGGTGACGCCGCGGACCGTACGCCGGGACGTGGACCGGCTGCGGGAGCTGGGCTACCCGGTCAACGCCAGCCCCGGGACCGGCGGCGGGTACCAGTTGGGGGCCGGGGCCGAGCTGCCGCCGCTGCTGCTGGACGACGACGAGGCCGTGGCCGTCGCGGTCGGGCTGCGGACGGCCGCCGGGAACGGTGTCGAGGGGATCGGGGAGGCCTCCGTACGGGCCCTCGCCAAGCTGGAGCAGGTGCTGCCGTCGAGGCTGCGGCGCAGGGTGTCCGCGCTCAACGAGTTCACCGTGCCGATGCTGCGCGGGGCCGAGCGCTCCACCGTGGACCCCGCGGTCCTCACCGAGCTGGCCGCCGTGTGCCGCGACACCGAGCGGCTGCGCTTCGGCTACCGCGACCACGAGGGCAACGTCACCCGCCGGACCGTCGAGCCGCACCGGCTGGTGTGCACCGAGCGGCGCTGGTACCTGGTCGCCTGGGACCTGGACCGGGAGGACTGGCGGACCTTCCGCGCGGACCGGATCGAGCCCAAGGCGCCGCACGGACCGCGGTTCACCCCGCGCGAGCCGCCCGCCGCGGACCTCGCCGCGTACGTCTCGCAGGGCGTGTCCCAGCGGGTGTACGCGGCCCGGGCGGTGGTGCGGCTGATGGTTTCCGCGGAGGAGGCGGCCCGGACCGTCGGACCGAGCGACGGGGTACTGGAACCGGTCGACGGCCGGAGCTGCCTGCTGCGCACCGGGGCGGTCAGTCTGGACGTCATGGTGATTCACATCATGCTGCTCGGCTGTGAGTTCGAAGTGGTCGAGCCGCCGGAGCTGTCGGATCGGATCAGGGCCGCGCGGGATCTGCTGGGGCGGGCCGTGGAGCGGCCGAGGTGAAGGAAATGTGGCGGACCTGAGGGGGATTCATCTGGTCTGGTCCAGCGGCCCCGTGGCAATCTCCCACCGGAATTCCAGCGGTTCGGCAGAGGGCTTCGGAAAGGATTCCAATGCGCTTGAACGGCGGGCGTGTCGCGGGCCGGAAAACAATTGGGGTTTGTCGATATTCTGTGACACAAGCGTGACCCGGGACGGACGAACGTCCTGGCGTGGCGCTGACGGGCGGCGGTGCCGGGCCGCGCCGGTGGACGGGCGCCGGTGGTGGCCGGCCGGCGGCGGTCACGGCGTTGTCGCTCGTCCTCAGGTTGTGGATGGTGACCTCACCGACCGCCGGCCCCTGCCCCGCCTCGGGCATCTCGTTCGCCC
>NZ_JBEZLV010000043.1:0-47484 GCF_040652335.1 Streptomyces sp. NPDC048270
GGCTTGCCAGGGTGGGCGGGTTTGTCGGCGGCGCTTCGGATGGCGGCGGCGGCGGGGTCGGGCCCGTGCCCGCCGCCCCCGCGCCGGCCGCCCAGGCCCCCGCGGCCCCGGCCGCCGCCGCGCCCTCGCCGGGCATGGCCGCCGGCGCCGGGCAGGTCCAGGCGATGTGGCCCGGCGTCCTCGAGGCCGTCAAGAACCGCCGCCGCTTCACCTGGATCCTGCTCAGCCAGAACGCGCAGGTCACCGGCTTCGACGGCACCACCCTCCAGCTCGGCTTCCCCAACCCCGGAGCCCGCGACAACTTCGCGAGCAGCGGCAGCGAGGACGTGCTCAAGGCCGTCCTGGCCGAGCAGTTCCAGGTCAACTGGAAGATCGACGCCGTGGTGGCCGGCGGAGCACCGGCCCCGCTCCAGTCCTCGCCCTCGTACGGCGCCCCGGCGGCCCCCGCCCCGGCCTACAGCCCGCCGCCCCCGCCCCAGGCGCCGTCCTCCTCCGCTCCCGCCCCGCAGTACCAGCCGCCGCAGCAGCACCAGCAGTCGGCTCCGGCCCCGCAGCCCCCCGTACAGCAGGCGCCCCCGCCGGTCGCGCCCGAGGACGACGTCCCGGAGGAGGACGATCCCGACCTCGTGGAGAGCGCGCTGACCGGACACGACCTGATCGTGCGCGAGCTCGGAGCGACCGTTGTGGAGGAATACACGAATGAGTAGCCCCGCCTGATTGGGGTGGCCGCACGAAGCCGGCTGCGCCGTCCGGGCTAGGCTGAGCAGCGTGAAGGTCCTCGTCATCGGCGGCGGCGCCCGCGAACACGCCCTGTGCCGCTCTCTGTCCCTCGACCCCGACGTCTCCGCGCTGTACTGCGCTCCCGGCAACGCCGGCATCGCCGAGGTGGCCGAGCTCCGCCCGGTCGACGCCCTCGACGGTGCTGCCGTCACCGCTCTCGCCACCGAACTCGGCGCCGGCCTGGTCGTCGTCGGCCCGGAGGCCCCGCTGGTCGCCGGAGTCGCCGACGCCGTGCGCGCCGCCGGCATCCCCGTCTTCGGCCCGTCCGGCGAGGCGGCGCAGCTGGAGGGCTCCAAGGCTTTCGCCAAGGACGTGATGGCCGCGGCCGGGGTCCCGACCGCGCGCAGCTACGTGTGCACCACCCCCGAAGAGGTGGACGAGGCCCTCGACGCCTTCGGCGCCCCGTACGTCGTCAAGGACGACGGCCTCGCCGCCGGCAAGGGCGTCGTGGTCACCGACGATCTCGCCGCCGCCCGCGCCCACGCGCTCGGCTGCGACCGCGTGGTCATCGAGGAGTACCTCGACGGCCCGGAGGTCTCCCTCTTCGCCATCACCGACGGCGTCACCGTCCTCCCGCTCCAGCCCGCCCAGGACTTCAAGCGGGCGCTGGACGGCGACGAGGGCCCCAACACCGGCGGCATGGGCGCCTACTCCCCGCTGCCGTGGGCCGACCCGAAGCTGGTCGACGAGGTCATGGAGCTCGTCCTGCAGCCGACCGTCGACGAGCTGCGCCGCCGCGGCACCCCCTTCTCCGGACTGCTGTACGCGGGCCTGGCCATCACCGGCCGCGGCACCCGGGTCATCGAGTTCAACGCCCGCTTCGGCGACCCCGAGACCCAGGTGGTCCTGGCCCGGCTGCGCACCCCGCTCGCGGGTGTGCTGATGAACGCCGCCAAGGGCACCCTGAACGCCCAGCCCGAGCTCCGCTGGAGCGAGGACGCGGCCGTCACGGTGGTCATCGCCTCGCACAACTACCCCGAGACCCCGCGCACGGGCGACGTCATCGAGGGCCTGGACGAGGTGGCGGCCGAGGACGCCCCCGACGCGTACGTGCTGCACGCCGGGACCCGGCGCGAGGGCGATGCGGTGGTCAGCGCGGGGGGCCGCGTGCTCTCGGTGACGGCGACCGGATCCGATCTGGCGCAGGCCCGTGAGAAGGCGTATAAGGCGGTCGCGCGGATCCGGCTCGACGGCTCCCAGCACCGCACCGACATCGCCGCGAAGGCGGCCGGACGCCCCTGAGCTGCGGCAGAGCGACCCCCGCGGGCCCGGTGCGCACGAGGTGCGCCCGGGCCCGCGGGCGCGTTCGCGTGCGACTGCATCCGGCCGCGTTCGAACGCACCCACCTTTGCCCAAAGCCATTCCATCGGGTGATCGTCCCCCGGTCTGCCTGACGGCCGCTCCCGCCCCAACTAGGGTGCGGCGCAAGCATTCCGGCACTCGTTCCGGCACTTGGCCCACCGGCATTGCGATGTCAGTGGCGGGTGTCACAGTGGGGGAGTGAGCAAAGCCGCCGCAGCGCAGAGGGGGTGAGGTCCGGCCGTGTCCGGAACCGGTTCGATCATGGAAGCGGGCGTGCCGTCCGCGCGTTCCCGCGCCTTGGCCGTGCTGCGCGTGCGCAGCAGGGCACTGGCCGTCGGGCTGCTGCCCGCCGCCCTCGCGGTGGTGCTGGTGGCCGCCCGGATGACGGGCCGGCTGGCCGGTGACCCCTGGCCCGCGGTGACCCTCGCCGTCTGCGTGGTCGCCGTGCTGGTGCTGCTGGTCGGCGGGATCTTCGGCGCGGTGGTCCTGCGGGCGAGCCCGGCCGTGACGCCGACGGTGCCGCTGTCCGAGGCCGCCGCCCCCGACCTGTACCGGCTGGTGCGGGACCTCGCCGACCGGATGAACGTGCCGGCGCCCTCCGCGATAGCCCTCACCCCGGACTGCGACAGCTGGCTCGAGGACCGCACCCACGCGGCGCACCGCCGAGACGGCATATCCGCGGGCCCGGAGTCCGAGCCCGGTGCCGCCCCGGTGCTGGTCATCGGCTCGCCGTTCCTGTGGTGGATGCGCGTCGCCGAGCTGCGCGCCGTCCTCGCCCCGGTCGTCGCCGGTACGGGCCCTTCGGCGCACCCGGACATAGCCGATGCGCGGGGGTTCGTCCGGGGTCTGGACGCCGCGGTGGACGTGGGCGGCCGGCGCGGCCTCGGCTGGATCGCCGCCCCCGCGCGGCTGCTGCTGCGGCTGTGCCGGGTGGACGCCGCGGAGATGGAGCGCGGGGTGGCCGCTGCCGCCTCCGAGCGTGCACAGGGTGTGGACTACGGGCTGCGCATCGTCGCCCAGGAGCAGGTCGGCCTGGCCTACGCGGGCTGGGACCGGCTGCTGACCCGCGTCGCGCTGCCCGCCTGGCGGATGGGGCGGTGGCCCGCGCACCTCGACGCCGGGGTGGTCTCCGCACTGACCGAGCTGTCCCGGCGCGACCGGCTGGCCGACGGGTTCACCTCGCGCCTCGGCGAGCGCCCCGCCTGCGACCTGCTGGAGCAGCCCGGTGCCGTCGACGAGGCGACTTCGCTGCTGGCCGCGCGGCTCTTCCACGGCGGTCCGGCGCAGACCGGGCCGGAGTGGTCCCCGGTGGACTGGGCGGCCTATCCGGAGGAGGTCGTGGACCGCAAGTGGCGTACGGAGGCGGCCCGTCTGCACACGGCGCTCGACGCCCTGACCGTCGCGGCCGCGCCGCCCGCCCCGCCGGCCTCCGCGGCCGCCGCCCCCGCACCGGCCGCCCCCGCACCGGCCGCTCCCGCGGCGGCCGCTCCCGCGGCGGTGGACGGCTTCGCCGGCCCCACGCTGGAGCGGGTGCTGGGCTATCTCACCGACCCCGCCGGCGCGGGCGCGGCCGGGGAGGCCCTGGCCGGACGGCTCAGCGGCGATCTGGCCCGCGAGGAGCGCGCCGCCGGTGCCGCGCAGCCCTCGGCCGGCAAGGCCCGGGGCGCGGACGCCGTGCCGCTGTTCCCGCTCCAGCCCCCGCGCAGCGGCCGGGACCTGCTGGCCGACCACGTGACGGCCATGGTGTGCTGTGCGGCCGTCGACTCCGCCGGAGCCGCACCCGGCCTGGACTGGCTCGACGGCCCGGTCCTGCTCGTCGGCGGCGACCGCCGCTCGGACCTCGCGCCCCGCGTGCTGTGCCTGGTCGAGGACGGTGACCCCGAGCCGCTGCGCGACTGGCTCGCGGACCTCGGCGTCCGCCCCGAGAAGCCGGTCCGCCTCGTCTGAGGCCGCCCCGAGGCTTCCAGGGGCCTTCCGGACGCCTCCCGTACGGGCTACGGCTCGCACACTCAACCGGATTCCTATGTTCCGATCACGTCAATTCGCGACGAAGGGTGACGGACTGCGTGCGTAATGTGATGTGCTGGGACCGGCTCGATGCATTGCCCGTTCGGGGGAGCGAGGGAGGGGAGCGGTCATGGGTGCGGACCAGATCCGGCGTTGGGAGTCCGGTGCGCTCGCGCACGCGGTGAACGACCCCTTCGGACAGGGCCCCCTGCCCTGGTTCCGCGGCAGCGAGCTCTACTTCGACGACACCGGCCAGGTCGTCCCCTGGTACGTGGACCCGGCCCTCGCTCCCGGCCAGCTCCCACGCGCCCGCAGCGGCGGCCCCCGCACGGCCGACGACGTGCACCGCCAGATCAAGGGGTTCGCCTCCACCGGCGCCGTGGCCCCCGGCGAGGCGATCGACTTCCACATCACGGTCGACCCGCCCCAGCAGTTCTCCGTCGACGTCTACCGCATCGGGCACTACGGCGGCGACGGCGCATCCAAGATCACCACCAGCCCGCGCCTGTCCGGGATCGTCCAGCCGGCCCCCCTCGCCGCCGACCGCACCGTCTCCTGCCACCACTGGTGGCTGTCCTGGCGTCTCCAGGTCCCGTCGTACTGGAGCATCGGCGCGTACGTGGCCGTCCTCACCACCGTGGACGGCTACCGCTCCCACATCCCCTTCACGGTCCGCGACGACCACCCCGCCGACCTCCTGCTCCTCCTGCCCGACATCACCTGGCAGGCCTACAACCTCTACCCGGAGGACGGCCGCACCGGCGCCAGCCTCTACCACGCCTGGGACGAGGACGGCCGACTGCTCGGCGAACAGGACGCGGCCCACACCGTCTCCTTCGACCGCCCCTACGCGGGCGCCGGCCTGCCCCTGCACGTCGGCCACGCCTACGACTTCATCCGCTGGGCCGAGCGCTACGGCTACGACCTCGCCTACGCCGACACCCGCGACCTGCACGCCGGCCGCGTCGACCCGACCCGCTACCGCGGCCTGGTCTTCCCCGGCCACGACGAGTACTGGTCCGCGCCCATGCGCCGCACCGTCGAACGCGCCCGCGACCACGGCACCTCCCTCGTCTTCCTCTCCGCCAACACCATGTACTGGCAGGTCGAGCTGGGACCCTCCCCCTCCGGGGTCGAGGACAGGCTCCTGACCTGCCGAAAACGGCGCGGCCCGGGCCGGGCCAGCCTCTGGCGCGAGGTCGACCGCCCGGAGCAGCAGCTGCTCGGCATCCAGTACGCGGGACGCGTCCCCGAACCGGCGCCCCTGATCGTGCGCAACGCCACGCACTGGCTCTGGGACTCCACCGGGGCGGGGGAGAACGACGAGCTGCCCGGCCTGGTCGCCGGCGAGGCCGACCGGTACTACCCGCGCACCCAGCTCCCCGCGCACCAGGAGCGGATCCTGCTCGCGCACTCCCCGTACCTCGACAGCGAGAACCACCGCCGCCACCAGGAGACCTCGCTCTACCGCTCGCCCAGCGGCGCCCTGGTCTTCGCCTCCGGCACCTTCGCCTGGTCCCCGGCGCTCGACCGCCCCGGCCACGTCGACGAGCGCGTCCAGCGCGCCACCGCCAACCTGCTCGACCGGATCTGCAAGCGGGACTGAGAACCCGCGGGGGCCCGGCACCCCCGCCTGCCCGGGCAGGGCGTCCCGTACGGGAGAATGGGTTCGCGCTCGTACAGACCCACAGGGAGACCCCGTGTCCGGATTCGTCGAAAAGCCCGAGCCGGTTGAGGTTCCCGGCCTCGTCCACCTCCACACCGGCAAGGTGCGCGACCTCTACCGCGACGAGGACGACCGCCTCGTCATGGTCGCCAGCGACCGGATGTCCGCCTTCGACTGGGTGCTGCCCACCGAGATCCCGGACAAGGGCCGCGTCCTCACGCAGCTCTCCCTGTGGTGGTTCGACCAGCTCGCGGACCTCGTCCCGCACCACGTCATCTCCACCGACCTGCCCGCCGGCGCCCCCGCCGACTGGGCCGGCCGCACCCTGGTCTGCCGCAACCTCGACATGGTCCCCGTCGAATGCGTGGCCCGCGGCTACCTCACCGGCTCCGGCCTCGCCGAGTACAGGCAGACCCGTACGGTCTGCGGGCTGGCCCTGCCCGAAGGCCTCGTGGACGGCTCCGAGCTGCCCGCCCCGATCTTCACCCCGGCCGCCAAGGCCGCGGTCGGCGAGCACGACGAGAACGTCTCGTACGAGGAGGTGGCGCGCACCACGGGCGCCGAGACGGCCGCCCTGCTGCGCCAGACGACCCTCGCCGTGTACGGCCGGGCCCGGGACATCGCCCGTGAGCGCGGGATCATCCTGGCGGACACCAAGTTCGAGTTCGGATTCGACCCGAAGGACGGCTCGCTGGTCGCCGCGGACGAGGTGCTGACCCCGGACTCCTCCCGCTTCTGGCCGGCCGACCTGTGGGAGCCGGGCCACGCCCAGCCCTCCTTCGACAAGCAGTACGTCCGCGACTGGCTGTCCTCCCCGGCCTCCGGCTGGGACCCGAAGGGCGAGCTCCCGCCGCCCGCCCTCCCGCAGGAGGTCGTCGAGCGGACCCGCGCCAAGTACGTCGAGGCCTACGAGCGGCTCACCGGTCTGCCCTGGTCGTAGGACGGCCGGCGCGGCGCCGCAGGGCGCCGCGCCGCCCCGGAAGACGAAGAAGCCCCCGGTCCTGAGGACCGGGGGCTTCTCCCTTACAGAGCGGACAACGCGACTCGAACGCGCGACATCCACCTTGGCAAGGTGGTGCTCTACCAACTGAGCTATGTCCGCAGGTGCGCCGTAACGCGAGAACTACTATACCCAACCCCGCTCGCGTGCGAGACGCACTGCGGTGTGACGGTTCTCGGCCCCCAGCTTCGTCGCCGCCGAGGAGAGGTAGTTCCGCACGGTCCCCTGGGACAGCCGGGCCCGCTCCGCGATCTCCGCGACCGGCGCCCCGTCCGCTGCGAACTCCAGCACCTCCGCCTCCCGGGCGGTCAGCGGCGAGTCCCCGGCGCTGATCGCGTCGGCCGCCAACTCCGGGTCCACGTAACGCCCTCCGGCGTGCACGGTCCGGATCAGCTCCGCCAGCCGCTGGGCCGAGACGGTCTTCGGCGCGAAGGCCCGCACCCCCGCCGCCAGGGCCCGCTTCAGGTGCCCGGGACGGCCGTGGCTGGTCACGATCATGGCCTTGCATTCGGGGAGCTCGGCCCGCAGCGATGTGGCCACGCTCACACCGTCCGCCCCGGGCATCTGGAGGTCCAGCACCGCCACGTCCGGCCGGTGCGCCCGCGCCATCGCCAGGGCCTCGGGCCCCGACGCGGCCTCGGCGACCACCAGCAGGTCGTCCTCCAGCGCCAGCAGCGCGGCCAGCGCCCCTCGGATCAGATGCTCGTCGTCGGCGAGCAGCACGCGTACGGGGCTCACGCCCGCACCTCCAGTCCTTGCACGTGGGCATTCGGGATCTCGGCGCACAGCCGGAAGCGGCCGCCCGCCACCAGCCCCGCCTGCAGGGTTCCGTCCAGGGCCGCGAGCCGCTCGCGCAGCCCGGCGAGCCCGGAGCCGGGCGGCCCGGCGGGGCACTCGGGCGCCCCGTCGTTCTCCACCACCAGCGTCACCGCCCCGGCCTGCGGTGCGGTCAGCCGTATCAGGCAGTTCTGCGCGTCACCGTGCCGCAGCACGTTCGTGGTGGCCTCGCGCACCACCCAGCCGAGCGCCGACTGCACTTCCGCCGGCAGCGACCGCCCGGCCCGGACGTCGACGCGGCAGTCCATTCCGGCCGCGCTCAGCACCCCGCGCGCGCCCTCCAGCTCCACCGACAGGTCCGCCTCCCGGTAGCCGCGCACGACGTCGCGCACCTCGCGCTGGGACTCCTGCGCGATCCGCTGGACCTCGATCATCTGGTCCACCGCCTCCGGGCGTTCGCGCCGCGCCAGCTGGACCGCCAGCTCGCTCTTGAGCGCGATCACCGCCAGGTTGCGGCCCATCACGTCGTGCAGGTCCCGGCCGAAGCGCAGCCGCTCCTCGGCGACCGCCAGCCGCGACTGGGCCTCGCGGGAGCGGTCCAGCTCCCAGACGGTCTTGAGCAGCCAGTTGGTGAATCCGCAGGCGATCGAGAAGAAGAGGGTGGAGATCAGCATGCCGACCACGTACCCGAGGGCCTCCGCGGCGGACAGTCCGAGCGCGAGCACCACCAGCCCCGTGCCGCCCGAGTAGGCCGGGCCGACGTACCGCATCTGCCGCACCGAGGGCAGGCACATGACCAGGGCCCCGCTCCCGAAGCCAGCCGCTCCCGCGATCAGCTGCGGGGCCACAGCCGGGTCGGAGAGCACCCCGTACCGGCGCAGGACGAGCACCGTCACCACGAAGACGGCCGTGACCGTCGCGACGGTGACCGAGAGCCGGACCGGCCGCTCGCGCCGGCCGACCACCCAGTCCATCGCCCGCGAGTACACGAACCCGCAGAGCACCGCGTGCGCGCACACCAGCAGGAAGAGCGCGAGGGCCACCATGGGCTGCTCGGGGGCCTCGACGGCCACCGGGAGCAGCCCGAAGGAAAGGATCTCGAGGAGCACGAAGAGGTGGCACGACCAGCGCGTGTACAGCTCCACCTTCTCCGCACTGCTGCGGTTCTTCCACCACCCCGTCAGCTTCGACACGGTTCCCGTCCCCCGACTCCCCTAGCGGCGCGGTTCCCAGCGGAACCACTTCTGCACAGCAAACACGGTGATCACGACCCAGGCCAGCGTGGTGAGCGTCGCCCCCAGCAGCTCCTCGGCCTGCGTGCCGCCGCTCCAGCCGGCCCGCACCAGGGTCATCACCCCGCTGAGCGGCAGCAGTTCGCACACCGAGGCCAGCTTCTCCGGCAGCCGCTCCAGCGGTACGAAGAGCCCCGAGCCGAGGGCGGTCAGCAGGAACAGCGGCAGCGTGGTCAGCCCCGCGCTCTCCACGGTGCGGGTGACGGCGCTGGTCAGCGCGGACATCCCGGCCAGCAGGACGATCCCGGCGAGCACGGCCGCCACGAGCAGCAGCGGACTGCGCGGCATCGCCGCGTCCAGGGCGGCCGCCCCGGCGACCGCGAGGACGGTGCTCTGGCCGACCGCGAGGACGGCGGAGGGCAGCGCGGTCCCGGCCAGGATCTCCAGGTCGTTCGCCTCGCCGGTGCGCAGCCTCTTCAGTACGAGCTCCTCGCGTCGGGCCACGAACGCGGACACCAGGTTCATGTAGACGACGAGCAGCAGCACCATGCCGATCCCGCCGGTCAGCGTGGCTTCGCCGACGGCGGCCAGGCCCTCGGCGCCGCTCAGGGTGGAGCGCAGTACGAAGACCATCAGCAGCGGCATGAGCAGGGCCACGCTCAGCGCCGCCCGGTTGCGGACGAGCAGGGTGAGCTCGCTGCGGCCGAGCGCGGTGAGCCGGCCGGGGTTCAGGGTCGGCGTGTTCATCGGGCGGCTCCTGCCAGTGCGCCGGCCGGACCGGCCGGCGCGGTGGTGTCCGGGGTGGCGGCCGTGCCCCCGGCGCGGCGGCCCTGGGCGATGTCGAGGAAGGCCTCCTCCAGGGAGCCGGACCGGGCGTCGAGCCGGTCCAGCGCCACCCCGGCGTCATGGGCCCAGCGCAGCAGTTCCGTCAGGGACTCCTGGAGCCGCCCGGTACGGATCTCCACGTGCTGCCCGTAGGCCGCGGCGCGCAGCGACAGCGGGAGCCGGGCCGCGGGCACCCCGTCCGGCAGCGTGAAGCGGATCCGGGCGGGCCGGCCGGCGGTCACCTCGGCCGGGGTGCCGGCCAGGACGATCTCCCCCTCGTGCAGGATCGCCAGCCGGTCGGCGAGCTCCTCGGCCTCCTCCAGGTAGTGCGTGGTGAGCACCACGGTGGTCCCCTGGTCCCGCAATTCGCGTACCAGCGCCCAGGTGTCGCGGCGCCCCTCGGGGTCCATGCCGGTGGTCGGCTCGTCGAGGAACAGCACCTCGGGCCGTCCCAGCAGGGCCAGCGCCAGGTCGAGGCGCCGGCGTTCGCCGCCGGACAGCTGCTTGACCCGGACGGAGGCGCGCGCTCCCAGGCCCACCAGCCCCAGCACCTCCGCCGCGGGCCGGGCGCCGGTGGTGACCCCGCTCCACATCCGCACGGTCTCGGCGACCGAGAGGTCCGAGGGGAAGCCGCCCTCCTGGAGCATGACCCCGGTGCGGGGGCGGACCTCGGCCCGCCGCGTGGAGGGGTCGAGCCCGAAGACGCGGACCTGCCCGCCGCTCGGCGCTGCCAGTCCCTCCAGCAGCTCGACGGTGGAGGTCTTGCCGGCGCCGTTCGTGCCGAGCAGGGCGAACACCTCGCCCCGGGCCACGGAGAAGGAGACGCCCCGTACGGCTTCGAAACCGCCGGCGTAGCCCCGGCGCAGCCCCTCGACGTCGATCACGGTGTCAGTCATGACTCCAGCCTCGCGGCGCCCGGACGGCCGGGGCAGTGCGCGCTGTCATGATCCGCAATGACATTTGTCAGGACGCGGAAGGGAACGCGGAAGGGAGCGCCCGAGGGCGCCGGAGGGAAACGGGGACGGAAACACGAAGAAGGCCCCGGTCGTAATGACCGGGGCCTTCTCCCAATGGAGCGGACGACGCGACTCGAACGCGCGACATCCACCTTGGCAAGGTGGTGCTCTACCAACTGAGCTACGTCCGCAGGTTTACTGCGTGCACCGCGAGCGGTGCGTGCATCACTCTACCCGATCCACCGTGGTGGTCGGACAACCGATGCAGAGCGGGTGACAGGGATCGCACACTGCGCCTTCCTCCTGGAAGGAGGATGTTCTGCTACTGAACTACACCCGCACGACTTCGGGGCTGTGACCTGCGGTCTGGCCCCTCGGCGTGATCCACACACTAGCCGACGGAGGGGGGTGGATGGCAAATCGGCTCTCAGTGGGCCGCGTTGTAGGCCTCGTAGATCTTCTTGGGGATGCGGCCGCGGGGCGGCACCTCGTACTGGTTGGACCGGGCCCAGGCCCGGACGACCGCCGGGTCCGGGGCGATGGACGTGTGCTTGAAGGTCTTCCCCGAACGCGACTGGCGGCGGCCGGCGGCCACGAAGGGGGCGAGGCCCTTCCGCAGCTTTTTCGCGTTGGCCACATTGAGGTCGATCTCGTACGACTTTCCGTCCAGAGCGAACACGACCGTTTCCGCCGCTTCTCCGCCATCGATGTCGTCGGAGAGCGTGACTACTACGCGCTGCGCCACGGATATCGGTCCCTTCGTGCGACCTCGCTCCGTGTTGACGTGGGGCGATGTCGACTGTGTGGATGTTTCGGGGCAATGCATCATTCAACCGGAATCCCGGGTGATTCCTTTGTACCCCGATTCCCATTGCATTGCGAAGCCCAGTTAATTCTCTCCGCGTGTCCCGCCGCAATGCCGGGCGCGTGGTTTTCCGTCGGATTTTGCGAAGCGTTGGTGAAGCCGAAACGGCCCGGTGATCACGGCTCCGAGATATCTACCCGCGTAGAAATTTCGGCCGGGTACGCTGAGGGAACCGCCTTCGCACCAACCACACACGGGAGTGCCCGATGGCACGCGTCGTAGTCGACGTCATGCTCAAGCCGGAGATCCTCGACCCCCAGGGCCAGGCGGTGCAGCGTGCACTGCCGCGCCTGGGCTTCGAGGGAATCGCGGACGTCCGCCAGGGGAAGCGTTTCGAGCTCGAGGTGGAGGGACCGGTCGACCAGGCCGCCCTCGACCGCATCCACAAGATGGCCGAGACCTTCCTCGCCAACACCGTCATCGAGGACTTCACCGTGAAGGTCGAGGACTGACGGTGACCACTCGCATCGGAGTCGTCACGTTCCCCGGAACGCTCGACGACCGTGACTCACTGCGCGCCATCCGCCTCGCGGGGGCCGAGCCGGTCTCGCTCTGGCACCGCGACAAGGACCTGCACCAGGTCGACGCGGTCGTCCTCGCGGGCGGCTTCTCCTACGGGGACTACCTGCGCGCCGGAGCCATCTCCCGGTTCTCGCCGGTGATGGACACCATCATCGAGCAGGCCAAGGGCGGCATGCCCGTCCTCGGCATCTGCAACGGCTTCCAGGTCCTCACCGAGGCCCACCTGCTGCCGGGGGCGATGCTCCGCAACAACCACCTGCACTTCATCTGCCGCGACCAGAAGCTGCGGGTGGAGAACACGGGGACCTCGTGGACCGGCGACTACACCGCCGGCCAGGAGATCTCCGTACCGCTCAAGAACATGGACGGCCGCTACACCGCCGACGAGCGCACGCTCGACGAACTGGAGGCCGAAGGCCGCGTGGCCTTCCGGTACCTCGACGTCAACCCCAACGGCTCGCTGCGCGACATCGCCGGCATCACCAACGCCGAGGGCAACGTCGTCGGCCTGATGCCGCACCCGGAGCACGCGGTGGAGCCGCTGATCGGGACGGGCCGCACCGACGGCCTCCCGTTCTTCACCTCGGTCCTGAAGAAGCTGGTGGGCGCATGAGCCTCGACACGGTCAAGAACGCCTCCGAGACCCCGGACGCGGCGCAGCCCTGGAAGGACCTCGGCCTCAAGGAGGACGAGTACGCCCGCATCCGGGAGATCCTCGGCCGCCGCCCCACGGGCGCCGAGCTCGCCATGTACTCGGTCATGTGGTCCGAGCACTGCTCGTACAAGAGCAGCAAGGTCCACCTGAAGCAGTTCGGCGAGAAGGTCCCGCAGAACGACGCCATGCTCGTCGGCATCGGCGAGAACGCCGGCGTCGTCGACGTCGGCCAGGGCTACGCGGTCACCTTCAAGGTCGAGTCGCACAACCACCCCTCGTACATCGAGCCCTACCAGGGCGCGGCCACCGGCATCGGCGGCATCGTCCGCGACATCCTCGCCATGGGCGCCCGCCCGGTCGCCGTCGTGGACCCGCTGCGCTTCGGCGCGGCCGACCACCCCGACACCAAGCGCGTCCTGCCGGGCGTCGTCGCGGGCATCGGCGGCTACGGCAACTGCCTGGGCCTGGCCAACATCGGCGGCGAGGTCGTCTTCGACGAGTGCTACCAGGGCAACCCGCTGGTCAACGCCGGCTGCATCGGCGTGATGAAGCACGAGGACATCCACCTCGCCAAGGCCTCCGGCCCCGGCAACAAGGTCATCCTCTACGGCGCCCGCACCGGCGGCGACGGCATCGGCGGCGTCTCGGTCCTCGCGTCCGAGACCTTCGACGACACCAAGCCGACCAAGCGCCCCGCCGTCCAGGTCGGCGACCCCTTCCAGGAGAAGCTCCTCATCGAGTGCACCCTGGAGATCTTCAAGGAGAAGCTGGTCGCGGGCATCCAGGACCTCGGCGGCGCCGGGCTCTCCTGCGCGACCTCCGAGCTCGCCTCCGCCGGCTCCGGCGGCATGCGGGTCGAGCTGGACACCGTCCCGCTGCGCGACGCGACGCTCTCGCCCGAGGAGATCCTCATGAGCGAGTCGCAGGAGCGCATGTGCGCGATCGTCGAGCCGCAGTACGTCGAGCGGTTCATGGAGATCTGCGAGAAGTGGGACGTCATCGCCACCGTCATCGGTGAGGTGACCGACGGCGAGCGCCTGGAGATCTTCTGGCACGGCGAGCAGATCGTGGACGTGCCCCCGGGCACCGTCGCCCACGAGGGTCCGGTCTACAACCGCCCGTACGCACGCCCCTCCTGGCAGGACGCGCTCCAGGCGGACGACGCCGGCAAGCTGGCGCGGCCGGCCACGTCGGACGAACTGCGCGCGCAGGTCCTGGCCCTGGTCTCCTCGCCGAACCAGGCGTCGAAGTCGTGGGTCACCGACCAGTACGACCGCTTCGTCCAGGGCAACACGGTGCTCTCGCAGCCCGAGGACGCGGGCATGGTCCGCATCGACGAGGAGTCCAACCTCGGCGTGGCCATGTCCACCGACGGCAACGGCCGCTTCGCCAAGCTCGACCCCTACGCGGGTGCGCAGCTCGCGCTGGCGGAGTCGTACCGCAACGTCGCGGCGACCGGCGCCAAGCCGCTGGCGATCTCGAACTGCCTGAACTTCGGCTCCCCCGAGGACCCGGACGTGATGTGGCAGTTCGCCGAGGCCACCCGCGGTCTCGCCGACGGCTGCCTGGAGCTGGGCACCCCGGTGACCGGCGGCAACGTCTCGCTCTACAACCAGACCGGCGACGTAGCCATCCACCCGACCCCGGTCGTGGCGGTCCTCGGCGTGATCGACGACGTCAACCGCCGTACGCCGATGGCGTTCTCGGAGGCCGGCCAGCTGCTGTACCTGCTGGGCGACACGACCGAGGAGTTCGGCGGCTCGGCCTGGTCCCAGGTCGTCCACAACCACCTCGGCGGCCTGCCGCCCAAGGTGGACCTGGGCCGCGAGAAGCTGCTGGGCGAGATCCTGATCTCCGCCTCGCGCGACGGCATGATCGACGCCGCGCACGACCTGTCCGACGGCGGCGTGATCCAGGCGCTCACCGAGTCCTGCCTGCGCGGCGGCAACGGTGCGCGGATCGTGGTCCCGGAGGGCCTGGACGCGTTCACCTTCCTGTTCTCCGAGTCCGCGGGCCGGGCCATCGTGTCCGTCCCGCGCAGCGAGGAGCTCCGCTTCACCGACATGTGCGGGGCGCGCGGCCTGCCGGTCGCCCGCATCGGCGTGGTGGACGGCGAGGAGATCGAGGTCCAGGGCGAGTTCACCCTCCCCCTGGCCGAACTCCGCGAGGCCCACGAGGCGACGATCCCGGGCCTGCTGGCCTGATCCGCCCCTCGGCTGTCGCAGGCCCCGCCCACCGTGTGGGCGGGGCCTGCGTGCCGTGGTCGGGGGTTGGTACGGTCGGCCGCGTCGGTGCGGTCGCACGAGCGGGGGGTCGGGGATGTTCGAGCCACTGGAGCCCGGCGGCGGGGTGCTGCCGGACTGGGGCCGATGGCGCAACGCGGCCAACCTCCTGCTGTGCACAGCAGGCGCGGTCGGCGTGGCCCTCGGCGGCTGGGCGCTGTCCGACACGTACCGGACCCATCAGGACCGGGAGGCGAGCCGGACGCTGATCACCCGGGCCTGCGCCGGGCTGGTGGACGCCGGGACGGTCATGGAACTGGACGGCGGCGCCGACCGGGTGGTGCTCGGCGGCGAGGGACCGGACCCGGGCACGGTCGGCCTCGACGCGCTTCCGGGCCGCTGCGTGCTGCACCGCCTGGAGGACCGCGACGGCCGGGACCTCAGGCTCAGCCAGTTCACCCTCACCCTGCAGGCGCTGCCCCGGGAGCGGGCCCTGCACACCGTTGGGGACTCCCGCCAGGAACCCTTCTCCACCTTGCGGCTCGGGTCGCGAGACGAGGTGACCGCGCGGACCAGGACCCCCGGCCGGCCGCCGCTCGGAGACGGCCGGCTCGGCGACTACGGCCCCGCCGACGTGACGGTCGTGGCCCGGTGCGAGCAGCCGGCCCTGGACGGGATGACCAGCCTCGTCGTCACCGCCGCCGCCCCGGGCACCCGCCAGGAGGCCGGCGACCGTCCGAGACTGGCCCGCCTCGCACGGCAGGCCGCCGAGCGTGCCGCCGCCGAGTTCGGCTGCCGCACCCGGCTGCCGGGGCTACCCGAGCGGCTGCCCGCGCCCGTCGCCGAGCTCGGACCGGTGGGCGAGCGGTCGGACAGCTGCGCCTGGTACGCCGCCCACGTGCGGACGGCGGACAGCGGCAGGCTGCCCGACCGGGCGGCCGGAGTGCCCCTGACGGGCGGCGCCCGCGAGGAGAGTTGCCTGCTCGCGGTGGGCCGCGAGGCCACCGAGCGGGTCTTCCCCACCCTGAGCCCGGACGAGCGGGCCCGCCTGGACCTGAACGGAATCCTGTGGACCTCGCCGTGGTGGGTCCGCACCCGCACGTACTACGGCGAGGACGCGGCCGCGGTGGCGGTCGAGGTCCGGGGCACGCACAGCCCGGACCCGCTCGTCCCCGGCAGGGCGGGCCGCCTCGGCGACGTGCTCCACGGCTCGATGACCTGCGACGGGCGGCCGGCCACCCTCACGATGACCGTCCCGTACCGCTACCGGTCCGTCCTCGGCCCGCGCCTCGACGAGCTGTTCAAGGCCTACGCCACCGACGCCGCGACGCGGCGCGGCTGCACCGGACCGGTGCTGCCCGCGGCCCAGTAGGGTCAGGACATGCCGCCCGCCAAGAAGAAGCCGCGTGCCTACGACCCCGCGAAGATCCGTGCGGCCGTCACCGCACAGTTCGGGCATGTCGCCCGGGGCGTGGCCGAGTTGGGGCCCGAGCAGCTCGCCCGGCCCAGCGGGCTCGGCGCGTGGACCGTCGCCGAACTGGCCGCGCACATCGCGTGGATCGCGGACTCGCTGGCCGCCGGCCTCGCGCGGCCGCCCGCCGCCGTCCCCGAACTGACCGCCGTCGAGTGGCCCTTCGCCACCGCGTCCCTCGCCGGGAAGATCTCCGAAGCCGCCCGCGAGACCCTGGCCGGAGCCCCGCTCCCCGAGCTCTACGAGCGGGCGGGCGCCGGCATGGCCCGGGCGCTGGAGGCCCACACCGGGGCGCGCGTGCTGGACCTGTGGATCGGGGACATGACCCTCGCCGACTTCCTGGTCACCCGGACCGTGGAACTGGTGGTCCACACCGACGACCTGAACCGGGCCGCCGGAGCGGACATCCCCCTCGAGCGCCAGGCCCTGGCCGCCTGCACCCGGCTGCTCGCCGACGCCCTCGCCCTCAAGGCCCCGGGCGGTTCCGTCGAGGTGCGGATCCCGCCCTTCGCGGTGGTCCAGTGCATCGAGGGCCCCCGCCACACCCGCGGCACCCCGCCCAACGTGGTGGAGACCGACCCGCTGACCTGGATCCGGCTCGCGACGGGCCGTACGGACTGGGCCGCGGCCCTCGACGAGGCGCGGGTCAGGGCCAGCGGCGAGCGGGCCGACCTGTCCGCGCTGCTCCCCCTGATGAGCTGAGCGGAACCGCCCGGGCGCCTCGTCCGTCCGATCGGCATGCGTACCCTCAGGCACCTTCCGACCGGCCTGGCCCTCGTCCTCGCGCTCTGCGCGTGCGCCCAGTCCGAGGACAGCGGGAGCAGCCCGCTCCCCGACCCACAGGGCTCCTGGGCCGTTGAGTCCCTCACCACCGGCGGCCGTACCCTGCACGCACCGGCCGTCGCCCGCCTCGAGCTGGGGCCCGACAAGGCCACGGGCAACTACGGCTGCAACGGCTTCACGGCGAAGGCCGTCTTCGAAGGAACCTCCGCCGTGACCGTGACCCCCGGCGCGAGCACCACCATGGCCTGCGAGAACCAGGAGTTCGAGATCGCGTTCGCCAAGCTCTTCAAGGGCCGGCTGACCATCGACCGGGGCCCCGACCGGCTCACCCTGAAGGCCCCCGACGGCGGCACCATCGCCCTGACCTCCCAGCCCGCGGCCCCCGACGCCCCCCTCGCCACGACCGAGTGGAGCGTCGACTCGCTCGTCGACGGCGCGACCGTGTCCTCCGTCCCCGCCGAGGCGGCCGGCAAGGCCCGGTTCACCCTGACCCCCGACGGCGCGGCCAGCGGCAGCCTCGGCTGCAACACGTTCAGCGCCAAGGCCGCCGTCGACGGCTCCTCGGTCACCTTCGGGCCGCTCACCTCGACCCGGATGGCCTGCGAGGGCCCGGCCGGCGAGGTGGAGCGGACCCTGACCGCGCTGCTCGGCAGCGGCCCGCTCACCTGGAAGATCCAGGGCCAGAACCTGACCCTGACCGCCCCCGACGGCAAGGGCCTCACCGCCAAGGGAGCCACGGCGGCCGAGTGACCCCCCGTACGCCGGCTGCCCGCCGGAAGGGCGCCGAAGCCGCCCCTCCGGCGGGCAACCGGCGTACGCGCCCCCCGGGTTCGGCCCGCCCGGGAGCACGGCGGGTCAGGCCGGGTACGGCAGCAGCTGCGCGTCCACGGCCTCCCACGCGGAGCGCAGCGCGGCCAGCCGGGCCGGTTCCACCGCGGCCTTGTCGGCCTGCTCGCGGACGTCCCCCGCCAGGTCGAACAGCTGGTCCCGGCCCGCCTTGCCGCGGTAGTACTTCCAGTTGCCGCGCCGCAGGGCCCGCTCCCCGCGGACCCGCCAGAACAGGTCCCGTTCGGCGGGCTCGTCGCCGCGCAGCAGGTAGCCGGCCAGGCTCACCCCGTCCAGCGGGTACGCCGGGTGCGGCCGCGTCCCGGCCACCTCGAGCAGCGTCGCCGCCCAGTCCGGGCTGAACACCGGGACGCGGCTGACCTGCCCGCCGTCCAGCCGCGCGGGCCAGCGCGCGATGTTCGGCACCCGGATCCCGCCCTCCTGGAGGGAGGCCTTGTTGCCCGACAGCGGCCAGTTGTAGGAGAAGCGCTCGCCGCCGTTGTCGCTGGAGAACACCACCAGGGTGTTCTCCTCCTGGCCGGAGCGCCGCAGGGCCTTCAGCACCTCGCCGACCGACCGGTCCAGGTCCTCGACCATCTCCCGGTACTTGTCGAGCGAGCCGCCGTCCTGGTGCCACAGCGCCCGCCCGTCGCCCGCCTTGATCCGGCGGACGATCTCGGCGCTCTGCTGCGTGTCCCCCTCCGCGATCCACGGCCAGTGCGGGGTGGTGAAGTTCAGGTTCAGCAGCCACGGCCTGCCGTGGTGGTCGCGGGAGACGTAGGCGCTCGCCCGCTCGGTGATGATCCGCGTGTAGTAGCGCAGGTCCCGGTAGGTGGCGTCGCCCTCGTAGAGGTCGTACTCGCCGCCCAGGCCGAGCTTCGAGTAGTACTCCAGCGCCCCGCCGAAGTTGCCGAAGAACTCCTGCCAGCCGGACTTCGTCGGGCTGTAGTCCGGCAGGTGGCCCGCGTGCCACTTGCCGATCAGCGCGGTGGAGTAGCCGGACTCCCGCAGCAGCGAGGCGAGCGTCGGGTGGGTGGGGTCCAGGCCCACCGACTTGTCGGCGATCGGCTCGGCCAGCCCGCCCTTGGTGCGGGCCGGGTAGCGGCCGGTGTAGAGGCTGAAGCGGGTGGGCGAGCAGGTCGCGGAACCGGAGTACGCGTCCGTGAACCGGACGCCCTGGCGGGCCAGCCGGTCCAGGTTCGGGGTCTTGATGTGCGGAGATCCGTACGAGGACAGGTCCGCCCAGCCCAGGTCGTCGCCCAGGATGAACAGGATGTTGGGACGCCGGGACTGCCGCCCGCGGGCGGCGCAGAACTCCCGCTCGTGAGCGGCCTCCGCCGCCTCCGCGGCCTGGGCGGGGGCCGCGGCGCCCAGGCCCACGGCCGCCGCGGCGGCGCTCACACCGACCGCTCCGCCGAAGGCGCGCCGGGACAGTTGGGGTTCGTACGAGGTCACAGGTACTCCAAGGCACGGCCCGGCACCCGGCAGCGCGGGGCGTGCCGGGGCGGGGCAGGACGAGAAAGAGAAAGGAATTGCGGCGTGTGACTACGCAGAACAGCGACAGATGGCGCTCGCGACACGGACCAGGTCCACGTGCCGGCGCTCGACGAGGGTGACGGTGCGGTCACCGAGAGGCTGCATGGGGCGAGAGCCTGTACGAATGCCCATACGGCTGTCAACAAAGGAATCCGGATACCGAGACGGAGCGGGCCGGTCACCCTCTGTGCTGTGACATTTCCCGGGCATCCCGAATTCGGACCAGTGGTCGACCTCGCCTACACTCGTAGTGTGCCTCGTGGTGATGGACGACTCAACCACGACCTGCTCCCCGGTGAGAAAGGCCCCCAGGACGCTTGCGGCGTCTTCGGTGTCTGGGCTCCGGGTGAAGAGGTCGCCAAGCTCACCTACTTCGGACTGTATGCACTGCAGCACCGCGGACAAGAGTCCGCGGGAATCGCTGTGAGCAACGGTTCCCAGATCCTCGTCTTCAAGGACATGGGCCTCGTTTCCCAGGTCTTCGACGAAACCTCTCTCGGCTCGCTCCAAGGTCATATCGCGGTCGGTCACGCCCGCTACTCGACCACCGGAGCCTCCGTCTGGGAGAACGCGCAGCCCACCTTCCGTGCGACCGCCCACGGCTCGATCGCCCTGGGTCACAACGGCAACCTGGTGAACACCGCCGAGCTTGCCGAGATGGTCGCCGACCTCCCCCGTCAGGACGGCCGCGCCACCCAGGTGGCGGCCACCAACGACACCGACCTGGTCACCGCCCTGCTCGCGGGGCAGACCGACGAGGACGGCAAGCCCCTGACGATCGAGGAGTCGGCCACCAAGGTCCTCCCCAAGGTCAAGGGCGCCTTCTCGCTCGTCTTCATGGACGAGGGAACCCTCTACACCGCCCGTGACCCGCAGGGCATCCGCCCGCTGGTCCTCGGCCGCCTGGAGCGCGGCTGGGTGGTCGCGAGTGAGACCGCCGCCCTCGACATCTGCGGCGCCAGCTTCGTCCGCGAGGTCGAGCCGGGCGAGCTCATCGCGATCGACGAGAACGGCCTGCGCACCTCCCGATTCGCGGAAGCGAAGCCCAAGGGCTGTGTCTTCGAGTACGTCTACCTGGCGCGCCCGGACACCGACATCGCCGGCCGGAACGTCTACCTCTCGCGTGTCGAGATGGGCCGGCGCCTGGCCAAGGAAGCCCCGGTCGACGCCGACCTGGTCATAGCGACTCCGGAGTCGGGCACGCCCGCCGCCGTCGGATACGCGGAGGCCAGCGGTATCCCGTACGGCTCCGGCCTGGTCAAGAACGCCTACGTCGGCCGGACCTTCATCCAGCCCTCGCAGACGATCCGCCAGCTCGGCATCCGCCTGAAGCTCAACCCCCTCAAGGAAGTCATCCGGGGCAAGCGCCTGGTGGTCGTGGACGACTCGATCGTCCGCGGCAACACCCAGCGCGCCCTGGTCAAGATGCTCCGCGAGGCCGGCGCGGCCGAGGTCCACATCCGGATCTCCTCGCCGCCGGTGAAGTGGCCGTGCTTCTTCGGCATCGACTTCGCCACCCGGGCCGAGCTGATCGCCAACGGCATGACGGTCGACGAGATCGCCACGTCCCTGGGCGCGGACTCGCTCTCGTACATCTCGCTCGACGCGATGATCGAGGCGACGACCATCCAGAAGCCCAACCTCTGCCGTGCCTGCTTCGACGGCGAGTACCCGATGGAGCTGCCCGATCCGCAGCTCCTGGGCAAGCAGCTCCTGGAGTCCGAGCTCGCGGGCGGCACGGACGCCGCCGACGCGCTGCGTCGTCCGTAACCTTCGCTCCACCTGCGCCGGGTCCTGTCTTTCAGGCTTTTCCCAGGGCCCGGCACCGACAGCAGTAACGACACGAAAGCTCTCCCTGTCATGACAGAGAAGACCACCGGTGCCAGCTACGCAGCCGCAGGCGTGGACATCGAAGCGGGAGACCGCGCCGTCGAGCTGATGAAGGAGTGGGTGAAGAAGACGCAGCGCCCCGAGGTACTCGGCGGCCTCGGCGGTTTCGCCGGCCTCTTCGACGCCTCCGCCCTCAAGCGCTACGAGCGTCCGCTGCTCGCCTCCGCCACCGACGGGGTCGGCACCAAGGTCGACATCGCCCGCCGGCTCGGCGTGTACGACACCATCGGCCACGACCTGGTCGCGATGGTCATGGACGACATCGTCGTCTGCGGCGCCGAGCCGCTCTTCATGACCGACTACATCTGTGTCGGCAAGGTGCACCCCGAGCGTGTCGCGGCCATCGTCAAGGGCATCGCCGAGGGCTGTGTCCTCGCCGGCTGCGCCCTGGTCGGCGGCGAGACCGCCGAGCACCCGGGCCTGCTGGGCCCGGACGACTTCGACGTGGCCGGCGCGGGCACCGGCGTCGTCGAGTACGACCGGCTGCTCGGCGCGGATCGCATCCGTAAGGGTGACGCCGTCATCGCGATGGCTTCGTCCGGCCTTCACTCGAACGGGTACTCGCTGGTCCGGCACGTCCTCCTCGACCGGGCCGGGATGGCCCTGGAGCAGGAGATCGAGGAGCTCGGCCGGACCCTCGGCGAGGAGCTCCTGGAGCCCACCAAGATCTACTCGCTGGACTGCCTGGCACTCACCCGGACGGCCGAGGTGCACGCCTTCTCGCACATCACCGGCGGCGGCCTGGCGGCGAACCTGGCCCGGGTCGTCCCGGACCACCTGCACGCCACGGTCGACCGCTCGACCTGGGCCCCGGGCGCGATCTTCGACCTGGTCGGCAAGGCCGGTCAGGTCGAGCGGCTGGAACTGGAGAAGACGCTGAACATGGGCGTCGGCATGATGGCGGTCGTGCCCGCCGAGTCGGTGGACGTGGCCCTGACCGCGCTGGCCGACCGGGGCGTCGACTCCTGGGTCGCCGGTGAGATCGTCGAGCGCGGCGAGCACACCGAGGGATCGACCCTGACCGGCTCCTACGCGAGCTGAGCAGCACTGAAACCCGGTCCGGGGCGATGCCCTGGACCGGGTTTCAGTCTGTGACCCTGTTGTGCAGACGCTCTCGAGAAAGCGTCAAGCGCCGCGACGCTGTGCCGACGGACCGGACTCTTCGTCCTCGTCGTCGTCATCGCTGTTGTAGAGATCCGCGTACTTGGCGTACGGGTCGTCGTCGTCCAGATCGTCATCGACTTCGACCGGCTCGCTGATCTGCAGCGGCTCTGTCGGCGATGCGCCCAGCTCATTGGCCAGACGCGAGAGGTCAGTCCCGCCGCTGTTGTACTTCAGCTGGCGGGCGACCTTTGTCTGCTTGGCCTTGGCCCGGCCGCGCCCCATGGCTCGACCCCCTCGGTGACGGGGCTCGACGGCCCCAGAGTCTGACACGCGTTCATGGTTCGGAGCGGGCTCTCCGTGGAGAGACCGTCCGTAGGGGTTTAACGGTACCTGCTTCCGCGGCCATACGGTACGCCGCCCGCATGACGCGCCCCGGTGCAGTACCAACAAGGCGCCCCGTCCTCGCTGGTCAACCGCGATTTTAACGCGTTCCTGGCCCGCGACCCGCCGAAGTGCAGTGAGTTCTGTCTCCCCGCACCCCGGCGGGCGCGCCCAAGTGCCCCCGGAAGGGGCCCGTGGCTAGCGGGCGGAGCGGGCGTCCGCCATCCGCTGCTCGGCGATCCGGTCGGCCGCGGCAGCCGGCGGGATGCCGTCCATCTTCGCGCGAGCAAAGATCTCCAGGGTGGTGTCGAAGATCTTCGTGGCCTTGGCCTTGCACCGGTCGAAGTCGAAGCCGACCAGCTCGTCGGCCACCTGGATCACGCCGCCCGCGTTCACCACGTAGTCCGGGGCGTAGAGGATCCCGCGGTCCTGCAGGTCCTTCTCGATGCCGGGGTGGGCGAGCTGGTTGTTGGCCGCGCCGCAGACGATCTTGGCGGTGAGGGCCGGCACGGTGTCGTCGTCCAGTGCGCCGCCGAGGGCGCAGGGGGCGTAGATGTCCAGGCCCTCGACGCGGATCAGCGCGTCCGTGTCGGCGACCGCGGTGACCTTGCCCGGGTGCTTGTCGAGGATCCGGCGGACGGACTCCTCGCGCACGTCCGTGATCACGACCTGGGCGCCGTCCGCCAGCAGGTGCTCGACCAGGTAGTGGCCGACCTTGCCGACGCCGGCCACGCCGACCTTGCGGCCGCGCAGGGTCGGGTCGCCCCACAGGTGCTGGGCGCTGGCGCGCATGCCCTGGAAGACACCGAAGGCGGTGAGCACCGAGGAGTCGCCCGCCCCGCCGTTCTCGGGGGAGCGGCCGGTCGCCCAGCGGGTCTCGCGGGCCACGACGTCCATGTCCGCCACGTACGTGCCGACATCGCAGGCCGTCACGTAGCGGCCGCCGAGGGACTCCACGAACCGGCCGTAGGCCAGCAGCAGTTCCTCGCTCTTGAGGACGTCGGGGTCGCCGATGATCACGGCCTTGCCGCCGCCGAGGTCGAGACCGGCGAGGGCGTTCTTGTACGACATGCCGCGCGAGAGGTTCAGCGCGTCGAGGACGGCCTCCTCGTCCGAGGCGTACGCGTGGAAGCGCGTGCCGCCGAGGGCCGGGCCCAGGGCGGTGGAGTGGATCGCGATGACGGCCTTCAGGCCGGTGGCTCGGTCCTGGCACAGCACGACTTGCTCGTGGCCGCCCTGCTCCGTACGGAACAGGGTGTGCAGGACGCCGTCGGTCATTTCGGTCACGGTGGTGACTCCCATGGGAGAGATGCGGCGCGGAAATGACGCCCGCCCTGCGGGTGGGGGAGGGCGTGCTGGGAGCAGCGTAAGACCTGAGGGGGGTGCGGGGACCGCCTGTCCGAGGATCGGAACACTCCCGTGTCACTGGCGCGCCGGAGGTAGCGGAGCCGCAAAAAGGGGAGTACGAGAGCGTGAGCGAATCTCCCGATCCCCTGCTGCCCTCCGCGCGCTCGGCGCCGGCCGTCCCGTACGCCTCCTACCTGCGCGTCTACGAGCCGCTGGCGGCCTTCCCGGAGCCGGAGCGGGCGCACTGGGCCGACTACGCCCGGCGCGGGACGGCCCCGACCGCCCAGGACGAACTGCGCCGTTCGCTCGCCGACTTGGTGCGGGTGCCCTTGGTGGGGGTGCCGGCCCACGAGAGCGCGGACGCCTTCACGGCGGAGGTCGACGGGGTGCTGCTGGTCTGCCCGTGGCGCACCCGGCTGCGCGGCTGGCTGGCGCTCAAGGAGCTGGTCGAGTGGTTCCCGCTGCCGGTGCTGGACGCGGCGCTCCCGCCGGCGGTGCGCCGGCGGGCGGCGGAGGAGTACGAGCACTGGCGCGAGCGGAACCCGGACGCCCGGCCGTGGATCCGTACGGGGGTGTGGCAGGTCCCGCTGCGCTGGTTCGTGCTGGTGGCGGACCAGGAGCGGGAGTACGTGCCGGGCGAGCGGCTGCGCTACCGGACGCCGATGGTCCAGGCGCGGCGGCGCCTGGCGCGCGCCCTGCGGACCCTGCGGGCGGCGGACGGGTACGGGATGCTCGCCGAGGGCCTGGTGGAGGTCGGGAGCTGGCTGGAGGAGTTCCACCCGCGGTCCATGGTCGAACTGGACTACGGAGGGCTGCTGCACGCGCTCCCGGCGGACCGGCTGGCGGCGGACCGCTCGGCGGGCGACCTGGCGGAGGGGATCGCGGCCCTGCGGGCGGGGGACGAGGAAGGGGCGGCCGAGGTCTACGAGGAGCTCGCGGAACGGTGGAGGGCGGTTCGGGAGAGACTGTTCGCGAATTAGTTTTCCGAGGCGGGCCGGCGCCGGATCGGGCCGCGGAGCACCCGTACGTACCCCCGCGTATCGGTCTTTCGGCCATAAGTGGCTGATCAGGGGCTTGATCGCACCTTTAAGGACGTTGTACCAGGACCTACGTCCCGATACGGGCCATTGGCCCAAGCGTGACGGACCGCACTAACCACACCCTTGCGCCCTTCCCCTACCCTCGTGCCAAAATAGGACAAGGAGTCCGGGGAGGGTTCCTTCCGTCCAACTAAGGGCGGAATGCTCGGCATTGCGCTCTACGGGGGGTCTGACGACTCCTGATCGCTCTGTGACTGATCGTCACAGTGGGGTGACTGTCCGTTATGGGGCGGTCCATCGGCTTCCGCCGCTGATGAACACCTCGGAGGGCAATTCCGTCGGTTTGGCCCTTGGGGCTGGACGGATGGTGTAGTTGTAGTGCCGAGGACAAGCCGTTCGTCCTATAACCGACTCGGCCCGCGTATGTCCATTTCGGGCACCGCGGGCCAAGGTGCAGAATTTAGAGGAAAGAACCGAGATGGTTCGGTTCTCCCGAGGAGGCCGCTCATGACCGCTCGCACCCCTGATGCCGAGCCGCTGCTGACCCCGGCTGAGGTTGCCACGATGTTTCGCGTGGACCCGAAGACGGTCACCCGCTGGGCCAAGGCTGGCAAGCTCACGTCCATCCGCACCCTGGGTGGGCACCGGCGTTACCGCGAGGCCGAGGTTCGCGCACTGCTCGCGGGAATTCCGCAGCAGCGCAGCGAGGCCTGAGGTCGCGCAAGCACCCCTGCTTTAACGGGTTCGTATCGGGTCCCCCAATCCGATGAAACCCACATTGCTTCATACGGCTGAGCCTGCCCCAACAGGTTCACAAGTCGTCGATCGCGCTGGACTCCGCCGGGTCCAGCGCGATCTTTTTTATGCCCTGGTCAGGCTGGTATCGGGCTGATGTGCGGGGGCCGGCAGGGTGGGGTGCAATTGCACATATTAAATCGAGCAGGTGTATGGGTGCGATAAAAGTACATGTCTCAAAAACTCATATGGTGACTCCCGTCACATATGATCACTCTTGTATGCACGGGAATGCACCCCGTAAGGGGGCGGGCCGCCGGGAAGCGCTTCATCCGAACGGGGGATTCTCGTGCGGATGGGAGGACGTCGGCCGGGGGTCGACCGAACGCGGCGGGCCGGGGCGCGGCGGAGCGGGTCGGCGGGTCGTCTGCGGCGGCCAGGACCGCCCTGGACACCCTGGGCGCCCTGGACGCCGGAACGGGCGCCGGAGGGCCCCGTGCGGCGCCGGTGGACCTCTGGGTCGAGAGGCGGGCCCCGAGCAGTCCGCGGAGGCCGGGAGCCCCCAAGGCCGCCCGGCGGATTTCCCCGCCAACGCGTCAGGGCCCGCATCCCCTGGGGGATACGGGCCCTGACGTTTCTGCGAACCTGACGGGACTTGAACCCGCGACCTCCACCTTGACAGGGTGGCGAGCTAACCAACTGCTCCACAGGTCCTTGATTTGCGGCCGCTCGGCGGCTGCGAATCAGACTGTACCGCAGCTCAGGGGGTGCAGTCGAACCGGAGCCCGCGAGCGGTCACGGGGCCGCCGCGTCCACCGCCTTCACGATCCGCTTGTCGGAGATCGGATACGCCGTCCCGAGGGCGTGCGCGAAGTAGCTGACGCGCAGTTCCTCGATCATCCAGCGGATGTCGGTGACCGCCGCGGGCACGGGCCGGCCCTTCGGCAACTGCTCCAGCAGCCACGCGTACTCGTCCCGCATCTCGTGCACCTTCTCCATGCGCGTGGTGTCCCGCTGGACGCCGGTGGGCATCTGCTGGAGCCGCCGGTCCGCGGCCACCAGGTAGCGCATGAGGTCGGGCAGCCTGCGCAGCCCGGTGAGCGTCACGAAGCCGGCCGGCATGAGGGCCGCCAGCTGCGTCTTCACGTCCTGGAGGTTGGCGACCAGCGCCAGGCTGTTCGTGGCCTTCAGGCGGCGCTCGCAGGCCTGCCAGGCGGCCAGCACCTGCTGGACCTGCCCGATCGTCCGCACGGTCGTGTCCACCAGGTCGGCGCGGACGGCCTCGTAGAGCCTCCGGAAGCCCGCCTCGTCCCACGCGGGGCCGCCGTGGTCGGCGATCAGCCGGTCGGCCGCCGCGGTCGCGCAGTCGTCGAACAGCGCCTGGATGGAGCCGTGCGGGTTCCTGGACAGGGCCAGCTTCTGCTGGTTCGTCAGGTGGTCCGAGGCGAACTTCGCCGGGTTCACCGGGATGTTCAGCAGGATCAGGCGCCGGGTGCCCAGCCACATCGCCTGCTGCTGCTCGGCCTCGGTGTCGAAGAGCCGTACGGAGACGGTCGCGCCCTCGTCCACCAGCGCCGGGTACGCCTTCACCGGCTGGCCGGCCCGCCGGGTCTCGAACACCTTGGTCAGCGTCCCGATGGTCCAGTCGGTCAGCCCGGTCCGCTCCACCGACTCCCCGCCCGCCCGCTCGGCGGTGGCCGCGGCGGCCTTGGAGAGGGCCTGGCGGGCCTTCGGCCTCAGCCGCAGCCTCAGCGCCTCCAGGTCCTTGTCCTCGGCGAGGTTCTTGCGGCGCTCGTCGACGATCCGGAAGGTGATCTTGAGGTGGTCCGGGATCCGGCCGAGGTCGAAGTCCTCGGCGGAGACCGGGACCCCGACCATCCGCTGGAGCTCGCGCGCCAGCGTGACCGGCAGCGGCTCCTGCAGGGGCACCGCCGTGTCCAGGAAGCGGCCGGCGAAGTTGGGCGCCGGGACGTAGTGGCGGCGGATCGGCTTCGGCAGCGACCGGATCAGCTCCGTGACGACCTCCTCCCGCAGGCCCGGGATCTGCCAGTCGAAGCCCTCGTCGGTGACCTGGTTCAGCACCTGGAGCGGAATGTGCACGGTGACACCGTCCGCGTCCGCGCCCGGCTCGAACTGGTAGGTCACCCGGAACTTCAGCTGCCCCTGCCGCCAGGTGTCCGGGTAGTCGGCCTTGGTGACCCCGGCCGCCTTCTCGGTCAGCAGCATCTCCCGCTCGAAGTCGAGGAGTTCGGGCTCCTCGCGCTTCTTGTGCTTCCACCAGGAGTCGAAGTG
Source organism: Streptomyces sp. NPDC048270 (assembly GCF_040652335.1). NCBI lineage: Bacteria > Bacillati > Actinomycetota > Actinomycetes > Kitasatosporales > Streptomycetaceae > Streptomyces > Streptomyces sp. NPDC048270. Next base: position 28,214 of record NZ_JBEZLV010000043.1, read on the forward strand.
CGCCCCGGAGACCACGTGCGCCGGGATCTTCTGGTCGTAGAAGTCGAAGAGGGTCTCGTCGTCCACCACGATGTCGCGGCGCCGGGCCCGGTTCTCCAGCTCCTCCACCTCGGTGAGGAGCCTGCGGTTGTCCGCGTAGAACTTGTGGTGGGTCCGCCAGTCGCCCTCGACCAGCGCATTGCGGATGAACAGCTCGCGCGAGACCTCGGGGTCGATCCGCCCATAGTTGATCTTCCGCTGCGCCACGATCGGTACGCCGTACAGCGTGACCTTCTCGTAGGCCATCACGGCCGCCTGGTCCTTCTCCCAGTGCGGCTCGCTGTAGGTGCGCTTGATCAGGTGCTGGGCGAGGGGCTCGACCCACTCCGCCTCCACCTTGGCGTTGACCCGGGCCCACAGCCGCGAGGTCTCCACCAGCTCCGCCGACATCAGGAACTTCGGCTGCTTCTTGAAGAGCGCCGAGCCCGGGAAGATCGCGAACTTGGCGGACCGGGCCCCCAGGTACTCGTTCTTGTCGGTGTCCTTGAGCCCGATGTGCGAGAGCAGGCCGGCCAGCAGGGAGATGTGGATGCTCGTCTCGGGCGCGTCGGCCTCGTTGACGTGGATCCCCATGGTCTTGGCGACCGTGCGCAGCTGCGAGTAGATGTCCTGCCACTCGCGGATCCGCAGGAAGTTCAGGTACTCCTGCTTGCACATCCGGCGGAAGGAGGACGAGCCGCGCTCCTTCTGCTGCTCGCGCACGTAGCGCCACATGTTCAGGAACGAGAGGAAGTCGCTGGTCTCGTCCTTGAAGCGGGCGTGGTTCTGGTCGGCCTGGGTCTGCTTGTCCGAGGGCCGCTCGCGGGGGTCCTGGATGGACAGGGCCGCCGCGATGACCATGACCTCGCGGACGCAGTTGTTCTTGTCCGCCTCCACGACCATGCGGGCCAGGCGCGGGTCCACGGGCAGCTGCGAGAGCTGGCGGCCCATCTGCGTGAGCCGCTTCTTCGGGTCCTTCTCCGCCGGGTCGAGCGCCCCGAGCTCCTGGAGCAGCTGCACGCCGTCGCGGATGTTGCGGTGGTCCGGCGGGTCGATGAAGGGGAACTTCTCGATCTCGCCGAGGCCGGCGGCGGTCATCTGGAGGATGACGGAGGCCAGGTTGGTGCGCAGGATCTCGGCGTCCGTGAACTCCGGCCGGGCGTCGAAGTCGTCTTCGGAGTAGAGCCGGATGCAGATGCCGTCGCTGGTGCGGCCGCAACGGCCCTTGCGCTGGTTGGCGCTGGCCTGCGAGATCCGCTCGATCGGCAGGCGCTGCACCTTGGTGCGGTGGCTGTAGCGGGAGATCCGGGCGGTGCCCGGGTCGATCACGTACTTGATGCCGGGGACGGTCAGGGAGGTCTCGGCCACGTTCGTGGCGAGGACGATCCGGCGGCCCGTGTGCTGTTGGAAGACCCGGTGCTGCTCGGCGTGCGAGAGCCGCGCGTACAGGGGGAGGACCTCGGTGAAGCGAAGATTCCGCTTGTTCAGCGCGTCCGCCGTGTCGCGGATCTCGCGCTCTCCGGAGAGGAAGACCAGGATGTCGCCCGCGCCCTCGGACTGGAGCTCGTCCACGGCCTCGCAGATCGCGGTGATCTGGTCCCGGTCGCTCTCCTCGGAGTCCTCTTCCAGGAGCGGCCGGTAGCGCACCTCCACCGGATACGTCCGCCCGCTGACCTCGACGATCGGCGCGTCCCCGAAGTGCCGGGAGAACCGCTCCGGGTCGATGGTGGCGGAGGTGATGACCACCTTGAGGTCGGGGCGCTTGGGCAGCAGCGTGGCCAGGTAGCCGAGCAGGAAGTCGATGTTCAGGGACCGCTCGTGGGCCTCGTCGATGATGATCGTGTCGTACGCGCGCAGCTCGCGGTCCGTCTGGACCTCGGCGAGCAGGATGCCGTCCGTCATCAGCTTCACGAAGGTCGCGTCCTGGTCCACCTGGTCGGTGAAGCGGACCTTCCAGCCGACCGTCTGGCCGATCTCGGACTTCAGCTCCTCGGCGATGCGCTCCGCGACCGTGCGGGCGGCGATCCGGCGGGGCTGGGTGTGCCCGATCATGCCCCGGACGCCGCGGCCCAGTTCCATGCAGATCTTGGGGATCTGCGTGGTCTTGCCGGAGCCGGTCTCGCCCGCGACGATCACGACCTGGTGGTCGCGTATCGCCTCGGCGATCTCGTCCTTCTTCTGGCTGACGGGCAGGTTCTCGGGATAGGTGACCTCGGGCATCCGCGAGGCGCGGCCGGCCAGTCGCTCGGCGGCCTTCGCGGCCTCCGCGGCGATCTCGTCGAGCACGGCCTGCCTGGCCTCGGGCTTGCGGATACGGCGGGCGCCCTCGAGGCGACGGCCAAGACGGTGCGCGTCGCGGAGGGAGATCTCACCGAGAAGCGTCTGCAGGGCGGCGAAGGAAGTAGACATACCTGGTCGAGGATCTCACCCGGGGCCGCCGGGTGGCGAACGCATTTGTGGGGCGGACCCGTACCATTTCGGGACGAGTGCACCGGCCGTACGAGTGAGAGGCAGCCCACCTTGTCCCGCCGCAGCCGTGTGTGGTGCCTGCTCGGCGCCGTACTGGCCCTGCTGGTGGGCTGTGCGCTGCCGGCCGCCGCATCGCAGCCGGCCCCGCCGCCGGCCGTCCCGGCCCACGCGGTGGCGTACGCGGGCGGGGGCCCGTCCTGCGCCCCCGGCCCCGGGGACCACGGTCGTCCGCCCGCCGTGCCGCCCCGCGCCGCGGACCCGTCCCACGCCCACGTCCCGGCCGCAGGGCGGCTCGCGGCGGACCGGGCCTGGGACTGCCGGGCGATACCCGTACGGATCCTCGTACGCGGCCCCGACCAGCCGGCGCCCGGCCCGCTGGAGCTGTCCGTGATGCGGGTCTAGGAGGGCCGGTCGCCACCCACCGGTCCACCTCACCGCCCGCAGCCCTGGAGCACGCATGTCCACGCCCACCCCCGGCCGGCCCGCCAAGGACGGCAAGCCCGCCGAAAGCGGCAAGCCCGCCGAAAGCGGCAAGCCCGCCGAAAGCGGCAAGCCGGCCGTGTCCGGCAAGCCCGCCGTGTCCGGCAAGCCCGCCGCGTCCGGCCGGCCCGCCGCGTCCGGCCGGCCCGGCAAGCCCGGCCGGAAGTCGAACAAGCCCCTGCACATCGCCGCCGGGGTCGCCCTCGCCGCGCTCACCCTCGGCCTCGTCTCCTGGCAGGCCTCCACCGCCTCGACCGACGGCCCCTCCGCCGGCTCCGGCGCCTCCGCGGCGCCCCGCACCGACCCGGCCGCCGAGCTGAAGGCGCTGGCCCGCCGCGAGTCGGGCGACAAGCTCGCCGTCGGCCGCGCCGACGCCCCCGTCGTACTGATCGAGTACTCCGACTTCAAGTGCGGCTACTGCGCCAAGTTCGCCCGGGACACCGAGCCCGAGCTGGTCCGCAGGTACGTGGAGGACGGCACCCTGCGCATCGAGTGGCGCAACTTCCCGATCTTCGGCGCCGACTCCGAGGCCGCCGCCAAGGCCGCCTGGGCCGCCGGGCAACAGGACCGGTTCGCGGCCTTCCACGCGGCCGCCTACGCCGACGGAGCCAAGGAGAAGGGCTTCGGCGAGGCCCGCCTCGTGGAGCTGGCCGAGCAGGCGGGCGTCCCCGACCTGGAGCGCTTCAAGAAGGACATGGCCGGCGAACAGGCCGCGGCGGCCCTGAAGAAGGACCAGGACGAGGGCTACCGCATCGGCGTGACCTCCACCCCGTCGTTCCTGGTCAACGGGCAGCCGATCGCGGGCGCCCAGCCCCTCGACGCCTTCACCGCCGCCATCGCCCGGGCGAAGGCGGCGGCCCGCCCGTGACCGGCATCGGATACCTGGCCGCCCTGCTGGGCGGCCTCCTGGCGCTGCTCAGCCCCTGCAGTGCGCTGCTGCTGCCCGCCTTCTTCGCGTACTCGATCGACTCCACGTCGCGGCTGCTGGCGCGCACCGGCATCTTCTACGCGGGCCTCGCGACCACGCTCGTACCGCTGGGGGCGGCCGGCTCGTACGCCGGACGGTTCTTCCACGGCAACCGCGACGGGCTGGTCCTGGCCGGCGGCTGGCTGATCATCGCGCTCGGGCTCGCCCAGATCCTCGGGCTGGGCTTCGCCTCGAAGCGCGCCTCCGAGCTGTCGGGGCGGATCCGGCCGACGACCGCCCTGTCGGTGTACGCGCTCGGCGCGGTCTACGGGCTGGCCGGATTCTGCGCGGGCCCGATCCTGGGCAGCGTGCTGACCGTGGCGGCGGTCAGCGGCAGCCCGGTCTACGGGGGCCTGCTGCTGGCCGTCTACGCCCTGGGGATGGCCCTGCCGCTGTTCCTGCTGGCCCTGTTGTGGGAGCGGTTCGACCTCGGCCGGCGGCGCTGGCTGCGCGGTCGGGCCTTCTCGGCGGGCCGTTTCGAGCTGCACACCACCTCGCTGCTGTCCGGGCTGTTCTTCATCGCCCTGGGCGCCGTGTTCCTGGTCTTCGACGGGGCGAGCGCGCTGCCCGGGCTGCTGGACGTGGACGACTCGTTCGCGGTGGAGGCGTGGGTCCGGTCGGTGGCGGACGGGGTCCCGGACTGGGCGCTGCTCGGCCTGGTCGCGGCGGGGGCGGCGGCCGTCGCCCTGGTGCAGTGGCGCCGCAGGACCCGTACGGAGGAGACGGCGGGGGCGGCGGAGGCCGAGTAACCACAGAAGGCCCCGTCCGATGGACGGGGCCTTCTTGATGGTGGCTGGGGCCGGGGTCGAACCGGCGACCTATCGCTTTTCAGGCGATCGCTCGTACCAACTGAGCTACCCAGCCACGAAACCGTTTCCGGCTTCAGCGATCCTGACGGGACTTGAACCCGCGACCTCCACCTTGACAGGGTGGCGAGCTAACCAACTGCTCCACAGGACCTTGCAGTGTGCGAGACAAGTCTTGCACACGGTAATGCGTACCCCCAACGGGATTCGAACCCGTGCTACCGCCTTGAAAGGGCGGCGTCCTGGGCCACTAGACGATGAGGGCTAAAGGCCCGCCGGGCACTTTCCAGCGCGTCGGGGACGTGAGAAGCATATGGGATCCGGGGAGCTATCGCCAAAACGGTTTCCCCCGGCAAGCGGGAGGCGGCCCCGCCGGGGGGACAATGGCCCGGTGCTGGAGATGACGCGCGAGGAGTTCGAAGAGCTCGTCGCAGAGGCCCTGGACAGGATCCCGCCGGAGCTGACGCGGCTGATGGACAACGTGGCGGTGTTCGTCGAGGACGAACCGCCCGCCGACGACCCCGAGCTGCTCGGTCTGTACGAGGGGACCCCGCTGACGGACCGCGGCGAGTGGTACGCCGGGGTCCTGCCGGACCGGATCACGATCTACCGGAACCCCACGTTGCGGATGTGCGAGGACCGGGAGAGCGTGGTCGCCGAGACGGAGGTCACCGTGGTGCACGAGATCGCCCACCACTTCGGGATCGACGACGAGCGGCTGCACGCGCTGGGCTACGGATGACCCGGCCGGCCGTCCCCGGCGGCGAGGCCATCGACCCGGACGTCGACCTGCGCGTGGCCGCGCAGGCCGCCGAGCCGCAGGGCCGGGTGCTCGCGGCGGTGGCGGCGGGCGGGGCCCTCGGGGCCTCGGCGCGGTACGGGATCTCCCTGCTGTGGCCGGCCGGGCCCGGGGCCTTCCCGTGGGCGACCCTCGTGGTCAACGCGGCGGGCAGCGCACTGATCGGCGTACTGATGGTGCTGATCAGCGAGGGCGGCAGGCGGCCGCCGCATCCGCTGGTGCGGCCCTTCGCCGGGGTCGGGATCCTGGGCGGCTTCACCACCTTCTCGACGTACGCGCTGGACTTCTCGCGGCTCCTGGACGAGGGGGAGGCGGGCACCGCGCTGGCGTACGCCGGGCTCACGGTGGCCGCGGCGCTCGGCGGGGTGTGGGCGGCGGCCTCGGTGACGCGGCGCGCGGTGCGGGGGCGGGCGGCGGCCCGGTGAACTGGCTGCTCGTGGTGGCGGGAGCGGTGGTCGGGGCGCCGCTGCGGTATCTGACGGACCGTGCGGTGCAGGCGCGGCACGATTCGCCGTTCCCCTGGGGCACGTTCGTGGTCAACGCGGCCGCCTGCCTGCTGCTGGGGGTGCTGGCCGGAGCGCTGCTGGCCGGGGCCTCCTCCAGCCGGCTGGAGCTGCTGCTGGGGACGGGGCTGTGCGGTGCGCTGAGCACGTACTCGACCTTCTCGTACGAGACCCTGCGGCTGGCCGAGCGCGGCTGGAAGTTCCTCGCTGCGGCGAACGTCGCCGCATCGGTGCTGGTGGGGCTGGGCGCCGTGCACCTGGGCTCGCAGGTGGCGCGGCAGCTGTTCGGCTGAGGGCGTGTCCCTTACGGGCCGAAGGGAGTTGGGCTGTTTGACCCGCTCATGCGGACCGCTCACCCCTCAGGCTCGGAGGTGCCCTCGTGCGCCAGTTGTCCGCTTCCCTCCGACTGGCCGTCACCGCGCTCGCGGTAGCGGCGACGGCGGGCTGCATGAGTGTCGGCGAGGACTCGGCGAAGCCCGGGCCCTCCTCCTCGTCCGACGGCCGCGGCGCCGCGGCGGGCGGGGGGTCCGCGGCCGGACGCGGGTCGGGGGCGCACGGCCAGGGGCACGGCGCGAAGGACGGTACGGGGAGCCAGGACGGCAGGCCCAAGGAGGACGGCAAGGCGTCCGGCGCGACCGGGGGCTCGCCGAGCCCGGGGGCGACGAACGGCAAACCGGGGGTGCCCTCGCCGTCGGCGGGCCCGGGCGGCGGGGCGGGCGGCCAGGGGCCGCAGGAGCCCTCCGGGGGCGGCGCGGGCGGGGCGGGCGGATCCGGCGGATCGGGTTCCGGGGGATCGGGCGGATCGGGTGGCTCCGGCTCCGGGGGGCCGGGGGGCGGGCAGCAGTCGCACAGCCCCACTCCGGAGCCGCCGGCCACCACGCCTCCTGTGACGGAACCCACGCCGCCGCCGAGCCCGCAGCCGGAGCCGAGCACCCCGGCGGGGTCGTAGCCGGGGCGCCGCTCCGGCCCCGCAGTCCGGTCCGCCGCCGCTTCCTCCCCGCTCCCTCCCGCTCCCGGGCTCAGGTCATCCGTGCAGGTCAGGGCCCATCTTGGCGGAGCGACTTGCCAGACCCGGGGGAGGGTGCGTATGGTTATAGATCGTTTGATCCCATTGCCCGGCGCCGAATCCGAAGAGCGCCGTGTGGCGCGTACTCTCCCTAGCCGTGGCTGACCGCATTGAGGCGGTCGATTTGCGATTCACGGAGTTTGGGCGCGTGCCGAGACTCCGGAAGGTTTCGCATTTCGCATGTCCATTTCCAGTTCTGACCGTGCCGTCATGCCCGAGAACGACTCGAACGAGATCGTCGACGCAGTAGAGACCCTTGTGGTCGACGAGACCATCGAGGCCCTTGAGGCCGACGTGACGACCGACCAGTCCATCGACTCCGTCGACGCCGAGGGCGACGACGAGTCCGACGCCGACGCCGAGCCCACGATCACCTTCGCGGACCTCGGTCTGCCCGAGGGCGTCGTGCGCAAGCTCGCGCAGAACGGTGTCACCACCCCCTTCCCGATCCAGGCCGCGACCATCCCGGACGCCCTGGCCGGCAAGGACATCCTCGGCCGCGGCCGCACCGGCTCCGGCAAGACCCTCTCCTTCGGCCTGCCGACCCTGGCCACGCTGGCCGGCGGCTTCACCGAGAAGAAGAAGCCCCGCGCGATCATCCTCACGCCGACCCGTGAGCTCGCGATGCAGGTCGCGGACGCCCTCCAGCCCTACGGCGACGTGCTCGGCCTGAAGATGAAGGTCGTCTGCGGCGGTACCTCGATGAGCAACCAGATCTACGCCCTCGAGCGCGGTGTCGACGTCCTCGTCGCCACGCCGGGCCGTCTGCGCGACATCATCAACCGCGGCGCCTGCTCCCTGGAGAACGTCTCGGTCGCGGTCCTCGACGAGGCCGACCAGATGGCCGACCTGGGCTTCCTGCCCGAGGTCACCGAGCTGCTCGACCAGATCCCCGGCGGCGGCCAGCGCATGCTCTTCTCCGCCACCATGGAGAACGAGATCGGCACCCTGGTCAAGCGCTACCTGTCCAACCCCGTCACGCACGAGGTCGACAGCGCGCAGGGCAACGTCACGACCATGACGCACCACGTGCTCGTCGTGAAGCCGAAGGACAAGGCGCCGGTCACGGCCGCCATCGCCGCCCGCAAGGGCCGCACCATCATCTTCGTCCGCACCCAGCTGGGCGCCGACCGCATCGCCGAGCAGCTCGTCGAGGCCGGCGTGAAGGCCGACGCGCTGCACGGCGGCATGACGCAGGGCGCCCGTACCCGCGTCCTCGCCGACTTCAAGGACGGCTACGTCAACGCGCTCGTCGCCACCGACGTCGCCGCCCGCGGCATCCACGTCGACGGCATCGACCTGGTCCTGAACGTGGACCCGGCCGGCGACCACAAGGACTACCTGCACCGCTCGGGCCGTACCGCCCGCGCCGGCAAGTCCGGTGTCGTGGTCTCCCTGGCCCTGCCGCACCAGCGCCGCCAGATCTTCCGCCTGATGGAGGACGCGGGCGTCGACGCCTCGCGCCACATCGTCCAGGGCGCCGGCGCCTTCGAGCCCGAGGTCGCCGAGATCACCGGCGCCCGTTCGCTCACCGAGGTCCAGGCCGACTCCGCGAACAACGCCGCGAAGCAGGCCGAGCGCGAGGTCGCCGAGCTCACCAAGCAGCTCGAGCGCCTGTCGCGCCGCGCCGTGGAGCTGCGCGAGGAGGCCGACCGCCTGGTCGCCCGCTCCGCGCGTGAGCGCGGCGAGGACCCCGAGGCCGCTGTCGCCGAGGTGGCCGAGGCCGCCGAGGCCGAGGTCGCGGCCGCTGCCGCGGCCGCTGCCGCCGAACTGGCCGCGCAGGAGCGCCGCGAGGAGCAGCGCGCCCAGCGCGACGACCGCGGCAACTTCGAGCGCCGCGACAACCGCGGTGGCGACCGCGGCGGTAACGGTGGCGGCTTCCGCCGTGACGACCGCGGCGACCGCGGTGGCCGTCCGTCCGGTGGCTTCAACCGCGATGACCGTGGTGGCGACCGTGGCGGCTTCCGCCGTGACGACCGTCCGTCGGGTGGCTTCCGCTCCGGTGGCGACCGTCCCGCCGGTGGCGGTTTCCGTCGCGACGACCGCCCCTCGGGTGGCTTCAACCGTGACGACCGTGGTGGCGACCGTGGCGGCTTCCGCCGTGACGACCGTCCGTCGGGTGGCTTCCGCTCCGGTGGCGACCGTCCCGCGGGTGGCGGTTTCCGTCGCGACGACCGCCCCTCGGGTGGCTTCAACCGTGACGACCGTGGTGGCGACCGTGGCGGCTTCCGCCGTGACGACCGTCCGTCGGGCGGCTTCCGCTCCGGTGGCGACCGTCCGGCCACGGGCAACGGCACGTACAACCGTGACGACCGCACCTCCGGCGGCGGCTTCCGCTCCGGTGGCGGCGACCGCCCGTTCAACCGCGACCGTCGTGACGACCGCCCGTCCGGTGGCTTCCGCTCCGGCGGCGCCGGCGACCGCCCCTACGGCCGCCGCGACGACCACCGCCCGTCGGGCTCCGGCTCGACCGGCTCCTTCGGCGGCCGCCGCGACGACAAGCCGCGCTGGAAGCGCAACGGCTGACCGCAGCTGAGCTGAACCCCTGACAGGGCCCCCACGACCACTCGGATCCGAGCTGGTCGTGGGGGCCCTGTCGCGTGTTGCTACGATCCGGACTTTGCGGTGGGGGCACGGCAACGCGACACCGCGACCACCCCCGGCGCTTCATCTGGGGGGTAGTAATACATGAAACGGTCACGTGTGCTGGGCGCCGCCGCGCTCGCACTGGCCACGGGGATCGGCGCCCTCACCGCCGTACCGGCCGCCGCCGGACCCGCGGCAGCCGGACCCGCGGCAGCCGGCGAACTGACGGTCGCTCCGCTACCGCATCAGGAGCCGTCGCACAAGATGGTCTTCGCCGCGGGGCCGAACGGCGTGACGCTGCCCGCACCCGGGCGCGGGCTGTACTGGAAGCGCTTCGCGGACGGCCGTGAAACGCCGCAGGCGGACTGCGACTCGGGGCCCTACCACGGCCCGTGGCTGAGCATCGGCGACACCGTGGGCTGCGAGTACCGCGCCGTGTCGGGCACGACCCCGGGACCGCTGACCCTGCACGACCAGTCAACGGGCCACCGGGAGACCCTCGCCGTCCCGGCGGGCCTGTCCTGGACGGGCACCTACTCGCCGACGCAGGTCCTGGCCACCGAGAAGGACGCGCAGGACAGGCTCACCCTGCACCTGATCGGCCGGGAGGGGGAACCGCGCAAGGACGTCACCGTCAGCGCCCCGGAACGCATCGCGGGCCACAGCTTCTGGGTGCGGACCTCCGACGAGAAGGGCGCACTGATCACCTACCGGTCCGCCGCCGGCCAGGCCACCCTCGCCCTGCTCGACTTCGCCACGGCGACGCTGACCCCGCTGGCCCTGCCGGACGGCGCGACCGACCTCGGCTCCGTCGACTACGCCCTCGGCTACCAGTGGGTCTCGCTGCGCACGAGGGGATCCAGCACGGTGACGGTGCGCTCACGCGCCGACCTGTCCGTGACCCGCAGCGCCACCACCTCCACCCTGTACGGGGAGGTACAGCCCGTCGGAGACTGGCTGGTCGCGCACGACTCGTACGCGACGAGCAACGCCGTCACCGCCGTACCGGTGAACGGCGGCCCTGCGCGCACCCTCCTCGCCCGGTCCTCGTGGCGCGGCATGAAGACGGGCACGGACGGCTCCGCCTACCTGGCCGGAGGCACCGACTCCAGCCACTGGGCGATGTACCGGATCACCCCCGGCCCCGACGGCGCCCCGGCGCTGACGAAGGTGATCGACCTGCCGCCGGACCCCGCGGACCGGGTGACGCTCAGCCTCGCCCAGGGCCGGCTCCTCACCGGCCAGGAGAACCCCGCCCGCAGCCTCCACAGCTACGACCTGCCCGTGTCCGGGACGTCCCCGGCCGGGCAGACTCCCGCCTGGAGCTGCGAGGAAACGACGGACCACCGGCTCTGCGCGCCCCGGGGCGAGATCCCGGGCTGGACCGTCCCGACGGGAGACGGCCGGATCGTCTCGCTCTCGGCCATGGGCACGGACACGGGCGCCTGCGGCAGCAGCCTCTGCGGAACCGTGCTGAACGTACGGGAGACCCGCCCCGGCGGCTCGGTCCGCGAGGTGCCCCTGTCCGGCACCGAGGCGATGTCGTCGTACCTGGTCGAGAGCGCCTCCGGCCGGTACGTGATGTTCTCGGCCACGGAGAACAGGAACTCCCGGATGGTGCTGGCCGACATCGACGCCGGCAAGCTCCTGGACGTCAGGCCCTCCTCGGCGGCCACCCTGTGGGGATCCACCCTGTGGGACCGGGAGGACGACAGCACGGTGACCGGAACCGACCTGCGCACCGGCAGGGTCACCCAGCGGGTCGACCTCGGCTGCCGCCCGTACGAGCTCCAGGCGAGCGGCGACTGGCTGTACTTCACCTGCTCCGCGGGCGGCACCGGCGCCTCCGCCTTCCACCTGCCGTCCAAGAAGCGGATCCCGCTGCCCTTCACCCCCGCGGGCGACGCCGCCAGGCTCGGCGACGGCTATGTCGCGCACCGGACGGACACCGGCCTCGAGGTCTACAACCTGCGCTCCGGCGCGCCGGTGAAGGAGCGCGAGATCGCGCAGCCCCTGAAGAAGTACGGCAGCGACTGGACCGTGGACCGCTTCGGCGGCCGGCTGGCCTACACGGACGCGGGCGAGACCGTCCACGTGGTCGGCGTCACCGGCAAGGCCTCCCCGCTCGCGGTGATCGACCAGGACGCGCCGGCCGCGGTCGACTTCCGCAGCGCGCAGAGCTGGTCCTCGCGCTGGTGGCTGTCGAAGCCGGTCTCCTCCTGGCAGCTGACGGTGCGCAACAAGACCTCGGGCATCTCGACGGTCGTGCGCTCCGGCGGCGAGGCGCGCGGCCTGATCGCGCCGGCCTGGGACGGAAAGAACCAGTGGGGCTCCTACCTCCACACCGGCGACTACGAGTGGACCCTGACGGCCCGCCCGGCCGACGGCCAGACCCCCGAGCTGCGCACGAGCGGCTCGATGAAGGTCACCGGCACCCCGTCCCGCGTGGTGCGCCCGCCCGTCCGCTGACCCCGACAGGCCGGTCAGTCGATACCCGATCGGCTGACCGGCGCTGTCCGGCTATGCTCTGGGGTGAGCACGCCGAGGGCCATTAGCTCAATTGGCAGAGCAGCGGACTTTTAATCCGTTGGTTGTCGGTTCGAGTCCGACATGGCCTACTGCTCAGGGCCCGCCGGGGACAACCCCGCTGGCCCGTACGACGAAGCGCCCCACCCGAGGTGATCGGGTGGGGCGCTTCGTCGTGCGGGGGCCGGGCCGGTCGGGGGCGCGGCCGGGTGGATCAGGCGGAGGCGTTGCGGCGGCGGCGGGCGCCGAGCCAGGCGGCGGCCGCGCCGAGGGCGACCAGGGCGCCGGCGAGCCCGGCGTACAGGCCCGTGCCCGAGGAGCCGGTGGCGGCCAGCGAGCCCGAACCCGTGCTCGTCGTGTGGGCGTTGCCCGCGGCGGCGGCCGAGGAGGTGGCCGCGGCCGGCTGGACGGCCGGGGCAGTGGCCGGGGCCTTGGTGGGCGTGGCGGAGGTGGAGGGGGTCGGGGTGCCGGACGGCGAGGGCACCGGGTCCGTGTTCGGAGTGAGCGGGAACTGCACGTAACCGGACTTGAGCGGGAAGGTGTTGCCCGCGGAGTGGGAGACCTCGACCTCCATCGTGATGGCGGTCTTCTTCTTGAGTTCGGTGTCCTGGCCCAGGTTGATCCGCAGCGGCAGGGTGCGGACACCGGAGGCCGCGCCGAAGCCCTTGGGGATCTCGGGCAGCGTGTAGCGGCTGTCCTTCGCCTTCAGGTCCTGCCAGCGGCCGTCGATCATGGCCTGGACGCGGAAGTCGGCCTTGTCCTCACCCGGGTGCGACAGGCTCAGGGTGCTCGCGAGACCGGTGGCGAACGCGCCGTCGCCGGTGGCCTGGTAGTTCAGGTCCCAGTACGCGCGGCGCTCCTGGCCGCCCATGTCGGCGAGGCCCTGCGTGAACGAGGTCTTCAGCTCGCCGGCCTTGATCTGCGGGCCGACCTTGAAGAGGTGGGAGCCCGTGCCGTCGGCGGCGACCGAGTTGTTGTAGCTGGCGGCGCGGAGGTTGAAGTCGCCGTTGTTGGTCGGGTAGTTCGCGCCGAGGCCCAGGGTGACCTTCCAGGTCATCTTGCCGTTCGCGGGGATGTCGAAGCCGCCCTGCCCGCCCTCGCCGCCGGCGGCCGGGTAGAACATGCCCTGCCATTCGCCGTCCTGCTGCCCGATCGAGGACTTGGTCGCCGGGGCGTCCACCGCGTCGACCTTGAAGACGACGTCGTCGTGCTGGAGCCGGCTCGGACCGGTCGGGTCCAGGAGCATCCACGGCTTGTACGTGACGGCCTTGCCGGTCGGGTTCTTCACCGTGAGGTCGAAGGTCTCGGTGACCCCGCCGCGGGTCAGCGGACCGTTCGGGACGGGGGTGCCCATCTCCGTGCGCAGCACCGGGCTGCCGTCGGCGGTGGGCGCGGCGGACGCGGCGGTGGCCGAGAGCGGCAGCAGAGTGGTGACAACGCCGGCGACGACTGCGATGGCGGCTGCGGTGCGAACGGACATGGTGGACTCCCCCCAGGAATCACAAGGGCTTCGGCAGAGCGCCGAGCCGGTCGGTGTGGTTGGTGCTTCCGGCCGGTTCGTGTTCCCCGCGGCCTTGGCGACAGGTGAATCTTCGCCCGCGGCCGATCCCGGAACGATCCCCGCAGTGTCACCGGCGTGCAACAGAGATGATCTTCGACCCGCGGGTGCCCGGTTCTGGGTCGATTGGACCGTCCTGACCTGGGGTTATGGGGGTTGCGGGGGAGGGGTGGCGGTTAATTGGCGGAGGCGTCCCCCCGGATGGCGTAGAGTTGTGTTTACCGACGCGGGGTGGAGCAGCTCGGTAGCTCGCTGGGCTCATAACCCAGAGGTCGCAGGTTCAAATCCTGTCCCCGCTACTCAGTACGAAGGCCCGGTTCCCCTTGGGAACCGGGCCTTCGTCGTGTTCCGGTCTTCCCTCTCACGGTCTTCCCTCTCGCGGTCCGTCACCCGATCGGCCGCGGCCGGGTCGCCGTACGGGCCCCGGTGCCGCCACCCTTGAGGGGCGAGGCGGTGGCCGGCCCGCACCCGTGGGAGCGACCGGGCGGCAGGAGGGCAGCGTGGTGGGGCTGGGCCGGGAGGGCAACGGCGACCGGGGGCGCGAGCGCGCGGACGGCGCCGGCAGCGGTGCGGCCCGGCAGGTGGCCCGGGTGATGCCGACCGTACTGATCATCGTCGGGCTGGCCTTCGACATGCTGACCCCGCCCAACTTCACCGGATCCCCCTTCTTCTCGGCGGCCCCGCTGATCGCCGCCCCGCTGTTCAGCTTCCGGGCCACGGCGCTGACCGGCGCGCTGGCCTCGCTCGCGGTGGTCGTGCTGCACCTCTACCACGGCACCACCTGGAAGGTGGAGGCGCTGACCGAGCTGGTCACCGTCGTGACCGTGTCCGGCCTGGCACTCCTGATCAACCGGGTGGTGCGGCGCAGCGGCGAGCGGCTGGCCTCCGCGCGCGGCATCGCCGAGGCCGCGCAGCGGGCGGTGCTGCCCACGCCCGCCGAGCGGATCGGGGGCCTGCACGTCTCCGCCCGGTACGAGGCCGCGCAGGCGGACGCCTTCATCGGCGGGGACCTGTACGCCGTCCAGGAGACCCCGTACGGAGTGCGGCTGGCGGTGGGTGACGTACGGGGCAAGGGGCTGGGCGCGGTGGAAGCGGTGGCGGTGGTGCTGGGGGCCTTCCGGGAGGCGGCCGAGACCGAGCCGACGCTGGACGAGCTGGCCCAGCGGCTGGAGCGGGCCCTGGCCAGGGAGGGCACCCGGCGCGACAGCCTGGACGCGGTGGAGGGGTTCACCACGTGCGTGCTCGGGGAGATCCCGCCGGAGGCGCACGTACTGCGGCTGCTGAACCGGGGCCACCCCGAGCCGCTGCTGCTGCACGCCGACGGGGAGCTGCTGGCGCTCGGCCCGCAGGAGCCCGCCGTGCCGCTCGGCCTGGGCGAGCTCGACGGCCGGCCGGGCCGGGTCGAGGAGTGGGCCTTTCCCGCGGGTGCCACACTGCTCCTGTTCACGGACGGGGTCACCGAGGCCCGGGACCGGGCGGGGGCCTTCTACGATCCGGCGGACCGGCTGCGCGGGCGGGTGTTCCCCGGCCCGGAGGAGCTGCTCGGGGCGCTCAGCAGCGATGTGCGCCGGCATACCGGGGGCGCCGCGACGGACGACATGGCGCTGCTGGCGGTGGGCCGGCCGCGCGAGGGGGAGCCGGAGCGCCGGCGGACCGTGCCGGTGGTGCGCCGCGACGACGGCCTGTGACGGTGGGTGAGCGGTAGGCCGCTCTCCGCAAGGTGACTGACGGATCGTCATGATCCAGTTGTGGCTGAAGTGATATCGGAATCGCCTGAATTTTGCCCGAGTTGATCCGGATCTCAGGCGAAAAGCCCTGGCCAGAGCAGCTCAGGGAGTGGCCGATTGCTGAGAACGATCCATCGCAACAGCTTGGAATCACTCCCCTGCGTCTATTACCTTTCGATAACGCAGTGCGGTCTTCCCAGCCGTCGCAAGAGACGGCGCCGTGCGCGATCGCGTCAATAGGAGTGTGCCCCGGTGGCCTCCAACTTGCCTGCCCCCGAAGGCATCGAAAGCCAGGAGCCGCCTGCCGCGGGTGCCTGGGGCGAGTGGAATCCCACCGAGGATTCGGTCCGTGCGGTCCGCGGGAAGCACCGCGTGGCCAAGCAGCGCGGCGGACTCGCCCGCAGCTCCACCGTGCTCGGCGTCGGCGTGATCGCCGCGGTGGGCGCGAGTGGCATCGCCACCGCCCAGGACCGGCCCCAAGTCGCGATATCCATGCCGTCGCTGCCCGACGTGATGTCCGGCGACTCCGCCGCCGGCATCACCGGGGACAACGTCCGGCAAACGGAGGCCGGTTCCGGGGAGTCGGCCCGAGCGGCCGCGACGGCCGGGATCATCCCGCAGCAGTCCGACCGCCGTGCCGACCCCGGCGAGGTGCTGCGCAACCGCATCCTCCAGCAGGCCGACTCCCAGCAGGCCGCAGCGGCCGCCCAGGCACAGGCCGAGGCCGAGCGGGCCGCCCGGGAGACCGCTGCCCAGGAGGCCAGGGACAAGGCGGAGGCCGTGCGCAAGGCGGCCGAGGAAGCGAAGGCCGCCGCCGAGGCGAAGGCCGCACAGGAGGCCAGGGCCGCCGAGGAGGCCGCCGCGGCCAAGGCCGAGCAGGAACGCGCCGCCAAGACGGCCGGCAGCTACTCCCTGCCCACCTCCGCCTACACCCTCACCTCGCACTACGGGGTCGCGGGCTCCATGTGGTCCTCCGGCCACCACACCGGCCTCGACTTCGCGGCCCCCACCGGCACCCCGGCCAAGGCCGTGGCCGCCGGGAAGATCACCTCGGCCGGCTGGTCGGGGGCGTACGGCTACCGGATCGTGCTGGAGCTCGAGGACGGGACGGAGGTCTGGTACTGCCACCTCTCCTCGATGTCGGTGACCTCCGGCACGGTCTCCCCGGGCGAGACCATCGGCCGCGTCGGCGCCACCGGCAACGTCACCGGACCCCATCTCCACCTGGAAGTACGCAAGGGCGGCTCGACGGTGGACCCGCTGGCGTGGCTGACCTCCAAGGGCCTGAACGTCTGAGGCCCGCACCGGAGCCGGAGCCGTAGCCGGAGTCGGAGTCGGAGTCGGAGCCGGAGTCGGAGTCGAATCCGGCGTCGCCCCTCCTGACGCCGTCCTTCCTGACACCGACCCTTTTGGCACCGACCCTCTTGGCGTCGCTGGCCCGTCGCGGCGACGGCATGCCGGTCAGCACCGCCTCCGGGGCAAGGGCGGGCCGGGGCAGGGGGTCGAACCACGGCGGCAGCAGCTCCTCCATGGCCGCCGCCCGGGCCAGCGCGGGACCCGCCGTCGCCCGGCGCAGCCAGAGCCGGTCCAGCAGCTCCCGCTCCCGTCCCGCGAAGTCCGGCTCGTGCCCCGGGCCGCCGCGGCGCGCCCGGTTCCGCAGGAGGGCCAGGGCCGCCGCATCCGCCTCGTACAGGGCGACGGCACGCCCCGCCGCCCGGCCCCCGCTGCGCCGGGCCAGGGTGCGGGCCAGCGACCGGGCGGGCATCGAAGCCAGGGCGGGTACCTCGGCCGGACCGAGCCAGCCCGCCGCCGCGTACACCGCGAGCTCCCCGGCGACGGCCCGCAGGCGACGGCGCCTTATCCGCACGGCCAGCCACAGCAGCAGCCCGAACAGCGGGACCATCACGCAGCCGTAGACCACGTAGAACCCGTACTCCCCGAGCCGCGAGGAGCTGTTCCACAGCGCGTGCAGGCCCATGGCGAGCGCGAGGCCGAGCAGCGGCAGCCCGATCCTGCGCCCCCGGCCGGCGCTGACCGCGGCCGCGCCGAAACCGAGCCCGGTGAGCACCGTGAACAGCGGGTGCGCGAACGGCGACACCACTATCCGGACGAAGAAGGTCGCGGCCGTCACGGAGTTGAGCATGCCGGTGCCCTTGGCGAGGTCCTCGTCGAAGGCGTTGCCGAGGTAGAGGATGTTCTCGGTGAAGGCGAAGCCGGTGGCGGTGAAGCCGGCCACCACGAAGCCGTCGGCGGGCCCGGTGAACTGCCGTCTGCGGAAGACGAAGACGAGGAGCAGGGCCGCTGCCTTGGCGCTCTCCTCCACCACCGGCGCGATCGCCACCGAACCGAGCTGGTCGGCGTCGGAGGGGTCCGCGGTGGCCGCGGCTATCCACTCGGTCGCGAAGCTGTTGGCCAGTATCGCGATCAGCGCCGCGGTGCAGGCACCCCAGCCGAAGCAGAACAGCAGCTGCGGCCAGGGCGCGGGCGCGGCCCGGCCCAGCCACCGGAAGGCCGCCATGAGCAGCGGCACCGGCAGCAGGGCCAGACCCAGACCGACGAAGAAGCCGGGGGTACCGGTCTGCTCCCGCACGAGTTCGAGGATCGCGATCCCGGTGGCGGCGAGCAGAGCGAGGAGCACGCACGTGCGGACCCTGCCCGACGGGCGTGCGAGCACAGCGGGGAGCGCTCGGAACACACCATGACCCTACAGAGCGGGTCTGACACGCGCGGTGACGTTGTCAGTTCTCCGTGCGCCGGAAGAGCAAGTCGTGTACCACGTGGCCCTTGTCGAGGCCCTGGCCCTCGAAGCGGGTGAGCGGCCGGAAGTCGGGCCGCGGCGAATAGCCGCCGTCGGCCTGGATGTTCTCGAAGTCCGGGTGCGCGGTGAGCACTTCGAGCATCTGCTCGGCGTACGGCTCCCAGTCGGTCGCGCAGTGCAGCACGCCCCCGGGGGCCAGTCGGGTCGCGGCCAGGGTGAGGAACTCGGGCTGGATCAGCCGGCGCTTGTGGTGGCGGGCCTTGGGCCAGGGGTCCGGGAAGTACACGCGGATGCCGGCCAGGGAGTCGGGCGGCAGCATCTCGCGGAGCAGGATGATGGCGTCGCCGTTGGCCACGCGGACGTTGGTGAGCCCGTTCCGCTCCGCGAGGGCGAGCAGGTTGCCCTGCCCGGGCGTGTGCACGTCGGCGGCGAGGATGCCGGTGGAGGGGTCGGCGGCGGCCATCTGGGCCGTGGCCTCGCCCATGCCGAAGCCGATCTCCAGGACGACGGGCAGGCCGTCGAAGAGGGTCTTCAGGTCGATGACCTCGTGGCCGTCGATGTCCAGGCCCCAGGTACCCCACAGGCGCTTCAGGGCCTCGCCCTGTCCGGTGGTGACCCGGCTGCGGCGGGGCTGGAAGCTCCGGATGCGCCGCTCGTGGTGCGAGCCGGCCGGGTCCGGGGAGGGCCCGTCGGGGAAGCGGGGCTCGGTCCGCCACTTGGGCGGCACGTACGCGTTCGCCTCCGGCGCGGGCGCGGGAACGGCGTCCGGGAGGCTGGGCGGCTGGGGATTCAGGGACTCAGACACAATGCCGAGATTCTACGACGGAGGGCCGGGCCGCCGCCGCCCCAGCGGCGCCGCGCACCTCCGCAGCACCACAGGCCCCGGACCGGTCCCGCCCCGCCGCACCCGGCGTGAGGACGGCCTCCAGCGCCGGCTTGAGGGCCAGCACGGCCACGTCGCTGCTCATTCCTTGGCCTCCACGATCTGGTCGAACTCGTCGGTCACGG